>NZ_KB891241.1 GCF_000373365.1 Parafrankia discariae
AACGCATGGAGCTGACCGGTACTAATAGGCCGAGGGCTTGACCACAAAGATTCTGCTGTTCTGCGTCCACTGTGCGGTTCTCGGGCTGCGACCGGTTTCGGTCGGGTCTGATAGTGTTTCGGTGGTTTTAGCGAAGGGGAAACGCCCGGTTCCATTCCGAACCCGGTAGCTAAGCCCTTCAGCGCCGATGGTACTGCGTGGGTGACTGCGTGGGAGAGTAGGACGCCGCCGGACTTCTTTTGGTGGGGGCTGTTTCTGGCTGTGGCCGGGAGCAGCCCCCACCTGCATTTCCGGGTTGTTCCGGCTGGCGCGGAGTTCGCGCCCCGCCCCAGGATCGGTCTGGGCGAAGTGTGCCGCGGAGCGAGTCCATGGACTCACTCACCCGCCACGGTCGCGCCTGGCGGACCGGCGGCCGGGACCGGACCCGCGAGATCCGCCTCGGGCCTGGAGCCCCGGATCCCCGGTCCGGAGGGACCCTCGGCTGGGCGCGTCCCCAGATCGCGATCACCCGTCCGCTGCTGTGTGACGGGTTTGACGCTCGTATGTCGGCCTCACGTCCCTGGTCTCGGTGGCCCCAGTTAAATGGACGTCCTACTATCGGAGTGCCAACGACGGTCGTTGGTGTCCGCGTACCGTCCTCGGGAGCAAGCCTCATGAGCGCAGTCACCGTGGTGGGCCAGCAGGCCCCCGCCCTGCACGTGCCCGTCTGGCCGGTGCGCGTCGTCACCGCGGCGTCGCTGTTCGACGGCCATGACGCGGCGATCAACATCATGCGCCGGATCCTGCAGGCCCAGGGGGCCGAGGTGATCCACCTCGGTCACGACCGGGGCGTCGACGAGATCGTGACGGCGGCGATCCAGGAGGACGCCCAGGCGGTCGCGATCTCGTCCTACCAGGGCGGTCACGTCGAGTACTTCAGCTACCTGGTGGACCGGCTGCGGGAGCGGGGCGCCGGGCACATCGGCGTGTACGGCGGCGGTGGCGGGGTCATCGTGCCGGACGAGATCGCCCTGTTGCACTCGCGTGGCGTCGCGCGGATCTTCTCCCCGGAGGACGGGCAGCGGCTCGGCCTGCACCTGATGGTCAACAGCATCGTCCGTGACGGCGATGTCGATCTCGCCGCCCGCCCGCCGGCGGCCGAGGCGGTGCGGGCCGGCGACGAGTCCGCGCTGGCCCGGGCGATCACGGTGCTCGAAGACGGCCGGAACCCGGCGCTGGCCGCCGCGCTGCGCGACGCGGCCGAGAGCGGACCGGTGGTGCCGGTCCTCGGTATCACCGGTACCGGCGGTTCCGGGAAGTCGTCGCTCACCGACGAGGTGCTGCGCCGCTTCCGCCTCGACCAGGGCGACGGACTGCGCATCGCGGTCCTCGCGGTCGACCCCACCCGGCGGCGCGGCGGTGGTGCGCTGCTCGGCGACCGGATCAGGATGAACGCGCTGGGAGCCGGCTTCCTCGGCGGTGCGCCCGTGGCCGATGCCGCCGCCGACGGTGGCGACGACACCGGCGGTGCGGGCAGCGGGGTGTTCTTCCGCTCGCTGGCCACCCGCGGCGCGGGGCGCGAGCTGCCCGAGCACCTCGCCGACATCATCGCGGCCTGCAAGGCCGCCGGGTACGACCTGATCGTTGTGGAGACGCCGGGCATCGGCCAGGGCGACGCGGCGATCGTGCCCTTCTGTGACGTCTCGATGTACGTGATGACCCCCGAGTACGGAGCCGCCTCCCAGCTCGAGAAGATCGACATGCTCGACTTCGCCGATGTCGTGGCGGTCAACAAGTTCGAGCGCCGGGGCGCGGAGGACGCGCGGCGCGACGTCGCCCGGCAGATGGTGCGCAACCGGGAGGACTTCGGCTCCTCCTGGGACGAGATGCCGGTGTTCGGCACCTCGGCCGCGCGGTTCAGCGACGACGGCGTGACCGCTCTTTACCAGTTCCTGCGTGACCTGCTGCGCGAGCGCGGGCTGCGCGTGGTGCCCGGCCGGCTGCCGGTGGTGGACGTCCGGGTCTCCTCGGGGCTGACGACGGTGGTGCCGCCGGCGCGGGTCCGCTACCTCGCGGAGATCACCGATGTGGTGCGCGGCTATCACGCGCGGACCGAGGAGCAGGCCGAGCTCGCCCGCCGGCGCCAGCACCTGTCCACGGCGCTCGCCGAGCTCGACGGCGTCGAGCCGGATCAGGCCGGCTCGAACGGCTCCAGCCCGAACGGCTCCGGCGGCGCGCTGACGAGGCTGCGGAGCCTGCGGGACGAAGCCGACGCGGCGCTGGACGCGCGGACCCGCGACCTGCTCGACGGCTGGCCCGCCCTGGTCGCCGAGCGTTCCGGCGAGGAGATGGTCTATACGGTGCGCGACCGGGAGATCCGCACCCCGCTGCGGCGCACGACGCTGTCGGGTACGGCCGTGCCCCGGGTGGCGGTGCCGCGGATCGACGACGACGCCAGTCTCGTCCGGTTCCTGCGGCGGGAGAACCTGCCGGGGCTCTTCCCGTTCACCGCGGGCGTGTTCCCGTACAAGCGGGCCGGTGAGGCGCCGGCGCGGATGTTCGCCGGCGAGGGCGACCCGTTCCGCACGAACCGGCGGTTCCACCTGCTCTCCGCCGACTCGCCGGCGACCAGGCTGAGCACCGCGTTCGACTCGGTCACGCTGTACGGGCGTGACCCGGGCCCCCGACCGGACGTGTACGGAAAGGTCGGGACGTCCGGAGTGTCGGTGGCGACGCTGGACGACATGAAGGCGCTGTACGCGGGCTTCGACCTGTGCTCGCCGACGACGAGCGTCTCGATGACGATCAACGGTCCGGCGCCGGCGATCCTGGCGATGTTCCTCAACACCGCGATCGACCAGCGCCTCGAGCTGTTCCGGACGGAGCACGGGCGCGAGCCGTCGGCGGCCGAGACGGCCGAGGTGGCGGCCTGGGCGCTGGCGAACGTGCGCGGCACCGTCCAGGCGGACATCCTCAAGGAGGACCAGGGCCAGAACACCTGCATCTTCTCGACGGAGTTCGCCCTGCGCTGCATGGCGGACGTGCAGGAATGGTTCATCGATCACCGCGTCCGGAACTTCTACTCGGTTTCGATCTCCGGCTACCACATCGCGGAGGCCGGGGCGAACCCGATCAGTCAGCTCGCGTTCACCCTCGCCAACGGGTTCACCTACGTCGAGGCCTACCTGGCGCGCGGAATGCGGATCGACGACTTCGCGCCGAACCTGTCGTTCTTCTTCTCCAACGGCATGGACGCCGAGTACAGCGTGATCGGCCGGGTGGCCCGGCGGATCTGGGCGGTCGCGATGCGCGAGCGCTACGGCGCGGCGGAGCGCTCCCAGAAGCTCAAGTACCACGTGCAGACCTCGGGCCGGTCGCTGCACGCGCGGGAGATGAACTTCAACGACATCCGGACGACGTTGCAGGCATTGTGCGCGATCTACGACAACTGCAACAGCCTGCACACCAACGCCTACGACGAGGCTGTGACGACGCCCACGGAGCAGTCCGTGCGGCGGGCGCTGGCCATCCAGATGATCATTGATCAGGAGTGGGGGCTCGCCGGGAACGAGAACCCGTTGCAGGGCTCGTATGTGATCGACGAGCTGACCGACCTCGTCGAGGAGGCGGTGCTGGCCGAGTTCGAACGGATCTCGGAGCGGGGCGGTGTGCTCGGCGCGATGGAGACCGGCTACCAGCGCGGGCGCATCCAGGACGAGTCGATGCTCTACGAACGGCGCAAGCACGACGGCTCCCTGCCGATCATCGGGGTGAACACCTTCATCGGGCCGGACGCCGACGAGAAGGGAGCCGGCCCGCTGGAGCTCGCCCGGGCCACCGAGGAGGAGAAGCAGTCCCAGCTGCGCCGCCTGGCGGACTTCACCAGCCGCAACCGCGAGCCCGCCCAGCAGGCGCTGGAGCGGCTGCGGCAGGTCGCCGCGGCCGGCGGCAACACTTTCGAGGTGCTGATGGACGCCGTGCGGGTGTGTTCGCTAGGCCAGATCAGCGCGGCGTTCTTCGAGGTCGGCGGACAGTACAGGCGTAACATCTGACGACGTGACCGCGGGCCGGTGCCGATGCCGCCGCCGGCGCGGGGTCAGCGGCGCGCGGCGGGGGAGGCTCATCCAGGCGCGCTGTGTGGCCTTCATGTTGCCGGCATCGTCAACGTCGCCGGCATCGCCGTTCCCGGGTGCGACGGCCGTACGCCGGAATGGCTATCGTTGATGGCTCTGCCGTTGATGGTCCGCCGGCCCGACGTCCCGTCCTGGAGAATTGCACCCGTGTCACAGCCGAAACCGCTTCCGACCGACCCGATCGCGGAGGCGCACCGGCAGTGGACCGCCCATGGATGGGGGCCCGTCGCGGACGGGATGGCCGCCGTCACCTCGCTCATGCGCGCGCAGCAGATCCTGCTCGCCCGCGTCGACGAGGTCCTGCGGCCCCTCGACCTCACCTTCGCCCGCTACGAGCTGCTCATGCTGCTGCTGTTCAGCCGTAAGGGCTCACTGCCGCTGAGCCGCATCGGGAGCCTGCTCCAGGTGCACCCGACCAGTGTCACCAGCGCGGTGGACAGGCTGGAGGCCCGCGGGCAGGTGCGCCGCCTGCCGCATCCGACGGACCGGCGCGCGATTCTCGCCGAGATCACCGAGGACGGGCGGGTGACGGCGCTCGCGGCCACCGAGAAGCTCAACGACACCGTGTTCGCCGACCCCGGGCTTCCGGACAGCGGCGTGCGGGACCTCGTCGAGCTGCTCACCGACCTGCGGCGCGGTGCCGGCGACTTCTGAGCCGGGGCGGGCGGTCGTCCCGAGGACGGGTGGGGTGCCCGGGCGGCGGCTACCCTCTACAGACGTGACCTATCTCGACCACGCGGCGACCACGCCGATGCGCCCGGAGGCCGTCGCGGCGTTCACCGCCGTGCTGACGGACGCCGGGAACGCCTCATCGCTGCACGCCGGCGGTCGGCGTGCCCGCCGGATCGTCGAGGAGTCGCGGGAGTCACTGGCCGAGGTGCTGGGCGCCCGGCCGTCCGACCTGATCTTCACGGCGGGTGGCACGGAGAGCGACAACCTGGCGATCAAGGGCCTGTACTGGGCGCGCCGCGCCGCCGACCCGCGCCGGCGCCGGATCCTGGTCAGCGCGGTGGAGCACCCGGCGGTGCTGGACACCGCGTCCTGGCTGGCCCGACGGCAGGGGGCGGTGCTGGAGCCGCTGCCGGTCGACGAGACCGGCCTGGTCGCCCCGGAGGTGCTGCGCGCCGCGGTGGAGTCCGATCCGGCCTCGGTCGCGCTCGTCTCGGTGATGTGGGCGAACAGCGAGGTGGGCACCATCCAGCCGGTCGCCGAGCTGGCCCGGGTCGCCCACGCCCGCGACATCCCGTTCCACACCGACGCCGTCCAGGCGTTCGGGCAGATCGAGATGTCGTTCGCCGCCAGCGAGGCGGACGCGCTGACGATCAGTGCGCACAAGATCGGCGGCCCGGTGGGGGTGGGCGGCCTGCTCCTGCGACGCGGGGTCGAGGTGGAGCCGCTGGCGCACGGCGGCGGGCAGGAGCGCGACGTCCGTTCCGGGACGCTCAACACTCCCGGAGTGGCCGCGTTCGCCGCGGCGGCGGCCGCCGTCACCGCCGAGCTGCCCGCCGAGCGGGTCCGGCTGGCCTCGCTGCGCGACGACCTCGTGCGCCGGGTGCTGTCCGAGGTCCCCGGGGCGACGCTCAACGGCGCCGCCCCCGGTCCCGGCCGACTGCCCGGCAACGCGCACCTGACCTTCCCCGGCTGCGAGGGCGACTCGCTGCTGATGCTGCTCGACGCGCACGGGGTGGAATGCTCGACGGGTTCGGCCTGCTCGGCGGGAGTGGCCCGGCCCTCGCACGTGTTGTTGGCGATGGGCGCCGGTGAGGCGCACGCTCGCGGGTCGCTGCGGTTCTCGCTCGGGCACGGCTCGGCGGCGGCGGACGTCGACGCGCTGGTCGCCGTGATCGGTCCGGTGGTGGAGCGCGCCAGCCGCGCCGGTGAGCTCGCGGGTCTGAGCGCGGGGTGAGTCGAGGAGCCGGCGGCGGGAGTGCCCGCCGGGTGCGGCGGTGTGGACGAGGGGTGGGATCGTGAGCCGGATGAGGGTGCTCGCGGCCATGTCGGGTGGCGTCGACTCGGCGGTGGCCGCCGCCAGGGCCGTCGACGCCGGTCATGACGTGACCGGTGTCCACCTGGCGCTGTCGCGCTCACCCGCCTCGGACCGGGTCGGCGCCCGCGGGTGCTGCACGCTCGAGGACGCCCGCGACGCCCGCCGAGCCGCCGACGTGCTCGGCATCCCCTTCTACGTCTGGGATCTCGCGGAGCGCTTCGAGACCGAGGTCATCGACGAGTTCGTCGCCGACTACTCGGCCGGGCGCACGCCCAACCCGTGCGTGCGCTGCAACGAGCGGATCAAGTTCGCCGCGGTGCTGGAGAAGGCGCTCGCGCTCGGCTTCGACGCGGTCGTCACCGGGCACCACGCCCGGCTGGACGCGGACGGCACGCTGCGCCGCTCGGTGGACCCGGCGAAGGACCAGTCGTACGTGCTCGGCACCCTGCGGCCCGCGCAGCTCGCCGCGGCCCGGTTCCCGCTCGGCGACTCCACGAAGGCGCAGGTCCGCGCGGAGGCGGCGCGTCGTGGCCTCGCCGTCGCCGACAAGCCGGACAGTCACGACATCTGCTTCGTGGCCTCCGGGGACACCGGGGCCTGGCTGCGCGAGCGGCTGGGGCCACGTCCGGGCCCGGTCGTCGACGCGGAGACCGGCGAGACGCTCGGCGAGCACGACGGGGCGTACGCGTTCACGGTCGGGCAGCGCCGGGGGCTCGGCCTGGGACGTCCCGCGCCGGACGGCCGTCCGCGCTACGTGCTGGGGATCTCCCCGGCGACGTCCACGGTGACCGTCGGCCCGTCCAGCGCGCTGGACATGCGCAGTCTGGTCGCGGAGCGGATCGTCTGGCCGCACGACGGGCCGGTCTCGTGCACCGCGCAGGTCCGGGCGCACGGCGGGGTCGTCCCCGCGGTGGTGACGGCCCGGGGCGACGAGCTCGACGCGCGGCTGGCGGAGCCGGTGCGCGGTACCGCGGCGGGCCAGGCCGTGGTCTTCTACGACGGCGACCGGGTGCTCGGCGGCGGGCGCATCCGCTCCCTGGCGGCCTGACCCGCCGGACCCTGCGGCGTGCCCGGCCCGCGCGGCCGGTCTGGCCTGGTCTGGCCTGCGCGGTTGTGGCGTGTGTCCGGTAGTCGTGCCGGGTGCGGTTCCCGCGCGTTGCCGGATGTTGTCCGCCGGCTGCGGCCTGGGGCCGCGGCCGGAATCTAAGGAGTCGATGTGGTGATGACGTGGTCTGCCACCGAACGGGGCGCGGGCCCGGAGCCGGTCCGGGACGAGCCGGGGAAGGGCGTCGCACCGCTGGGCGGCGACGGGACGGCCGCGCGGGCGGGCATCCCCTGGCCGCCCGGGACGGCGTCCGGGGTCGGGTCGCTGCCGGATCTCGACCCGGTCGAGGCCGCGCGGTACGTCCTGGGGGAGGTGCCGGACCTGCCGTTCCTGCCGGAGCTGCCGGGCCGCGGGGTCGGCGCCGACATCATCGGCCGTTCGTGCGCGCTGCTGGTGGACCTGCCGGTCGACCTCCAGCCGTCCGGGTGGCGGCTGGTGGCCCGGCCCGGCCTGGACCTGCGCCGGGCCCGTGACCTGCTCGTCCGGGATCTGGACGCGTTCACCGAGGCGGCCGCCGGCTACACCGGGCCACTCAAGGTGTCGGCCGCCGGCCCCTGGACGCTGGCGGGCGGGGTCGAGCTGCCGCGTGGGCACAAGGCGCTCGCCGACCAGGGCGCGGCCCGGGACCTGGCCGAGGCGCTCACCGAGGGGCTGCTCGCCCATCTGGCGGACCTGGGGCGGCGGATCCCGGGCGCCCGGCTGCTCGTCCAGCTCGACGAGCCGTCGCTGCCGGCGATGCTCGCCGGTCACATCCGCACTCCGAGCGGTTTCTCCGTCCTGCCGGCCGTCGAGGAGGGGCCGGCGACCGAGCGGCTGGCCGGGGTGCTGTCCGCGGTGACCGGGGCGGCGGCGGTCGCCGCGGCCGGGGTGCACTGCTGCGCGCCCGACGTGCCGCTCGACCTGCTGCGGCGGGCCGGCGCCCGGTTCGTCGGCCTCGACGCGACCCTGCTCACCCGGGCGCAGGACGACGAGATCGGTGAGGCGGTCGAGGCGGGGGTCGGCCTGATGTTCGGCCTGGTGCCCACGGACGGGGCCCGGAACCTGTCGGACCCCCGTCGTACGGTCGCGGTGGCGGTCGACCTGTGGCGTCGGCTGGGGTTCGCTCCGGAACTGCTCGGGGAGGTGGTGGCCGTGACACCCACGTGTGGCCTGGCCAGTGCGAGTGTGGGCGACGCGCGTGCCGCGCTGCGGCACTGCCGTGAGGGGGCGCGGGTCCTGGTGGAATCTCCACAGTGAGCGCGGACGAGGTCGGCCTGGCCGCGGATGAGGTCGGCCTGGCCGGCGACGAGAGCGGTCCGGCCGGCGGTGACGGTGGCCCGGGTGTCGACGAGCGGGGCCGGGCCGCGGAGCTGGCCCGCGAGCTGGAGGAGCACGCGTACCGCTACTACGTGCTCGACAAGCCGACCGTCGCCGACGCGGAGTACGACGCGCTCATGCGCGAGCTGGAGGCGATCGAGCAGCGGTACCCCGAGCTGCGCACCCCGGACTCGCCGACCCAGAAGGTCGCCGGCACCTACTCGACGCTGTTCACCCCGGTCGAGCACCTGGAACGGCTGCTGTCACTCGACAACGTCTTCAGCGACGAGGAGTTCCACGCCTGGTCGGCGCGCGCCACCCGGGAACAGCCCGTCACCGCGTGGCTGTGCGAGCTGAAGATCGACGGGCTGGCGGTCGACCTCGTCTACGAGGGTGGCCGCCTCGTCCGCGCGGCGACCCGCGGCGACGGCCGCACGGGGGAGGACATCACGCCCAACGTGCGGACGCTGGCGAGCGTGCCGTCCCAGCTGCGCGGCCCGGCCGTGCCGGAGCTGCTCGAGGTGCGCGGGGAGGTGTTCTTCCCGACCGAGCGGTTCACCGAGCTCAACGCCACGCTGGTCGAGGCGGGCAAGGCGCCGTTCGCCAACCCGCGTAACGCCGCCGCCGGGTCGCTGCGCCAGAAGGATCCCCGGGTCACCGCCGGCCGCCCGCTCGACCTGATCGTGCACGGCCTCGGCGCCCACCGGGGCTTCGAGGTGTCGTCCCAGTCGGGCGCGTACGCGCGACTCGCCGAGCTGGGCCTTCCGGTCTCCGGCCGTTACGAGGTGCTCACCTCGGTGGAGGATGTGCTGGCCTTCGTCCGGCGCTGGGGCGAGCACCGTCACGACGTCGAGCACGAGATCGACGGCGTCGTCGTGAAGGTCGACGACTTCGGCCAGCAGCGCCGCCTCGGCGCGACCTCGAAGGCGCCCCGCTGGGCGGTCGCGTTCAAGTACCCGCCGGAGGAGGTCACCACCCGGCTGCGCGACATCCAGGTGAACGTGGGCCGCACCGGCCGGGTCACCCCGTTCGGGGTGCTCGAGCCGGTGAAGGTCGCCGGGTCGACGGTGGCGATGGCCACCCTGCACAACATCGACGAGGTGGGCCGCAAGGGCGTCCTGATCGGCGACACCGTGGTGCTGCGCAAGGCCGGCGACGTCATCCCCGAGATCGTCGGCCCGGTCGTCGACCTGCGGGACGGCTCCGAGCGGGCGTTCGTGATGCCCACGCACTGCCCGGAGTGCGCGACCGAGCTGGTCCGCCCCGAGGGCGAGGTCGACATCCGCTGCCCGAACACCGTCTCGTGCCCGGCGCAGCTGCGGGAGTCGGTGTTCCACCTGGCGTCGCGTAACGCGCTCGACATCGACGGGCTCGGCTACGAGACGGCGACGGTCCTGCTCGCCGAGGGCCGGATCCACGACATCGGTGACGTCTTCCACCTGGCCCCGGAGTCCTTCGAGGGCCTGCGCGGCTTCGCCGACAAGAAGATCGAGCAGATCCTGCGCGGCCTGGCGGCGGCTCGCGACCGCCCGCTGTGGCGGCTGCTGGTGGGGCTGTCGATCCGCCATGTCGGGCCGACGGCCGCCCGTGGGCTGGCCCGGGAGCTGCGTTCCCTCGACGCGATCGCGGCGGCGCCCGCCGAGCGGCTCGCCGCCGTCGACGGTGTCGGGCCGAAGATCGCCGACGCGGTGGTCGACTGGTTCGCCGATCCGCGGCACCGCGACATCGTCGCCCGGATCGCCTCGGGCGGGGTCCGGCTGGCCGACGAGGGCGCCGGCGAGGGCCCCGGGCCGCTGGACGGCGTCGTACTGGTCATCACCGGCACCCTGGGCGACTGGAGCCGGGACACCGCGACCGAGGCGGTGCAGTCCCGCGGCGGCAAGGTGACTGGCTCGGTGAGCAAGAAGACGACGTTCGTCGTCGCCGGCGCCGACCCGGGGGCGTCGAAGTACGACAAGGCCCGCACGCTGAAAATCCCGCTGCTGGACGAAGCCGGATTCGCCGTCCTTCTCCGTGACGGAGTGGAGGCGGCGAGGGTGCTCGCCGTGCTCGAGGATGCCGACGGGTAGCCTTCGCATCCTGGCAGCGAAAGGTTCATCACGGTGAGCACTCATATGTTCCGTCATGTTCTCGTCGATGTGGCCGGGCCCAGGCGCGCCCGTTCCCGAGGCGTCGGGGGATCGACGCGGGGCTGTCCCGGTCGCCGCTGATGCGCGCCGCCCCGCGAGCCGGCGGCGGGCCGCCGGAACCAGCGGCCGGCTGGGGGGTCGCGCTCGGCGCGGCGGGATGCCTGGCGGCCGCGGCGGTCGCCGTCGCCGGGGCCTGGCGCGGCGCCTTCGACCACCTGGGCGCGGCCTTCGCGCTGATCGCCGGGCTCGCGCTGCTCGTCGGGTCGCAGCCGGCGCCCGCCGGCGCGGCGGCCTTGCCGGGCCCCTCCGGGCCGGCCGGTCCACCGCCCGGCGCCCCGGGCGTCCCAGGTGGCTCGGGTGGCTCGGGGCGCCAGGGCGGGCCGAGTTGGACGGGCGGGCCGGGCGGGCCGGGCACCGGTGGCGCCGATCTCACGTTGGCCTTCCTGTTCGCGTTGCTGCTCGGCTGGGGAGCGCCGCCCGCGCTGGCGGTGCACCTGGTGGTCGGCGTCCTGCTGGAGCTGGTGCGGGGCGCGCACCCGAGGCGGGTGATGGCGGTGGTCGGCCGCCGCTCGCTGGCGCTGTGCGTGGCGGGCGCCGTGGCGGCCGGGTACGGCCTCGGGGCCGATCTCGGGGCCGGGGAGCTGCCCGCGGTCGCGTTCGCCGGTCTCGCGCTGTTCGCCGTCGACGACCTGCTCGGCCCGTGTACCCGCCCGGCCGGGCCGGCGGTGCCCCGCGGCGGCGCGGGGCGGGGCGGTACGCCCGGCGGTGCCGCGTCCGGAGGTGCCGGGGGTCGGGATCCCCTCGCCGAACTGCGGCGTCGGGTGGCGGGCGGGGTGGCGACGCTGTCCCTCGCGCCGCTGGTGGTGGTCGCCGCGGCGCGTAGCGCCTGGCTGGTGCCGCTGCTGCTGCCGGCGCTGCTGCTGGTGGCCAGGGTCGGTGAGCTCTCCCGGCAGAAGGAACACGAGGCCCGCCACGACGGGCTCACCGGGCTGCCGAACCGGGCGGAGTTCGCCGAACGCGCGGCGGCCAGCTTCGGCGCGGCGGAGCGGACCGGCAGCCGGGTCGGCCTGCTGCTGCTCGACCTGGACCGGTTCAAGAAGGTCAACGACCGGCTGGGGCACGAGGTCGGCGACCGGCTGCTGATGGTCGCCGCCGCCCGGCTCACCGCCGCGCTGCGTCCCGGTGACGTCGTCGCGCGGCTGGGCGGCGACGAGTTCGCCGTCCTGCTGCCCGCGCTGCCGTCCGGCGAGGCGGCCGGGGCGGTGGTCGGCGAGGTGGCCGGGCGCGTCCGTGGCGTGCTGCGGGCCCCGTACGAGATCGACGGGCAGTTCTGCGACGTCGACGCGAGCGTCGGGGTCGCGCTCTACCCGGACCACGGCGGCGACCTTCCCACCCTGTCGCGGTGCGCGGACCTCGCCATGTACGCGGCGAAGGAGCATCGGCTCGGGGTCCAGGCCTACGGCCCGCGCGACGCCCGCCGCGCCCGGCTGCGGGCCCGTACCACCGCCGAGCTCGGCTACGCCCTCGAACACGGGCAGCTCGAGGTGCACTACCAGCCGCAGGCGGAGATCGCCGACGGGCGGGTACGCCGGGTCGAGGCGTTGCTGCGCTGGCGGCACCCGAGCCGGGGGCTGCTGCTGCCGGGAGTCTTCGTCCCGCTCGCCGAGTCCGCCGGCCTGATCCGCCCGATCACATCGTGGGTGATGGGCCGCGCGCTCGCGCAGGTCACCCGGTGGAACGCGGCGGGGATCCCGGTGTCGGTCGCGTTGAATGCGTCCGCGCGGGACCTGCGCGACCCCGGCTTCGTCGGTTCGGTCGCGGCCGCGCTGGCCGAGACCGGTCTGCCGGCCGCGGCGCTGACCTTCGAGGTCACCGAGGGCGCCGTCACCGCGGACGGCGACGAGCCGGCCGGGGCCCTGCATGAGCTCGCGGACCTCGGCGTGCGGGTCAGCCTGGACGACTTCGGCACCGGCCGGGTCTCCCTCGACGCGCTACGGCGCCTGCCGTTCGCGGAGATCAAGATCGACCGGACCGTGATCGGTCGGATGGCGGGCGCCGACCGCGACGCCGACTTCGTCCGCGCGGTGGTTCGGATGGCCGCCGACCTGGGGCTGCGGGTCGTCGCCGAGGGCGTGGAGACCCCCGTCGAATGGCGCCGGCTCGCCGGCTTCGGCGCGGACGCGGCCCAGGGATGGCACGTCGCGCCCGCGCTGCCCGCGGTGCTGCTCACCCCGTGGCTCGCCGCCGCCGCCGCGGCACCGGCACCGACACCGGCACCGGCACCGTCAGCGGCCGGCCGTGCGGGCGAGGGTGGCGGCGATGCCGGCCAGGTGCGCCAGCCGGGCCACCTCGGACGGCCGGAACGCGGGGCCTCCCGGCCGACCGACCAGGACGGCCAGCCGCTCATCCCCGACCGGGGCCGCGGCGAGCTCCATGTTGACCGCCTCCCAGCGGGCCGGGAACTCGCCGTCGTCCGGCACGACGCGACGCGCCGCGCGCAGCGGCAGCCAGGGCAGTGGGAGGCGCACCCGCTCCGGAACACCGAGGTCGTCGCCGCCCAGGCTCGGCGCGCCCACCGAGGCCTCCCGGACCCGGACGTCGCCCGGCCCCAGGTACTCGAGCAGCAGCGTCCAGTCGGCGTGGAAGACCCCGGCGACCAGGTCGGTCAGCACGGCCACGGCGTCGGCGGGGCGTTCGGCGAGCGCGTCGACGAGTTCGAGGTCCTCGCTGATCCCGGCGCCGTCGGCCTGGTAGGGCCGCAGCGACTCGACTGAGACCCCGGGCACGGAGTGGGCCGCGGTGAACAGCCGCTCGGCCAGGCCGCCCGGGGGCAGGAGCACGATCAGGTCGTCGACCGCCCCGGCCGGTGTGTGCTCCACCACGGTGAGGCTGACGATGTCGATGCCGGCGGCACCGAGTGCCGTGGCCACCGCTCCCAGCACACCAGGATGATCGGGAAGTAGGAGCCGGAGCAGGTACGACATGTGGTCGAGCATGCGCAAGGAGCGTGACGGAACGGTGGCCGCCGCGTCACGCCCGCGTGTCGCGCCGCCCTACCGACACCCGCCGCGCCCGTGTCGTGTCGCCAACCGCCACGGATGAGTCGGCGTGGGGTGGTGGGCCGTACGATGTGGGGAACGCCGACGTTGTGTTCGCCGGCAGGTCACCGCCGGCAGCAACCGGCGCGGCAGTCGTCCGGCCCCAAGCCGGTCGGGCCGCGGCCAGGGTCGCCGGCAGGGGCCTGCCGCCGGTGGTGCCACCACCGGCCCCATCCGCACGACGGCGCGCGACGACCTGACCGATCTCGGGCCTGTGCCCACCGCCCACGAGGGGTCCACGGAATGGCGATCACCCGGGACGAGGTAGCCAACCTCGCCCGCCTGTCGCGGATGTCCCTGTCCGACGCCGAGCTCGACGCGCTCGCGCCGCAGCTCGAGGCGATCCTCGGCGCCGTCGCGCGGGTCGCCGAGGTGGCGGCCGCGGACATCCCGCCGACCTCGCACGCCGTGCCGCTGACCAATGTCTTCCGCGCGGACGTGACCCGCCCGTCGCTGCCGGTCGCCGACGTCCTCGCCGGTGCGCCCGCCGCCGAGGAGGGCCGGTTCCGGGTGCCGCGCATTCTCGATCCGGACGAGTGAGGGGCACCAGGCCGCACATGACCGACGTTTCCAGCACCTCAACGCCCGCCGCCGCGCCCGCCGTCGCCGCTGCCGCTGCCGCCGTGGGCGGTTCCCGGCGGACCGACGACGTCGTCCGGCTGACCGCCGCCGAGACCGCGGCCGCGATCGCCGCCGGTGAGCTCTCCGCGCAGGACGCGACTCTCGCCGCGCTCGACCGCATCGCCAAGGTCGACGAGGCCGTCCACGCCTTCCTGCACGTCGACGCCGAGGGCGCGCTCGCCGCCGCCCGCGCGATCGACGCCCGCCGCGCCGCGGGGGAGAAGCTCGGACCGCTCGCCGGCGTCCCGCTCGCGCTCAAGGACGTGCTCACCGCGCGGGGTATGCCGACGACCTGCGGCAGCCGCATCCTGGAGGGCTGGCGGCCGCCGTACGACGCGACCGTGGTCTCCCGGTTGCGCGCCGCCGACGTGGTCATCCTCGGCAAGGTCAACATGGACGAGTTCGCGATGGGCTCGTCCACCGAGAACTCCGCGTACGGGCCGACCCGCAACCCGTGGGATCTCAGCCGCATCCCCGGCGGCAGCAGCGGCGGCAGCGCGGCCGCGGTCGCCGCCTTCGAGGCGCCGCTGTCCATCGGCACCGACACCGGCGGGTCCATCCGCCAGCCGGCCGCGGTGTGCGGGCTGGTGGGGGTCAAGCCGACCTACGGCGGGGTGAGCCGCTACGGCCTGGTCGCGTTCTCCAGCTCGCTGGACCAGGCCGGCCCGCTGGCCCGCACCGTCGGCGACGCCGCGCTGCTGCACGCCGCGATCGCCGGGCACGACCCGATGGACAGCACCAGCGTCGACCTGCCGGTGCCGCCGGTGGTCGAGGCCGCGGCGCGTCGCGACATCCGTGGTCTTCGGGTGGGCGTGGTGCGCGAGCTCGCCGGTGAGGGCTACGACCCGGGCGTGCAGGCGGCGTTCGACGCGGCGGTCGAGGAACTGGCCGGGCTCGGCGCCGAGGTCGTCGAGGTGAGCTGCCCGCACTTCACCTACGCGCTGGCGGCGTACTACCTGATCGCGCCGAGCGAGTGCTCGTCCAACCTGGCCCGGTTCGACGCGATGCGCTTCGGGCTGCGCGCCGGGGACGACGGCCGGGCCGGTGCCGAGGAGGTCATGAGCCACACCCGTGACGTCGGCTTCGGTGCAGAGGTCAAGCGGCGGGTCATGCTCGGCACGTACGCGCTGTCCTCGGGCTACTACGACGCCTACTACGGACAGGCGCAGAAGGTCCGGACGCTGATCAGCCGTGACTTCGCCGCCGCCTACGAGCAGGCCGACGTGCTGGTCTCGCCGACCACGCCGACGCCGGCCTTCCCGATCGGCGACAAGGTGGACGACCCGGTGGCGATGTACCTGTCGGACCTGTGCACGATCCCGTCCAACCTGGCGGGCGGGCCGGCGATGAGCCTGCCGGCCGGCCTGGTGGGTGGGCTGCCCGCCGGCATCCAGATCATGGCCCCGGCGTTCGCGGACGACCGGCTCTACCTGGTCGGCGGCGCGCTCGAGGCCGCCCTGGACGCGCGTCGCGGACATCCGCTGCTGGACGAGGCACCCGCGCTCTAGCGCCGGCACCCGGAACGCCGGGAAGGCCGGGGAACGGGGAAGGCCGGGAAAGTAAGGACGAGGAGGGACATGGTCGGGCTGCGCAGCGGCCGGCAGGACCGCGCACTGCTGATGGTCGTCTGGGGGCTCACGCTCCTGGTGCTCGTCCTCGGCGCCCTGACGCTGAGCCCGATCCTGCTGGTCTGGGGGGTCATCGGGCTGCCCGCCGCGATCGCGCTGAGCTACGTCCACGTCCGCGACACCCGTTCCGCCCCGAGCCGACCGGCCGCGGGCGAGGAAGACGACGTCGACGGCATCGAAGAGGAGTCATCCCGGTGAGCACATCGGCTCCCGTCATCGCCACCCCGTCCTACGAGGACGCCACCGCCCGGTACGAGTCGGTGATCGGGCTGGAGACGCATGTCGAGCTCGGCACCGCGTCCAAGATGTTCTGCGGGTGCGCGACGGCCTTCGGCGCGGAGCCGAACACCCAGGTGTGCCCGGTCTGCCTGGGCCTGCCCGGCGCGCTGCCCGTGGTCAACGAGGCCGCGGTGCGTTTCGCGACGCTGATCGGGCTGGCGCTGAACTGCTCGATCGCGTCCTGGTGCCGGTTCGCCCGGAAGAACTACTTCTACCCGGACATGCCGAAGAACTTCCAGATCAGCCAGTACGACGAGCCACTGTGCTCGAACGGCTGGCTCGACGTCGAGGTCGAGGGCGAGATCCACCGGGTCGGGATCACCCGGGTGCACATGGAGGAGGACACCGGCAAGTCCCTGCACGTCGGCGGGGCGACCGGCCGGATCCACGGCGCGACCCACTCGCTGGTCGACTACAACCGCGCCGGCATCCCGCTGGTCGAGATCGTCACCGAGCCCGACATCCGCACGCCCGAGGTCGCCCGCGCCTACGTCGACGAGCTGCGCGAGCTGTGCCGCGCGCTGGCCGTCTCGGACGTCCGGATGGACCAGGGCTCGCTGCGCTGCGACGCGAACGTCTCGCTGCGCCCGCGGCCCGCCCCCGGTGAGCCCGACGCGCCGTTCGGCACCCGGTCGGAGACGAAGAACCTCAACTCGCTGCGCTCGGTCGAGCGCGCGGTGCGGTTCGAGATCGTCCGGCAGGCCGCGCTGCTGGACGGGGGCGACCGGGTCGTGCAGGAGACCCGGCACTTCGACGAGGCCTCCGGGCGGACGTCGTCGGGCCGGTCCAAGGAGGAGGCGACCGACTACCGGTACTTCCCCGAGCCGGACCTGACGCCGCTCGCGCTCACCCACGAGTACATCGAGGCCGTCCGCGCGGTGGTGCCGGAGCTGCCGGCCCAGCGGCGCACCCGGCTCATCGCCGAGCACGGGTACACGGTGCGCGACATCCAGGAGATGCGCAACGCCGGGGTGCTCGACCTGGTCGAGGCGACGGTGGCCGCCGGGGCGAGCCCGCCCGCGGCCCGCAAGTGGTGGCTCAACGAGCTGGCCCGGCGGGCGGCCGACGCCGGCGTCGAGCCGCGCGAGCTGGCGATCGGCCCGGCCGACGTGGCGCGGATCTGCGAGCTGGTCGCGGCCGGGCAGCTCACCGACGCGCTCGGGCGCAAGGTCGTCGACGGAGTGCTCGCCGGTGAGGGCTCGGCCGACGAGGTCATCGCCGCCCGTGGCCTGGCCGTGGTCTCCGACGACTCGGCGCTGCGCGACGCGGTCGACACGGCGATCGCCGGCGCGCCCGACATCGCAGAGAAGGTGCGGGGCGGCAAGGTGAACGCCGTCGGCCCGCTGGTCGGCGCGGTCATGAAGGCGATGCGCGGCCAGGCCGACGCCGCGGCCGTTCGTCGCCTGCTGCTGGAGCGCCTCGAGGCCTCCTGACGCGGCCGGGGCGGCCATCCCGGGTGGGCGTCCGGGGCGGCCGACGTGGGTCACATCACTGGCCTCGCGCGAGCCCCGGGTCCGGGGCGGCCGATGTGCGACGATCGGCAGTGATGCAAGCGACCACGCCGGGCCGGCCGCCGGCGACCACACAGGGGCGGCTGCTCGCCACCAGCGACATCCACGTCCGCCATCCCGACAACCGGGCGATCGTCGAGGCGATGCGCCCGGGCCGTCCCGACGACTGGCTGCTCGTCGTCGGCGACGTCGGGGAGCTGTACGAGGACGTCGAATGGGCGCTGCGGCTGCTCGCCGACCGCTTCGCGCAGGTCGTGTGGGTGCCGGGCAACCACGAGCTGTGGACGCTGGGGCGGGACCAGACCTCGCTGCGGGGTGAGGCCCGCTACCGGCGCCTGGTCGACCTGTGTGCCGGGCTCGGCGTGCTCACCCCGGAGGATCCGTATCCGCTGTGGACGGGTCAGGGCGGCCCGGCCCGCATCGTGCCGATGTTCCTGCTCTACGACTACACGTTCCGGCCCGAGGGCACCTCGACCAAGCAGGAGGCGCTCGCCGCCGCCTACGAGGCCGGCATCGTCTGCTCGGACGAGTCGGTCCTCTTCTCCGACCCGTACCCGACCCGGGACGACTGGTGCCGGGCCCGGGTCGAGCTGACCCGGCGGCGGCTCGACGCCTGCCCGCGCGACGTCCCGCTCGTGCTGGTGAACCACTTCCCGCTGGTGCGCGAGCCGACCAGGATCCTGCGCTACCCGGTGTTCGCCCAGTGGTGCGGCACCGAGCTGACCGCGGACTGGCACACCCGCTACAACGTCGCCGCCGTGGTCTACGGCCACCTGCACATCCCGCGGACGACCTGGTACGACGGGGTCCGGTTCGAGGAGGTCTCGGTCGGCTACCCGCGTGAGTGGCGGTCCTGGCCGGCCCGCCGGCCGGTGCTGCGCCAGATCCTGCCGGCGCCGACGGGTCAGCCGGTGCCGCCGTGGGGGGCGCCCCGGGACGAGTCCGCCGCGGCGGCGATCCGGTCCGGGCTGTCAGCGGATCGAACGAGTTAGACGACGAATTAAGTAACGGATTAGGTCGGACGTCCGATCGGTCGCCGTGGTCCTCTGTGTTGCCACCATCGGTGCATCCGCGTGTCGGCTTGCCGACGAACGACGGCGCGTCGGATGCGGAGCGGGTTAGCCGTTCGTAGGGTGTGGCTCGGGCCGTGTGGTCCTGTCAGACGGTTCTCCGAGCGAGGGGGGAGGCGAGCCGTCGTGCCTCTCACTCCGACGGGGTTCAGCCCGTCCACGTCACGCCGCCGTGGCCGGGGCCGCGGCCGGCGCAACACACTCATCGTCGCGCTCGTCGTGGTCCTGCTGGCGGTCGGCGGCGGGGTGGCCTACTGGCTGAAGTCCCGTTCCGACGCGCGCGAGGCGGACCGCCGGGTGGCCGCGGTCGCCCTCGCCTACCTGGACGCCTGGAAGACGCTGACGACCGCGCCGGCCGCCGAGGAACCGGCGGCGGGCGACCCCGCCGGCGGCACCGCGGGCACGACCGCGCCGGCCTCGGCCGCGCCGGCAGCCTCGGCCGCGCCGGCGGCGGCCGGGCAGGCGCCGGCCGGGCAGGCCCGGGAACGGGCGGGCGCCGCCGTGACGGCCCTCAGCACCGAGGGCGACGTCCCGGTCGGTGCCCTCGTCGGGCTGATGGGTGACGTGCGTGACCGGCTCTCGGTGACCGGGGCCGAGTTCGTCTCCGGTGAGCTGACCCGGTCGGGCTCGACCGCGACCGTCCCGTACACCGCGAAGCTGACGCTCGCCGGTTTCGCCGAGCCGCTGGCGTACGCGGGTGAGCTGGCCCTCGCCGACACCGGCGGCGGGCAGTGGAAGGTGCGGGCCCGGCCGTCGTCGGTGCACCCGTCCCTCAAGCCCGGCCTGCGCCTGGACCGCGCCGCGTCCACCGGTGAGCGCGGTGCCCTGCTCGACGTCAACGGGCGGCCGCTGGACGGCAGCCCCGAGCTCGCCGGGAACCTCGTCGGCCGGGTCGATCCGGCGTCCGGCCTCCAGCGGGTGTACGACGCCAGGCTGCGACCGCAGGGCGGCTCGGTGGTGGTGCGCACCGAGGGCAACGAGACCGTCGAGACCCTCAAGACCTACCCGAGCAGCAACGGCGAGGAGATCCGCACCACCATCAACCTGGACGTCCAGCGCGCGGGGGAGCAGGCGCTGGGGACCGCGTCGCGTCCCAACGGGGCCCTCGTCGCGATCGACACCCGCACCGGCGGGGTGCTGGCGGCGGTGAACCACCCGCTCAACGGCTACGGCCGGGCGGTGCGCGGCTCCTATCCGCCGGGTTCCACCTTCAAGATCGTGACGGCGACCGCCGCCCTGATGAGCGGCAAGCCGGCCGACACCACGATCGACTGCACCCAGACGGTGAGCGTGGGCGGGCGCGAGTTCCAGAACTCCGAGTCGGAGCAGTTCGGGGCCATCCCGCTGCGGACGGTCTTCGCCAAGAGCTGCAACACCGCCTTCATCCGGCTCGAGCAGTCACTGCCCGACGACGCGCTCGAGCGGGCCGCGAGGCTCTACGGCTTCGACGGCTCCGAGCCGCTGCCGATCGCCAGCGTGGGCGGCTCGTTCCCGACTCCGCGTGACGCCGTCGAGTCGGCGTCCGCCTCGATCGGGCAGGGACGGGTGGCCGCGTCCCCGCTGCAGATGGCGAGCGTCGCCGCCGCCGTGGCCAGCGGCACCTGGCACCAGCCGTTCGTCGTCGGTGAGTCCCCGCGCAGCAACCCCCTGCCGACCGAGGTGCTGGGGCCGCTGCGGGACTTCATGCGCGCGGTGGTCACCGAGGGGACCGCGGCCGGCGTCCCGATGCCCGGTGACGTCCACGGCAAGACGGGCACGGCCGAGTACGCCGACGGTGACCCGCCGCCCACGCACGGCTGGTTCGTCGCCTACCGCGGCGATGTCGCCGTCGCGGTGGTGATCGAGGACGGCGGGTTCGGCGCCGAGTCCGCCGCGCCGGTGGTGTCCGCGTTCTACACCGCCCTCGACGGCGGCCAGGTGGCCGGCCCACCCCCCGCGGCCGGCTGATCACACCCCCACCCAGTCGCCCTGGCCAGGCCGCCCACCCCAGCCAAACCGGCTGTGCCGAGCCACCCCCCGCCCAGAGCCGGCGACTTCTGCGGAGCGTGGTGGCCGGGCCGAAGTGTGTTGTCCGACCCGCACATGGCGGGGCGGAGGCGACTCGCTTCGGCCCGGCCCGGCCCCGCTTCGGTCCGGCCCCGCTTCGGGCTCGGGCTCGGTGTCAGGCTTGGGGCTATGAGGGAGGTTGGGGCTATGAGGGAGGGATGTTGAATGTCGCCGGTGTGTGGTCTGTCTCTCCGAACGCGGCGTGACGCTTGACGCGGTGGCGGATGTCGGGGATCGTTGTCCGCATGCTGCTTGGCATTCCTGGGCGCACGCATGTGGCGTCCTCGCTTCTCGTACGCTCGGAGCGCGTGTAGTCGGACCAGACCGGTCTCCGACCACCCGCGCCGCCCCTCAGTGCCCATGGCACGAGGGGTTTTTTCGTGTCCGGCCCCGACCCCGGCCCAGCGTGACGCCGCTCCCGGACACGGGCACGGTGGCAACGCCACGCACGACGACCGACCGTCGCCGTCCGTGAACACGTCCGTGAACCACCCGTGAACCGTCCGTCAACGACGTCCCGTCCGCACCTCGCCGGCCCCGTCAAGGAAGACGACAGATGACCAGAGAGACCAGACAGATCACCGGAGCGCAGTCGCTCGTCCACTCGCTCGAGGCGGTCGGTGCCGACGTGGTCTTCGGCATTCCGGGCGGGGCGATCCTGCCCGCCTACGATCCGCTGTTCGACTCCACCCGGGTCCGGCACGTGCTCGTCCGGCACGAGCAGGGCGCGGGGCACGCCGCCGAGGGGTATGCCCAGGCCACCGGGCGTGTCGGGGTCTGCATGGCGACGTCCGGGCCGGGCGCGACGAACCTCGTGACGCCGATCGCGGACGCCTACATGGACTCGGTGCCCATCGTCGCCATCACCGGCCAGGTGCCGAGCGCGGCCATCGGCACCGACGCCTTCCAGGAAGCCGACATCTGCGGCATCACCCTGCCGATCACCAAGCACAACTTCCTGGTGCAGTCGGTGGACGACATCCCGCGCACGATCGCCGAGGCGTTCCACATCGCCTCGACCGGGCGCCCAGGCCCGGTGCTGGTGGACCTGCCGAAGGACATCCTGCAGGCGGTCACCTCGGTGCTGCCGCACGAGGTCTGGCCGCCCACGCTCGACCTGCCCGGCTACCGCCCGGTCACCCGGCCGCACGCCAAGCAGATCCGCGAGGCGGCCAAGATGATCAGCGCGGCGCGCCGGCCGGTGCTCTACGTGGGCGGGGGCGTCCTGAAGGCCCGCGCCGCCGCCGAGCTGCGGGCGCTCGCCGAGCTCACCGGCATCCCGGTGGTCACCACGCTGATGGCCCGCGGCGCGTTCCCCGACTCGCACCCGCAGCACCTGGGCATGCCCGGGATGCACGGCTCGGTCGCCGCGGTCACCGCGATGCAGAAGGCCGACCTGCTGATCACCCTGGGGGCCAGGTTCGACGACCGGGTCACCGGCAAGCTGTCGTCGTTCGCGCCCGGCGCGGCCGTCATCCACGCCGACATCGATCCGGCCGAGATCGGCAAGAACCGGATCGCCGACGTGCCGATCGTGGGCGACTGCCGGGAGGTCATCGTCGACCTGACCGCGGCGCTGCGCACCGAGGAGCGCCCCGACCTGGAGGGCTGGTGGCGGTCGCTGGACCGGTGGCGCAGGACCTACCCGCTCGGCTACGACCAGCCCGCCGACGGCTCGCTCGCCCCGCAGCAGGTCATCGAGCGGATCGGCCGGATCTCCGGCCCGGAGACCGTGTTCGCGGCCGGGGTGGGGCAGCATCAGATGTGGGCCGCCCAGTTCATCTCCTACGAGAACCCCTACACCTGGCTGAACTCCGGTGGCGCCGGAACGATGGGCTACGCCGTGCCGGCGGCGATGGGGGCCAAGGTCGGCCGCCCGGAGGCCACCGTGTGGGCGATCGACGGTGACGGCTGCTTCCAGATGACCAACCAGGAGCTCGCCACCTGCGCCCTGGAGGGCATCCCGATCAAGGTCGCGGTCATCAACAACGGGTCGCTGGGCATGGTCCGGCAGTGGCAGACGCTGTTCTACGACAAGCGCTACTCGAACACCGACCTGGGCACCCACCCGGTGTCGGCGCGCACCGGGGTGACCCGGGTCCCCGACTTCGTGCGCCTCGCCGAGGCGCTGGGCTGCGTCGGCCTGCGCTGTGAGACGCCCGCGGACGTGGACGCCACGATCGAGAAGGCGATGAGCATCGACGACGCCCCGGTCGTGGTCGACTTCGTGGTCCACCCCGACGCGATGGTGTGGCCGATGGTGGCCGCGGGCTCCAGCAACGACGAGATCCGGGTCGCCCGCGACATCGCCCCCGACTTCGACTACTCCGGCGACGCGGAGGTCAACCTGTGACCCGGCACACCCTCTCGGTGCTCGTCGAGAACAAGCCCGGCGTCCTGGCCCGGGTGTCCGGCCTGTTCTCCCGGCGCGGCTTCAACATCGAGTCGCTCGCCGTCGGCCCGACCGAGCACGCGGACGTCTCCCGGATGACGATCGTCGTCGCGGTGGAGGACCTGCCGCTGGAGCAGGTCACCAAGCAGCTCAACAAGCTGGTGAACGTGCTGAAGATCGTGGAGATGGACACCGCCGTCTCCGTGCAGCGCGAGCTGATGCTGGTCAAGGTGCGGGCCGACCTCGCGGTCCGCTCCCAGGTGCTCGAGACCGTCCAGCTCTTCCGCGCCAAGGTCGTCGACGTCGCCCCCGACGCGGTCACGATCGAGGCCACCGGTACCCGTGACAAGCTGGACGCGCTGATCCGCATGCTGGAGCCCTTCGGGATCCGCGAGCTGGTCCAGTCCGGCATGGTCGCGCTCGGCCGCGGATCGCGGTCGATCACCGATCGCAGTCTGCGCGCCGTCGAGCGCTCGGCCTGACCCACCCCACATTTCAGTTCCGACTAGGAGAGATTCAGCAACGATGGTCGAGATCTACTACGACGACGACGCCAACCTCGACAACCTGGCCGACCGCAAGGTGGCCGTGATCGGCTTCGGCAGCCAGGGGCACGCGCACGCGCTGAACCTGCGCGACAGCGGGGTCGACGTCCGGGTCGGCCTGCCGGAGACGAGCACCAGCCGGGCCAAGGCGCAGGAGCAGGGCCTGCGGGTGGTGACCCCGGCGGAGGCGTCCGCCGAGGCCGACATCATCATGATCCTCACGCCGGACACGACCCACCGCAAGATCTACGCCGAGTCGATCGCGCCGCACCTCACCCCGGGCAAGGCGCTGGCGTTCGGGCACGGGCTCAACATCCGGTACGGGCTCATCGAGCCGCCGGCCGGCGTCGACGTCTTCATGGTCGCCCCCAAGGGTCCGGGCCACCTGGTCCGCCGGGTGTTCGTCGAGGGCAAGGGCGTGCCGGTGCTCGTCGCCGTCGAGGCCGACGCCACCGGCAAGGCGCTCGACATCGCGCTCGCCTACGCGAAGGGCATCGGCGGCACCCGGGCCGGCGCGCTGCGCACCACCTTCACCGAGGAGACCGAGACCGACCTGTTCGGCGAGCAGGCGGTGCTCTGCGGCGGCGCCAGCGCGCTGGTCCAGGCCGGTTTCGAGACGCTGGTCGAGGCGGGCTACACCCCCGAGGTCGCGTACTTCGAGTGCCTGCACGAGCTGAAGCTGATCGTCGACCTCATGTACGAGGGCGGCATCTCGCAGATGCGCTACTCCATCTCGGACACCGCCGAGTACGGCGACGTCACCCGCGGCCCGCGGGTGATCACCCCGGCGGTCAAGATCGAGATGCGCAGGATCCTCGACGAGATCCAGGACGGGACGTTCGCCCGTGAGTGGATCGCCGAGGACGACGCGGGCCGGCCCACGTTCACCAAGCTCGTCGAGGAGGGCAAGCAGCACCCGATCGAGCAGGTCGGGGCCAAGCTGCGCCCGATGATGTCCTGGATCGCGAAGGACTGAGGCGTGCCGGGCCGGGCGGCACGTGCCGCCCGGCCCGTCGGCGTGCGCCCGCTCCCGCCGCAGGTGAGAGCGGGCACACCCCTCGCGGCGCCCGAACGTGTCGAGGGCGTGTCTGTAGGCTGTACCCGCACCGAACCGCCCACCGATTCGACATCGTCGTCGTCCGCCCGGGCCGCGGCGCAGCGCGTCCATACCGCTGCGTCCTCCCCAGCGGTGGCCGGCGACGAGCGTGCTAGGAGCAGACCGTGCCCGTCGTACTCGTCGCCGAGGAACTCTCACCGGCCGGGCTGGAGGTCCTGTCCGGGGACTTCGAGATCCGCCATGTGGACGGGGCCGACCGGTCCGCCCTGCTGCCGGCGCTGGCGGACGTGGACGCGGTCCTCATCCGCTCGGCGACGAAGATCGACGCAGAGGCGCTCGCCGCCGCCCCGCGGCTGAAGGTCGTGGCCCGCGCCGGGATCGGCCTCGACAACGTCGATGTCCCCGCCGCCACCAGCCGCGGCGTCATGGTCGTGAACGCGCCGCAGTCGAACATCGTCAGCGCCGCCGAGCACGCCATCGCGCTGCTGCTCGCGGTCGCCCGCCGGGTCCCGGCCGCCCACGAGTCGCTCGTCGGCGGCGCGTGGAAGCGGTCGAAGTACGTCGGTGTCGAGCTGACGGAGAAGACCGCGGGCGTCGTCGGCCTCGGCCGCATCGGTGTGCTGGTGGCGCAGCGGCTGGCGGCCTTCGGCATGAAGGTCCTGGCCTACGACCCCTACGTGTCGGTGGCCCGGGCCTCGCAGCTCGGCGTGCGCCTGGTGGACCTCGACGAGCTGCTCACCTCCAGCGACGTCATCACGATCCACCTGCCGAAGACGCCGGAGACGCTGGGCCTCATCGGGGCCGACGAGCTGGCCCGGGTGAAGCCGGGCGTGATCATCGTCAACGCCGCCCGCGGCGGCCTGGTCGACGAGACCGCCCTGGCGGACGCGGTCCGCTCCGGCCGGGTCGGCGGCGCCGGGCTCGACGTGTACGTCAAGGAGCCGACGACCTCCTCGCCGCTGTTCGGGCTGGAGAACGTCGTCGTCACCCCGCACCTGGGCGCCTCGACGCAGGAGGCGCAGGACAAGGCGGGCCTGGCCGTGGCCCGTTCGGTGCGTCTCGCGCTCAGTGGCGAGTTCGTCCCGGACGCGGTGAACGTGCAGGCCGGCGGGGTCGTGGCCGAGGACGTCCGCCCCGGCCTGCCGCTGGCGGAGAAGCTGGGTCAGCTCTTCTCCGGGCTGGCCGCGGGGGTCGCCGCCGCGATCACCGTCGAGGTGCGCGGGGAGATCGCCGCGCACGACGTGTCCGTGCTGCAGCTCGCCGTCCTCAAGGGTGTCTTCACCGACATCGTCGAGGAGCAGGTCACCTACGTGAACGCGCCACTGATCGCCAAGGAGCGCGGCGTCGACGTGGCGCTGGAGACCTCCGAGGAGAGCCCCGACTACCGCAACCTCGTCACGGTCCGCGGCGTCCTGCCCGACGGGACGGCGGTGTCGGTCAGCGGGACACTCGTCGGCTCCCGCCAGGTCGAGAAGATCACCGCGATCGACGGGTTCGAGGTCGACCTGCGTCCCGAGGACCACCTGGCGTTCTTCCGCTACGAGGACCGGCCGGGCATCGTCGGGGCGGTCGGCGCGCTGCTGGGCGAGGCCCACATCAACATCGCCAACGCTCAGGTGAGCCGGCTCAGCGCCGGTGGCGAGGCCCTCATGTCGCTGTCCCTGGACGACGCGGTGGCGCCCGACATCCTGGCCGAGATCGCCAAGATCATCGGGGCCTCGTATGCCCGCGCGGTGAGCATCTCCGCGGGCTGAGTGCGCCGCGGTGCAGGTCGGAAGCCTGTACGGCGGGAATCTCCGCACTTGACCGGGGTCGTGGTGACTCGGCCCGGTGTGGGTGATCTTTAGCCGGAAGCGGCGCTCCCACGCGCTTGCTCGCGTTACCGTGGCAGACATGGCGGCACGGCACCCGGATCCGTTCGAGGACCTTCGGCTTGACGAGCGCTTCGTCCGGTCGGCCCGGTTTCTCGAGCCATCGGCCCGCGAGCGGGCCGGCCAGGCCGCCCGGACCCACGGCACCCGGTGCCAGGTGGTGCCCGCGCCCCGTGGGCTGCAGGGGTTCGTCCACCGGCTGTTCGTCGCGCCGCCGCGCCCGGCCCCGCGGACGCGGCGGCTCACCCGGGTGCTGGCGGTCGTCACGCTCGCCGTCGGGATGATCAGTCTGACGTTCGTGGCGTTGCGCCAGACCGCGGGCCGGGGCACGCCGGTGGCGACGGAACCACTGCCGGTCTCGCAGGTCAGCACGCCCGTCGGCGGTCCGGAGACGGCGAGCAGTGTCGGTGAGCTCGCCGGCGGCGCCACGGCCGCCGGCGGCGGGGGCGCGGGCGGCGCCGGGTTCTCGGCCAGCTCGCTCCCGCTCACCGTCGACCCCGCGGTCGGCGTGCCGGGGGGCTTCGACCTGGCACCCGAGCTGTTCGCCGCGATCCACAGGGGCGACTGCCTGGCCTGGTCGGCCCGCTCCGTGGCCCCGGTCACGCCGGTCCGCGTCGCCTGCGCGGCCCCGCACGTCGACGAGGTGACGAAGATCGTCGATCTCGGTGACCGCTTCGGTGACTGGCCCGGGACCGAGGTGCTGCACACCACGGCGCGCGATGTCTGCGCCGGGTCGATGCGCGAGTACGTCGGTGCCCTGGATGTGGCTCCGCACCATGTCGTCGGGTCGGTGCGGCCGGACGAGGCCAGCTGGGAGCGGGGCGTGCGCGCCGTGGTCTGCACCATCCGCTCGGACGACCTCGCCGCGCGCTCGGGGCGGTTCCTGGTGGCCGGCGCCGTCCGGAGCTGACCGCCGTGGTGGCGGCTGGGCCGTGTCGGTGGGCGGGCTGTGTCGGTGGGCGGGCTGTGCCGGCCGGTGGGCTGTGTCGGCGGGTGGTCGGTGCGAACCGGTAAACTGCCGTGGTGATGCGTGCGCTGCTTCTTCTTAGGTGCCGCGGCGGGGCCTGATCCGATCCGGCTGATCCGGGCGGATGGCTGGCTTCCCCGTCGCGGAGTTCTCGTGCGTCAGCGCCGGGTCCCGCTCGGCGGGGGATAACCGCCGGCTCTTCCGAGGAAGCAGGAGCAGTGATCACACCGCAGCAACCGTCCGGCATGCCCATCGAGAAGTACCGCCCGTTCCCGGCGGTCGCGCTGCCGGACCGCACCTGGCCCAACGCCACGATCACCAAGGCCCCGCGCTGGTGCAGCGTCGACCTGCGGGACGGCAACCAGGCCCTGATCGACCCGATGACGCCCTCGCGCAAGATGCAGTTGTTCGAGCTGCTGGTCGCGATGGGCTACAAGGAGATCGAGGTCGGCTTCCCGGCGGCGAGCCAGACCGACTTCGACTTCGTCCGTCAGCTGATCGAGGACGACCTGATCCCCGACGACGTGACGATCCAGGTGCTCACCCAGGCCCGCGAGGAGCTGATCGAGCGCACCGTCACCTCGCTGGTCGGCTCCCGCCGCGCCCTGATCCACCTGTACAACTCGACGTCCACCCTGCAGCGCCGGGTCGTGTTCGGCCTGGACCGGGCCGGCGTCACCGAGATCGCGGTGCAGGGCGCCCGCTGGTGCGCCCAGTACGCGGAGAAGCTGCTGGAGGGCACCGACGTCCGCTGGCAGTACAGCCCGGAGTCGTTCACCGGCACCGAGCTGGAGTACGCCCTGGAGGTCTGCGAGGCGGTGCTGGACGTCTGGGGGCCGACCCCGGACAACCCCGTCGTGCTGAACCTGCCGGCCACGGTCGAGATGTCGACGCCGAACGTGTACGCCGACCAGATCGAGTGGATGAGCCGCAACCTGACGCGGCGGGACTCGGTCGTGCTGTCGCTGCACCCGCACAACGACCGCGGCTGCGCGGTCGCCGCGGCGGAGCTGGGCGTCATGGCCGGCGCCGACCGGGTCGAGGGCTGCCTGTTCGGCAACGGCGAGCGCACCGGCAACGTCTGCCTGGTCACGCTGGGAATGAACCTGTTCTCCCAGGGCATCGATCCGATGATCGACCTCTCCGACATCGACGGCGTGCGCCGCACCGTGGAGTACTGCAACCAGCTGCCCGTGCACCCGCGCCACCCCTACGGCGGCGACCTCGTCTACACGGCCTTCTCCGGCTCCCACCAGGACGCCATCAAGAAGGGCTTCGAGGCGATGGAGCGGACCGGCCAGACGCTGTGGGAGGTCCCCTACCTGCCGATCGACCCCAAGGACGTCGGCCGCACGTACGAGGCCGTCATCCGGGTGAACAGCCAGTCCGGCAAGGGTGGCGTGGCGTACCTGATGAAGTCCGAGTACGCGCTGGACCTGCCCCGCCGGCTGCAGATCGAGTTCTCCGGCGTGGTCCAGAAGCTCACCGACGACGCCGGTGGCGAGGTCACCGCCGCCCAGCTCTGGGAGATCTTCACCCGCGAGTACCGCCCGGAGGGTGGAGACCCGGCGGCGTCGCTGGAGCTGCTGGGATCGCGGACGACCGCGGCGAGCGGCGAGCGGGACGAGGTGACCGTCTCGGTACGCCTGGACGGCACGGAGACTGCCATCACCGGCAGCGGCAACGGCCCGATCGACGCGTTCGTGGCCGCGCTGTCCGCGCGGGGCGTGCCGGTGCGGGTCCTCGACTACAACGAGCACGCGCTGGGTTCGGGCGCGGACGCCCGGGCCGCGGCCTACCTGGAGGTCGCGGTGGGGGAGACGGTGCTGTGGGGGGTCGGGATCGACCCGAACATCGTCACGGCCTCGCTGCGCGCGGTCGTCAGCGCCGTGAACCGGGCGTCCCGGGCCGGCTGAGCAGCGCACCGCCGGTGCGGGCGGGCGGGGATGACGCGCCGCCGGTCCGCACCGGCCAGACCGCGGCCACGGCGCCCGCCAGGCGGCCACGGCGCCCGCCACGGCCCGTGCCGTGGTGAGTCGTCGTGGGGGGCCGGTTCGGCGTTCCTGATGCCCTGCCGGACCTGGTCGACCAGCTCGGCGGGAACATCCGCCATCGCGTGGTCGACCCGGGCGTGGGTGTCGACCGCGCCGAGCAGTTCCTCCTCGGTGCCGGCGACGAAACGGGCCTGGCAGCCGGGGATGATCGCCCCGCAGTAGAACTCCTTCATGGCGGGTGGCCGCGCGATGCTCACCTCGCGGACCCGGGTGCCCGGGTCCCCGACGGGGCGCGGGCCCATCAGCGCCTGCGCCGTCCAGAACCGGTTCCGCCTCATGCGGCCGACAGATCCGCGAGACGCAGCATCAGGCGCTCCATCCGTACCAGGCCGAGAGGCCGGCCCATCTCGGTCACGATTATCACCGGGTCGAACCGGCAGCCGGCGGGCCGGGTCATCGCCCGGCGGGCGACCTCCGTCACGGGCTCGTTCGGGAGCGCGAACAGCGACGTGGGAATCCGCCGCGGCTCCCGCTCACCCGCGCCGCCGGCCAGCCGCACCGCGACGGGCCGGCACCGGTTGCTGACGATGATGGCACTCCCACCGTCGGAACCGTCGTCACCGGCACTGTGGTCTCCGAGAGTCTCATGATCCCCGGCGTGTTCGTCGCCCGGAGCGGGCGGGTGCCCGCAGGGCGGGCAGTCCGGGACCTGGCCGCAGCGCCCGAAGTCGCCGGTCGAGATCCGGACCGGTTCCATCAGGCTCACGATGTGCGAGGACTGGTCGGAGCTCGCGGAGAGCAGCCTGATCCGCCTGGCCACCGCCGGGTCGAGCTCCTGCCAGCGGGCGGCCGGCCGGCCGAGCAGGTAGCCCTGCCCGAGCGGAACGCCGAGAGCGACCAGCATGGTCAGTTCCTGGACGCGCTCCACGCCCTCGGCGATGACCCAGCCGTTGAGACGGCTGGCGAATCCGCCGACCAGCTCGGTGAGCGCGATCTTCACCTGATCGTCGTCGATGTTCGCGACCAGCGACGCGTCGAGTTTCACGAAATCCGGCCGGATGTGGGTGAGCTGACGCAGACCCGCATAGCCCGAACCGACATCGTCCATGGCGAGGAACGCGCCGTGGTCCCGCAGCTCCTGCGAGGTCGCCCGCAGACCGGTCGCGCGTTCGATGTCGACGGCCTCGTTCAGCTCGAGAACGATGCGGGAGAGATCGGCGCCCCGCCAGACCGCCGCCACCTCGGGGGAGGAAAGGAGATGCGGGAACACGTTGACGGCGAGAAAACAACGCTCCGGAAGATGATCGCGGGCGGCGAGCGCCCTGCGCAGGACCCGGGCCTCGAGCTCGGCCGCACAGCCGCGCCGGTCCGCCTCGCCGAAGACGAGATGGGGCGCGTCGCGGGGGTCGGGGCCGAAGCGGGCCAGCGCCTCGTAGCCGGCCGTCACGCCGCGGCGCAGGTCCACGATTGGCTGGAAGACAAGGGCCGGTGCGTCGGGGTCGGCCAGGATGCGGTCGAGGTTCGGCCGGGCGGGAACCTGGCGGTGTCCGTCGGTGGGCCGGGACCCGTCCGTGGGGCGAGCCTCGTCGGTGGGCCGGGACCCGTCCGGCTCGTCCGCCCGGCCCTGACCGGCGGGTTCACGCGGCCCCGACGGGTCGGCCTCGGCCGGGCGCCTGATGGTCGACTGTTGGGAAACCATGCGCCGTGCACCCCCTACGTGTCGCCGCACGCCGCATCGTCGATGTTGTTGATTTCTTATCACTTTTTCGACGCTTCGGGCGCGGTTGGGGGCCGGAGTTGTGGCACTGTTCGAGTGCGTGGTCCGAATTTTGTCTGCCGCGTATTTATCGTGGCCAGGGCGATTGTGGGGCGGTTGAGGTGGCGGCACCTTTGTCTGCTGCCGCTTACGTCAACGCGCGATGCGTCGCGGTATGTCGTCTCCTGGTTCAGTGGAATGGCGACCCACGGCGGCCGGTGGGCGCGCCCCGCCGGCGGCGGCCCCGGCGCGACGAGGCCGGGCGATCGCGACGAGGCCGGTGGGTGTGGCGGGCCCGGCGGGCGCGAGCGGGCGTCCGGCCTGGTAGCGCCCGGGGCGGGTGCGCCGGGCGTCCACGCCGAGCGGACTAAAGTCGAGCACCATGAGGCTTGCGGTCATTGGTGGCGACGGAATCGGCCCGGAAGTGGTCGCGGAGGGGCTGCGCGTGCTGCGTGCCGTGCATCCCAAGGTGGAGACCACCGACTACGACCTGGGCGCGCGGCGCTGGCACGAGACCGGCGAGACCCTGCCCGACAGTGTCCTGGCGGAGCTGCGCGGGCACGACGCGATCCTGCTGGGCGCCGTCGGCGACCCCGGGGTGCCCAGCGGCGTCCTGGAGCGTGGGCTGCTGCTGCGGCTGCGGTTCGAGCTGGACCACCACGTCAACCTGCGGCCGGTCCGGCTGTACCCCGGAGTGACCTCACCGCTCGCCGGTGACCCCGCCATCGACATGATCGTGGTGCGGGAGGGGACGGAGGGCCCCTACGCCGGCGCCGGCGGCACCCTGCGGCGCGGGACGCCGCAGGAGGTGGCCACCGAGGAGAGCCTGAACACGCGGTTCGGGGTCGAGCGGGTGGTGCGCGACGCCTTCGCGCGGGCGAGCCGGCGGCCCCGCGCCCACCTCACCCTGGTGCACAAGAACAACGTGCTGACCAAGTCGGGTGACCTGTGGGTTCGCACCTTCACCGAGGTCGGCGCCGAGTTCCCCGGCGTGAGCGTCGACTACCAGCACGTGGACGCCGCCTCGATGTTCTTCGTGACCGACCCCGCCCGGTTCGACGTCGTGGTCACCGACAACATGTTCGGTGACATCCTGACCGACATCGGTGCCGCGATCACCGGTGGCATCGGGCTCGCCGCCAGTGGGAACCTCGACCCCTCGGGCGCGAACCCGAGCATGTTCGAGCCGGTCCACGGCAGCGCCCCCGACATCGCCGGCCAGGGCCTGGCGGACCCGACCGCGACGGTCTCCTCGGTCGCGATGCTGCTGGACCACCTCGGCCACGCCGACGAGGCGGCCCGGGTGGAGGGCGCGGTGGCCGCCTCGCTGGCCGCCCGCGCCGCGGCCGGCGCCGGCGGTGCCCGCCGCTCCACCCGCGAGATCGGCGACGACCTGGCCGCCCGCGCGGCCGGCTGAGCCGCCCGGCCCCACTGCCGCCCGGCTCCACTCCGGCGTCCCGGTCCGGCGTGCCCGACCGGGACGCCGGTCCGGTTGGCCGCGCGGGCGGGAATCACCGCGCGGCCGGCGAGCCGGGGAGGGCGCCGCGGTGCGGCCCGCCGATTCGTCGTCCGTTTCCCGTCCGGTCATCCGGCGGCTATTCTTCGGTGAAGCCGTAGATCCGGTACGACGGCAGCCGACAGGGCCCGACCACGGCGACGATCGGCGGTTTCGTCCTCTCTGACCGTTCGTTTCTGACCGTCCGTCACGGCGTCGGTCAGTGACATCGTGCCGGCACGCCGGCCCGCCGGTCGAAGCAGCGTTCGCGTACCGCGGCGCCCGCCAGCCCGCACGTCCCCCTGACGCAGCCCGTCCTGGAGTCATCATGGCCATCACGCCCACCTCGAAGATCTGGATGAGCGGCGAGTTCGTCGACTGGGACGACGCCCGCATCCACGTGCTCAACCCGACCCTGCACTACGGCTGGGGCGTGTTCGAGGGCATCCGCGCCTACTCGACGCCCGAGGGCAGCGCGGTCTTCCGGCTGACCGACCACATCGCCCGCCTGTACCGCAGCGCGAAGATCTACCTGATGGAGCCGACCTTCACGCCGGAGGAGCTCGTCCAGGCGACGAAGGAGACCATCGCGGTCAACGACGTCGAGGAGTGCTACATCCGGCCGCTGATCTACCTCGGGTACGGCGAGATGGGCCTCAATCCGCTCCCGTCCTCGATCGAGGTCATGATCGCGGTCTGGCCCTGGGGCTCCTACCTGGGCGAGGACGCCGAGCGCAACGGGGCCCGGGCGACCATCTCGACCTGGCGCCGCAACGACTCGAACATCATCCCGCCGGCCGCGAAGGCGTCCGGCCAGTACCTCAACTCCTCGCTGGCCAAGGTCGCCGCGATCAAGGCCGGTTACGACGAGGCCATCATGACCAGCCCGAACGGCCACATCGCGGACGGCTCCGGGGAGAACGTCTTCATCGTCTCCGGCCGGCAGGTCATCACCCCGCCGCTCAGCGACGGCCCGCTCGGCGGCATCACCCGCGCCTCCGTCATGCAGATCGCCGCGGACCAGGGTTACGAGGTGCGCGAGCAGCACATCGTGCGCACCGACCTCTACCTCGCCGACGAGGCGTTCTTCACCGGCACCGCCGCCGAGATCGTTCCCATCTCCGAGGTGGACGACCGGCGGATCGGCGCGGGCCGGCCCGGCCCGGTCACCCGGGAGATCCTCGACCTCTTCCACCAGGCCACCCACGGCGAGGTCGACCGCTACAAGGACTGGAACGAGCTCGTCCGCTGACCTCCCGGCCGGCGGCGGGCCGACATCGTGACCACGCCGCCGCGTGTGCCCTGGCCAACCCGACCTTGGACGCCTACCGTCTCCTGTAGTCGTTTCACGAGTGCACAAGCGTCCGGAGTCGGAGTTCGGGAGGACGTCATGCGGGTTTCGGAGGGCACGCGGGTCTCGGGGGAAATGAGTGGTCCGGCGGGCCTGGGCGCCGCCGTGGGCCTGAGCGTCTCGGAGGGCATGAGCGCGCTGGTCCTCGTCGTCGGGCCCGGGCACACCCTGCGCCAGGCGGCCCGGCTGATGGCCGCCCGGCACGTGGGCGCCGCCGTCGTGCTCGACGGCGACGGCCAGGGGTTCGGGATCCTCACCGAACGCGACGTCCTGCGGGCGATCGCGGCCGACCAGGATCCGGACGTCGAGGTGGTGGGTGACCATCTCACCCGGGACGTGGTGGTCGCCGCTCCCGACTGGTCACTCGACGAGGCCGCCGCGGTGATGTTGCGCGGCGGGTTCCGGCACCTCGTGGTCACCACCGGAGCCGAGGTCGAGGGTGTCCTCTCGATGCGTGACGTGGTGCGCTGCTGGAGTCGGCAGCGGGTGTCGGCCTGACGTGTCGGGAGTGGCGGATATGACCAGTCGTGACTATTTGGTCACGGTTTTGCGGTGAACGTGTCGGCTCCGGGATCTGCGGCACACGAGACCGCCGGGCGGCGCTACGTTCACGGCATGCACGACACTGAGGCGGTCACGCTGCTGCGGGCGACCACGCTGCTGAAGGAGCTCGACGAGGAGGACCTGCTGCGGCTGGCCAGCCGGTCCGTGACCCGGCGCTTCCGCCGGGGCCAGGTCGTTTTCACCGAGGGGGAGCCGGCCGACACCCTCCTCGTCGTCGCGTCCGGGCGACTCAAGATCCTCACCAAGGCCGACGACGGGCGCGACCACGTGCTCAACATCGCCGGCCCGCGGGAGACGCTGGGCGAGCTCAACATCGTCGAGGCCGGCACGAGGTCCGCGAGCGTCGAGGCGCTGGAGCCGAGCACCGCCCTGGTGCTCGAGCGCAGCGCCGTGTGGGAGCTCGTCCGGGAGCGCCCGGCGGTCGCCGAGCAGCTCATCCGCGCGCTGGTGGCGCATGTGCGCCGCCTCACCGGGGCGAACGCGGACCTGGTCTTCCTCGACCTGCCGCGCCGGGTCGCGAAGCTGTTGCTGATGCGGATGCGTGAGGCCGGTCGGCCGGTCATCGAGCTGGGCCTGACCCAGACCGAGATCGCGTCGCTGCTCGGCGGCTCACGCCAGTCGGTCAACCAGGCGCTGCGCGAGTTCGAGCGGCGGGCGTGGATCCTGTCCGAAGGCCAGACGATCACGATCATGCAGGTCGACCGCCTCCACCGGTTCGCGGGCGACTGACTCCACGGTGACTTCACGGCGGGCGCGCATGGCACTCGCCACACTTGCCACGTGTCCAGTGTGTTACATCGTAAGGTGGGACGCTGGCGGCGAACCCGTCCCCGTCGCGCGCTCCGGTCACTGACCAGGCAGACCGGGCGCGTGACGGCCAGACACGGTTCCAGCGAGAGGTCCATCGTGGTTCACGACACCCCAGCTCCGTCCGGTTCGGCCCCGCTCGGTTCAGCTCCGCTCGGCGCTGTCGAAGGGCTCCCGTTCGACCGGGAGTCGCTGCACATCTACGACACCACGCTGCGCGACGGCACCCAGCAGGAAGGCCTGTCGCTGTCGGTCGCCGACAAGCTGGCGGTCGCCCGGCACCTCGACGACCTGGGTGTCGGCTTCATCGAGGGCGGCTGGCCCGGCTCGAATCCGAAGGACGCCGAGTTCTTCCGGCGGGCCCGTACCGAGCTCGACCTCAACGGCGCGCTGCTGACCGCGTTCGGGTCCACCCGGCGGGCCAGCAAGGCCGTCGCCGACGACTCCCAGGTCGCCGCGCTGCGCGACGCCGGCACCTCCGTGGTCTGCCTGGTCGCCAAGGCCGACCGCCGGCACGTCGAGCGCGCGCTGCGGACCACCCCCGCCGAGAACCTCGCGATGATCCGGGACACCGTCCGGCACCTGACGAACGAGGGCAAGCGGGTCTTCGTCGACGCCGAGCACTTCTTCGACGGCCACCGCGCAGACGAGGCCTACGCGCTGGAGATGGTGCGCACCGCCGCCGAGGCCGGCGCCGAGGTGATCGTGCTGTGTGACACCAACGGCGGCATGCTGCCGACCCGGATCGGTGACGTCGTGGCGGCCACGCTCGCCAGCACCGGAGCGCGCCTGGGTATCCACACCCACGACGACGCCGCCTGCGCAGTCGCGAACAGCCTGGTGGCGATCGAGGCCGGGGCCACCCACGTCCAGGGGACCGCCAACGGCTACGGCGAGCGCTGCGGCAACGCCAACCTGTTCAGCGTCGTCGCCGGCCTGGAGACCAAGCTGGGCCGCCAGGTGCTGCCGGCCGGGCGGCTGCGTGAGCTCGTGCGGGTCTCGCACGCCATCGACGAGGTCACCAACTCGACCCCGAGCACGCACCGGCCCTACGTCGGCGCCAGCGCCTTCGCGCACAAGGCGGGCCTGCACGCCAGCGCCGTCAAGATCGACCCCGACATGTACCAGCACATCGACCCGGCCGCCGTCGGCAACGACATGCGGATGCTCGTCTCCGAGCTGGCCGGCCGCGCGACCCTCGAGCTCAAGGGCCGCGAGCTCGGCCTGGACCTCTCCGGGGAGCGCGAGGCGCTCGGCCGGGTGCTGGAGATGGTCAAGGACCGGGAGGCCGCGGGCTACGCCTACGAGGCCGCCGAGGCATCCTTCGAGCTCATGCTGCTGGACGAGGTCTCGGGCCGGGAGCGGTTCTTCACCCTGGAGTCCTGGCGGGTCATCGTCGAGCAGCGCTCCGGTGACGAGGTCGTCAGCGAGGCCACGGTGAAGCTCACCTCCCACGGTGAGCGGCACGTGTCGACGGCGGAGGGCAACGGGCCCGTCAACGCGCTCGACACCGCCCTGCGCAAGGCGCTGGAGAAGGCCTACCCGGGCCTGGCCGACCTCGACCTGGTCGACTACAAGGTCCGCATCCTCGACGGCCGGCAGGGCACTGGCGCGGTCACCCGCGTCCTGGTGGAGACCAGCGACGGCCGCGGCCGCTGGGACACCATCGGCGTCGACGAGAACATCATCGCCGCCTCCTGGGTGGCGCTGCAGGACGCCGTCACCTACGGCCTGCGCCGCCAGGGCGAGCGCCCCGACCCGGACGCCGTCTGACGGTCGGACCGGTCGGGGGCGTCCCCCGACTGGTCCCAGTCGGGGGACGCCCCCGACCGAGCCCACGGCGCCGCCTCTTCATCACCGGTCGATCTACACGGCCAACACGGCCCATGCGTTTCGGGCCTGTCCTGTCAAAGAATTCCCGGTTGACGCCAACGCCGCCCGGCCATCCTTTGGTGCCCGTTACGCTGGCCGCGACGCTTTCGGGCATCCCGGGCATCCGCCGCAGATGGCGGCGGGCGGGTTCGGGGGCTCCCCGGGGGCGACGGTGATGGGCGATCTCGGCTGCTGCGGCCGAGGAGAGGGGACGGCCGTGTCGCGGTGCCCGGCGGTTGAGCGCCCGACAGGGCGTGGCCGCTTTCGGGGAGGTCGGCGATGAGCCGCCGTTCCACCGGTGGTGTGGGCGGACGCCGGGGCGGCTCGCACCGCTCGTCGCCCGGAGTACCGGACATCGTGTGGGTCGACCCGCCGTCCGGGCGCCGTCGCCGCGCGGGCGGCCGTCGTCGTTCCACCGCGGGGCGCGCAGAGGCCACCGCGCGCATCGAGCTTCCAGCACCCGCCCAGCTTCCGGCACCCGTCGAGGTTCCGGTGCCCGCCCAGCTTCCGGCACCCGTCGAGGTTCCGGTGCCCGCCCAGGTTCCAGCGCCCGTCGAGGTTCCGGCGCGTGGCGAGGACCAGGCGTCGGACGACAGTTCTCCCGGGGCCACGCCGGCACCGGGGGGCGATGACCCCGAGCAGGACGTTCTCTACGGTCGGCCGTCCTCCGCCGAGCGGGCCGCGGCCCGCCGGGGCGGGACCGCCGCCGGCCGTCGGGTACGGCTGGGCCGGCGCCCCGCACCCGGTGCCTGGCCGGCGGGTGGAAACCGGTCACGCACCACGCGGAGCCGGACCGGAAGCCGGAGCCAGGGGCGGGACCGGAGGGCGTCCGCGAACGGGGCCTGGGCGTTGCCGAAGATCGCGCTCGCGGCGACAGCCCTCACGCTCGCCGTCACCGCGGTGGCCGGGCCGTCGTCCGAGGCCGTCGCCGCGAAACTCACCGGCCCTGTCAACGGGCGGGTGGACCAGACGGAGCTGCTTCCCGAGGGTGGCGCCGCCTTCGGGAGCGCGACCGTGGACGATCTCGCCGGTGTCGTGGGCGCCTCCGGGCAGGTCCGCCTGCCGGTGCGAGCCGGCCTCGCCGCCGCGCCGGTCGCGAGCCGGTCGGCCGGATCCGGTGCCGACGCCTCCGCCGCCTCCACCACGCCGTCGACCGGCACCACGTCCGTGGGTTCGTCGGGCAGCGGTGCCGGCGGTGACGGCGCTGCCGACGGCACCGTCCGCAACGAGCCGCTCGCGACCCCGCCCGGCTCCAGCGAGGAGGCGTCGACCATCCCGGCCCGGGCCCTGGCCGCGTACACCGGCGCGGCCGACCGGGCCGTCGCCGAGTATCCGGGTTGCTACCTGCACTGGTCGGTCCTCGCCGGCATCGGCGCGATCGAGTCGGGCCACGGGCAGGGCGCGCGAACGGCCGGCGACGGCCGGGTCACCCCCACCGTCGTCGGCCCGCGCCTCGACGGCTCGCCCGGAATGTTCCGCATCCGTGACACCGACGACGGCTGGCTCGACGGTGACACCGTCTGGGACCGGGCGGTCGGTCCCATGCAGTTCACACCGTCCATGTGGCGCTGGATCGGGCGCGACGCCGACGGCGACGGCCGCGCGGACCCCAACGACTTCGACGACGCCGCCCTGACCGCGGCCGATCGGCTCTGCCAGGCCGGGGGTGACCTGCGCATACCCGAGAACGTGCTCGCCGCGGTGCGCTCCTACAACCCCTCCGAGGCCTACATCCGCTCCGTGCTCGGCTGGGCGGCCTGGTACGCCGTCGGACCGACCGTCGTCGGCAGTCTGGGCACCGTGCCGACCGGCGCGGCGGGCGACGGCGCGACCGGGGGCGACGGCGGCGACCCGGCCACCGAGGCACTGGCGACCGACCAGCCCTTCCAGGTCACCACCCTCGTCCCGCTGCCGGGTTCGTCCGACGGCCCGTGCGTGGCACCCGTGATCGACCAGGCCTCGATCGGCGCGGGCGGCGTCGGAGGGGACGTCGTGACCGAATCGGAATACGAGTCGCTGGAGGTCCGCGCCCGGGTGGGTGGCACCGCCGAGCGGACGGTGACCATCGAGCTCACCCTGCTGGACCGGACCGGCGCGACGGTGGCGACCGGGGTGAGCGCGCGGGCGCTGCCCGGCGGCGACGGCGTCGTGCCGCTGGGCCGGCTCGACGGGCTGGCGATCGGGCGGGCCACCGGCCGCGGCCCCTTCGACGTGCGGGTCCGGATCCAGCCGTCCGGCCAGGACTGCCAGCCGGCGCAGGCCACCGCACAGGTCGGCAACGTCGATCCGGTGGACTTCGCCGGCGCGCCGTCCACGCTGGCCAGCCTCCGCCGGCGGCTGGAGACCTACCGGGACACCGGACGGATCACCCAGACGGCCGCGGCGGATCTGCTCGTCAGCCTGCCGGGCGGCGACGGCGGCCTGCAGGCCTCCGTGGAGCTCGTCCGGTTCCTCGACCGCCTCGCCGCGGCCATCCGGATCGGGGAGATCGCCGCCGACGCGGCCACGGGTCTCGGTGACGTCGCCGAAGCCCTGCAGTCCCAGCTGGACCCGCCGGCGAGCACCCCGCCCGTGGGCGGAACCCCCGCACCGGCCACGGGCGACGACGTCCCGCTGCCGTTCGACGTCGTCCCGCTGGCGCCCGGGACCTGACTGACCGGGACGCTGTGGCGGCCAGCCCGCCACAGCGTCCCGGCACCTCCACCCCGCCCCCGCCTGGTCGCTTGGAGTGACCGGTGCGGTGGTCGGGGCGCGCGTGCCCCCGTAACGTCGTCCGGCATGGGGGAGGGCGACGATGCTTCTGCGGACGATCCGAGGCCGTGTCGTGGACGAGCGCGCGCTGCGCGCCGAGCTGCGTGGATGGGCCGCCGAGGCCGCCGAGGCCGCCGGTGTTGTCGGGGGTGCCGAGGGTCTCGGGCCTGGTGGCGGGAGCCGCGCCGACCGGTTCGGCGTGACCGCTGGAATGGCCGGGGACGGCCTGTTCGTCGGCCTGTTACTCCTGCCCGGCGACACCGCGCGAGCAGTCCCGCACGGCACCCCGCACGGCACGCGGTGGCGGCGGCTGGGGCGATGGCTGTGCCCCGCCGTGGTCGTCGACCACCCGTGCGTCCAGGTCGTCGGGGAGATGGCCGTCGGGGAGGTGGCCCCGGAGCCCGGGGCCACGGAGGCGGGACGCCACCCCGGGCAGGCGTTGAACGCGGCGCGCTACGTCCGCGTCACCTGGGGGCGGACCGTCGACCGGAGCGCGCTGTGGGCGCTGCGGCGCCGCCTCGCCGACCGGCTGCCCGACGGCCGCCCCGACCTGCTGGGCCTGCTGTCGGCGGCCACCGCGGGCGGGGCGCTGGTCGAGGTCGCCTACCACGAGTCCGAGGAGCTGACCCACGCCGCCGATCGCGGTGATCCGGATCCGGAGGTGGCCGAGCTCCTCGACGAGGCGCGTGCGCTGGTCACGGTGTCCGGCACCGACGTCCTGCGCTCGCCGTGGCCGCACCTGCCCGCGCCGTGCGCCGATCCGCCCCAGGGCGGACGGGACGGCGTCGCGCCCACCCCGGACCGGGGCGGGCGGGAAAGGGCCGCGCCAGCGGCACTCGGGGCCGCCGGCACGACATCAGTTCACCGGACGGGGACGCTCCCCGCGTCTCAGTCCTCCTCCGGGATCTCCTCCCACCACTGGCACCACCAGTCGCCGCCGACGAGGATCCGCAGCTTCGGGTGCCAGCAGTAGGTGATGTCCTTGTCGGTGTCCAGGTAGTACAGGCAGTTGTCGCAGCGCTCATCGCCGTTCGGCTTACCGCGGAGGATGGCGTCCTCCGCGAGGTGGCCCAGCTTGACGCTGAGCTCCTCGTCGATCGGCTTGGGCTCGGGTGCGCCGACGTCGTAGACGGGGGTCGAGTCGATCTCGGTCACCGTTCTCCTTCCAGGTCGCTGGCGGGTCGTGCTGGGTCACGCCGTGTCCCGACCGGGGCGTCGACCCGTTTCCGGCAATCCTGCCTGATTCTCGGCTTCTCTTCGTCGTCCCGGTGAACCGGATCCGGCGGCCGGGCGGCCGAACGGCCGGGCGGTTCGGACCACAGTGCGGCCGGACGCCGCCGTGTGCCGGGACCCGGCCCGGATCCGGACGCACCGATCGCCGCGTTCGGTCGGTACGGTCGCGGAGTGCGCATAGCGAGGTACACCGACGGGTCCGAGCCGGCATTCGGAGTGGTGGAAGGCTCCGTGGCGGACGGAACCGCCATTGTTGCCGGGATCACACCGCATCCGTTCGCGCCCTTCACCTTCACCGGGGCGCGGCAACCGCTGGCGGAGGTACGCCTGCTGGCTCCCGTCCTGCCCAGCAAGATTCTCTGTATCGGGAAGAACTACGCCGACCACGCCCGGGAGATGGGCGGCGAGGCCCCGGCCAGCCCCGTGCTGTTCCTGAAGCCGTCGACGAGTGTGGCCGGCCCCGGGGACCCGATCGTGCTGCCGCCGGACAGCGAGCGGGTCGACTACGAGGGCGAACTGGCCGTCGTCATCGGCCGGCTCTGCCGTGACGTGCCGGTCGAACGGGCGTTGTCCGTCGTTCTCGGCTACACCTGCGCGAACGACGTGACCGCGCGCGACCAGCAGACGACGGACGGCCAGTGGACCCGCGCCAAGGGCCACGACACGTTCTGCCCGATCGGCCCCTGGATCGAGACGGACCTCGACCCGTCCGACCGGGTCATCCGGACGACGCTGGACGGCGAGGTCCGCCAGGACTCGCGGACCAAACTGCTTCTGCACGACGTTCCGGCGCTGGTGGCGTTCATGTCCCGGGCGATGACGCTGCTCCCGGGAGACGTCCTGCTCACCGGCACCCCGGCCGGAGTCGGCCCGATGCGCGCCGGCCAGACCGTGGCCGTCACGGTGGACGGCATCGGAACCCTGACAAACCCGGTGACCACCCGCTGACACCAGCCCACAACCCCACAACCCCCGCCAGCCCGCGGCGGCCCGGCCCACAGCTCCGGCTGTCGGCCGGGTCGAGGCGAGGGGGAGGGGGTTGTGGGGTTTGGGAGTGGGGGGCGATCGGGGCGGACGGGGCGACTCGCCCTGCGCGCACCCCCGTGTGGACCGGGGCCGCCGATGGGGTACAGTAGGCATCGCCCGCAAGGGCCCCATGGGGTATGGGGTAATTGGCAGCCCAACAGATTCTGGCTCTGTTAGTCTAGGTTCGAGTCCTGGTACCCCAGCTGCACCAGATGCACCGCGATGCTGTATATTGCAAGAGTCACAAACACAGACAGTCTTGGCCCCGTCGTCTAGCGGCCCAGGACGCCGCCCTCTCAAGGCGGTAGCGCCGGTTCGAATCCGGTCGGGGCTACGTTACGAATAATCGCAGCGCCAATCCTCCTGGGTTGGCGCTTTTGCGTTTTCATTGATTCAGCCCGTCCAACTCGCCTCCTGCTCCGGCCTGGGTCGGGTCCGGCGGGTGAGCGTTGACGGGCGTGCGCTTTCGAAGTCGGGGGAGCCCCGTAGCCGGGGGAGCACGGTGCCCTCCGCCCTGTCACGTCGGTGTGACGACTCCACCGGCTGGTCGCACCTCATCGATGACTGCCCAGCCACGGTCCACGCGGCCTGAGCCGGATGGCGTGGCCATCCGGGTGAGCCGGGGCGCGGGTGGCGTGCTGCGCGGGATGAGGCGGGGACGAGCGCTGGGGCGGAGCGGAGCGCGGGCGGGAGCATGCGGGGCGTGCCGGTGGTGCCGGGGCGCCAGCGGTGTCGGCGTGCCAGCGGTGTCGGTGGCGGGCCGGTGCTGGCGGGCGTGCCGGTGGACCTCGGCTCGTCGGGCCGGCGTCAGCGGGTGGGGTCGGTGGCGGGCGAAGGACTAGTCAACGACGCGCAGGCGGGGCATGGCCGCGGGGTGGCGGGCCATGGCGCAGGGGCGGCAGCTGCACGTGCTCGGGCCGCCCCAGCCGTGGACGACCTCCTCGGGGACCTCGGCCGCGCCGACCGGCTCCAGACCGACCAGACGCAGCACGGGACGGGTGGCGCGCGAGGCCGGGGCACAGCCGTCAGCGAAGGTCTCCGCAGGCTGTGGCACCGCCTGGGTAATGCGGACGGGGGCGGTCGCGGTAGTCAGGGCCACTGGGGGCACGAGTCCTCCTCCGCGGGTGGCCGTCCTGGGGCCACCTCGCGGACCACAGCCTGTCGGGAATCGCGGTATCCGCGCCATGCTTCTTTGAGCCCGTTACCAGGTGGTACAGATGGCCTAGTCAAAGCTGGGCATAGTCGTCATACGACACCACCCTTGACAGCCATGGTGCTCCAGGGCCGGAACGGGAGAAACTTGCTCGGATGTCCTCCGCCAGCCCCTCCATGCCCGAGCGGGCGCGCCGCCGTCACGGCAGCGCTCACGTCGGGCGCGCCGCCCGGCGGCTCGAGAAGTCTCGGCCGTCCCGGTCACCCGCGGCGGATGCCGGCCTGTCCGCGGTGACCGCCGACGCCGCGCTGCGCGGTCCCGTCGCGTGGTTCCCCCGCGGTCGCGGCCTGCCGACCGAGGACTGGGCCGCCCGCCACGCGCTGATGTGCTGGGTTCTGGCCCTGCACCTGCCGGCCATCGTCGGGTACGCGCTGTGGCGCGACCACAGCCTCCCGCACGGGGTGCTGGCGGCGAGCCCGTCGGCGCTGCTGTTCGCGGCCGCGCTGGCCCCCGGCATGCGGCGGGTGCGCGCGCTGGCCGCGAGCCTCGGCCTGCTGTGCTGCTCGGTCGTCCTCGTGCACCTCTCCGACGGCCTGACCCCGATGTACTTCCACTTCTTCGTGGTGGTCGCGCTCATCGCGCTCTACGAGGACTGGACCGTCTACCTGCTGGCCATCGCCTTCGTCTTCCTCGCCAGCCTCGCGATCGGCGACATCATCACCGACGAGGCCGCCGCGCGGATGGACAACGCCCTGCTGCTGGCGGGGCTCCACGCGGGCTTCATCTTCGCGCTGGCCGGCGCGCAGATGGTCTTCTGGCACTACAACGAGCAGGCCCGGCGGCGGGTGGAGAACTACCGCCAGCAGCTCTACGAGGGCGAGCAGAGCCTCATGGCCCGGCTGGAGGAGACCGACCGCATCCGCAGCGACCTCGTCGCCACGGTCTCGCACGAGTTCCGGACGCCGCTGACGGGCATCCGGGGCACCCTGCTCACGATCAGGCGCCGTCGGGACCGCCTCTCCGACGCCCAGCTCGACGACATGCTCGACTCGGCCGTCACCTACTCGGATCGCCTGTCCAGACTGCTGGAGAACATGCTGACGGCCGCCACGGCCACCGGCACCGACGACACCACCGCCGCCGACCTGCCCGAGGTCGTGCGTGAGGTGATCGCGAGCCTGAACTACGCCGGCAGCAGCGTGACGGTCGACCTGCCGCCCCAGCTCCCGGTCCGGATGGCCCGCCAGGCCCTGCACCAGGTCGTGGCGAACCTGGTGGACAACGCGCTGGTGCACTCCTGGCCGGGCGCGCCGGTGCGGCTCATCGCGGGCCGGGTCGGCGACGAGGTGGTCCTGCGGGTCCGCAACCCGGGGCCGGACCTCGATCCGGCGACCATCCGCCAGCTCTTCGAACCGTTCACCCAGCGGGACGGAACGGCGACCCGGCAGACCGACGGCGCCGGCATGGGGCTCTACGTGGTGCGGCGGCTGGTGGAGGTGCACGGCGGCCGGCTGCGGATGTCCTCCGAGAACGGCGAGATCATCGTCGAGGTCGATCTGTGGGCGGCCTCCCCGACGGCGACCGCCGCCGGTACGGCCGAGCCGGCTCCGATGCCGGTGCCGATGCCGCTGCCGCGCAGCATGCGCAACCGGTCGGACCTCCCCGACCCGCCGGCGCTGCCCGCCGGCTCCGGGGCGCTGCTCGGGCCGCGGGGCGGCCCCGCCGCGCCCGGGCACAGCGCGGTCGCGCCCGCGCCGATCCCCGAGCCGGCCAACTTCCCCCGCCCCGCCCCGGCACCGCGCTCGGCGATGCCCCCGCACGCCGCGTCCCGGCCCGCGTCGTCCGCTCGGACCTGGGGTTCGAGGTCCTCGTCGTCATCCCTGCCCGCGGACTGGACGCCCTGACCCAGAGGCGCGAAACGACCCAGAGGCGCGACGGGCGAAACGACGTCGCCCGGCCCCGCCGGGTGACCCGCGAACCGGCCCTGCCGGGTGATCTGCGAACTGGTCCCGCCGGGTGACCTGGCCGGACGAAGCCGTGCCCATCCACCGTCTCCCAGCCTCCGGCCGCGGGGGGAGGGGCTGCGGGTGGGAGACGGGTGGTTACAGGGGAAGGCCCGAGCGTGGGTGACGCTCGGGCCTTCCGTCGGTGGCACCGGACCGGGGTCGCGTGCCCCGGTCGGAGTGAGGGCCGCGCTAGGCGGCCGCGCGGGTCGGGGGTGGGGCGGCGGGGGTCTGGCCGGCGGGGGCGCGGGGGCGTCCTTGCAGGTCGGCTCCAGCCAGACGCTGTCGCCCTTGTGCATCAGGGAGCCGGCGGCGGGGGTCGTGCGCGCGGCGTTGGCTCCGGCGCCGTACTGGCAGCCGCCGTTGCCGTCCAGGACACCCAGGCCGACGCCGGTCAGCGTGCCGCGGGCGGCGGCGAGGCTCTGGCCGGCCACGGCGGGGACCTCGACACAGTTCGTCGCCTGCACCGTGAGGGTCACCTTCGTGGTGACCGGGACGACGCTGCCCGCGTTCGGGGCCTGGTCGATCACGGTGCCGCCGTTCTTGCCCTTCTGACAGACCTCGGTGGTCGCCACGTTGGTGAAGCCCTTGCCCGACAGGGTGTTGGTCGCCGCCGCCTGGCTCTGGCCCTCCACGTTGGGGACGGTGCCGTCCTTGGGGGTGGCCGTGGCCGTGGCGGTGGCGGGCGGGGCCGAGGTCTGGCCGGGCTGGGTGGGGGTGGCCCCGGGGGCCACGCTCTGGCCGGGGCTCGGGGTGGTGCCCGGGCGGGGGCTCGCGCCCGCGGCGGTGCTGGTGGGGATCGTGGCCGGGTCCATCCCCGCGGGCATCGGGGCGCCGCCGGGCAGTGTGGCGGTCACCGACGGGTCGGTGATGACCTGGGCGCCGTTGTCCGCCGTCAGCGTGCCCTCACTGTCGCCGGCGGCGGCCAGGGCCCAGCCACCCGCGCCGGCGACCAGCGCGACCACCAGGCCGGCTCCGGCCGCTATGCGGCTGCGCCGGCGACGGTCGGCGGCGGTGCGCCCACCCGGTCCGCCCGACGAGCCGGAGCTGCCCGGGGCCGGCTGCTTGTTCGCCGGAATCGCGGAGATCACCGTGTTGCGGTCGGACGCCGAGCCCGTGGACCGGGCCGGGACGCGGACCGCCGGCCGGCCACCGGTGTCGTCGTCGCTCCAGTCGGCGCGGACGGGGGGCATCCCGGCGATCTGGGTGTGTTCGGCGTCGTTCCAGTCCGGACGGACGGGCGGCATGCCGGCGATCTGGGTGTGTTCGGCGTCGTTCCAGTCGCCGGCCGGGCCACCGACGCCCGCGCCCGCGACGCTGGTCGCCGCGATCGCGGCGCCGGCGCCGGCGAGGCGGCGGCCGGCGGTGGCCGGCTGGCGGCCACGCTCGTCGTCCGCCCAGTCGGCGGCGTTGCCGATCCGGGTCTGGGCCGCGTCGAAGGCGGCTTCCCGGTTCCCGGCCGCGTCGCGACGGGGGTCGGGGACGGCGCCGCGGCCGTCCCCTCGACCACGGCCGGACTCGCGCCCACGCTGATCCGTCGACCGGTCGTCGAACCCGCGGTCCCGCTCGTCGGAACGGCGGTCCTCCGGTCGGCGGTTGTCGAGGTCCAGCTGGTCGTCGGAGTCGAAGTCCGGGTCGTCGCGGTCGCGGTCGTTCCCGAGCGCCTCGATCAGGTCCTCCGCGGCGTCCGCGGCGGAGGGGGGCCGCTGGCGCGGCGACTTCGCGAGCATCGCGGACAGGACGTCCCAGAGGGCCGGCGGGACGCCCTGGATGGGCAGCGGCTGGTCCTCGCGGTGCGCCCGCACCATGTCGGCCGGGTGCGCCTCGTCGAACGGCGGACTGCCGGCGATGAGCTCGTAGAGGACGACCCCGGCGGCGTAGATGTCGACGGACGGCGTCGGCGGGGCGTCGGTCGTCAGCTCCGGCGCCATGTAGAGCGGGGTGCCGATCGGCCCGGTCAGCGAGGCCCGGGTGGGGGTGTGCACCATCCGCGCCACGCCGAAGTCGGTCAGCCGTACGTAGGGGCGACGGGGGTCCGAGGTGTCGATGAGGACGTTCTCGGGCTTGACGTCACGGTGGATGATCCCGGCCGCGTGCACGCTGTCCAGCGCCCAGAGGAGCCCGACGACGAGGTTGACCGCCTCGGTCACCGGCCGCGGCCCGCTCTGGTCGAGGTGGGCCCGGAGATCGATGCCCTCGACGAGGTCCATCACGATCGCCAGGGGCGTGTCGGGCTCTCTGATCAGGTCACGAACCCGCACCAGGTCAGGGCTGTCGAGTTCGACGAGCAGGTCCCACTCACGCAGGAACCGGTCGACGATCTCGGGGTCGTGAGCGAGCTCCGGCCGAAGTACCTTGATGGCGACGGGCTCTCCGTCGGGGACGTGGGCCCCGCGCCAGACCTGGCCGGCCGTTCCCTGCCCGAGCAATTCGTGCAGGACGTACCGTGCACCCAGTTTGCGCACTGCGCCTTTCCCCCTTTGTGTGCCGTCCGGGAGCGGACGACGCGAGCCTGTGACGCTGCCGCGGCGGGGGCTGCGGAAGCCTGAGGACTCCGGTGAACCCTCTCGCCCACCAGTGGCGAGAGCCCGTTGACGTAAAGTCCGCCCGGGCCACCGGATCGACGCACAGCGACCGACGCCCCCCTGTCCGGTCGGCGTCCCACGGGCTGGCGGGCTGACCGGACTGCGTCATCACTGCATGTGCGCAGAAACCGCGCCGCTTGTGCGCAGAAGCTGCTCAGTACGTCGATCCTGCTCTGTTGACAACACCAGAGGCTACGATGCCGGGCTCTCCCTGGATGCGTCGGGGTGCCGGCGGGGCGGGTTGGTGCGGGAGCATTGTGTTTCCGGACATCGGATATAGGCGTTCACGGTGGAGCGGCGGTGGTTTTCGTCGCGCCCGGTGGGGTTCTCGCCGCATTCGTCGTGACCTGGGACACGATTCCCGATTCAGGGGTGGGGATTCGGTCCGCGCCCGCCGGGGCCCGCGGGCCGGACAGCTCCCGGGCCGCGGCGACCACCGCGGTACCGTGCCGCCGGCCCGGTGACCGGGTCAGCCGTTCGACCGGGCCGGACAGCGACACCGCGGCGACCACGCCGGCCGCGTCGTACACCGGGGCCGACACCGAGGCCAGGCCCGGCTCGCGCTCGCCGAGACTCTCCGCCCAGCCACGCCGGCGCACCTTCGTCAGGATGTCCGCCGCGAACGCCGCGCGTGCCAGCAGCTCGGGCTCGGCTGCGTCGCCGAAGGCGAGCAGGACCTGCGCGCCGGAGCCCGCGGTCATCGGCAGGGCCGCGCCGACGGGCACGGTGTCGCGCAGCCCGGTGGACCGCTCGGAGGCGGCGACGCAGACCCGGACCGGCCCGCGTCGGACGTAGAGCTGGGTGCTCTCGCCGGTGGCGTCGCGCAGGGCGGTGAGTACCCGGCCGGCCGCGTCGAGCATCTCCCACGGCAGGGTCGCCGGGCCGGCGGCGGCCAGCCGTGGGCCGGGCACGAACCGGCCGTCGCCGTCGCGGGCGAGCAGGCGGTGGGTCTCCAGGGCCAGCGCGAGCCGATGGGCCGTCGCTCTGGTCAGGCCGGTGCGGGCGACCAGGTCGGCGAGCCCGGCCGGCCCGTGCTCGACGGCGCTCAGCACCAGGGCGGCCTTGTCCAGCACCCCGACGCCGCTACTATGTTCCATAGTTTGATACTGCCATCTCAACTTATGGGATGCACGCACGAAATCCGAGCCACGAAGCCCGAGCAGCGTGGGCCCCGCCCACGCGAGAGAGGGAGTGGGGCCAATGGGGCGCACACTCGCGGAGAAGGTCTGGGACGCGCACGTCGTCCGCCGTGCGGACGGAGAGCCCGACCTGCTCTACATCGATCTGCACCTCGTCCACGAGGTCACCTCGCCGCAGGCGTTCGAGGCGCTGCGGCTCGCCGGGCGCCCGGTCCGTCGTCCCGACCTGACGTTGGCGACCGAGGACCACAACGTCCCGACGAGCGACACGCTGGTGCCGATCGCCGACCCGGTCTCGCGGGCGCAGGTCGAGGCGCTGCGCAAGAACTGCGCCGACTTCGGGGTCCGCCTGTTCCCGATGAACGACCCGGGGCAGGGCATCGTCCACGTGGTCGGCCCGCAGCTCGGCCTGTCCGAGCCGGGCATGACGATCGTCTGCGGCGACAGCCACACCTCGACGCACGGCGCCTTCGGCGCGCTCGCCTTCGGCATCGGCACCAGCCAGGTCGAGCACGTGCTGGCCACCCAGACACTGCCGCAGCGCCGCCCGAAGACGATGGCGGTCACCGTCCAGGGCGAGCTGCCCGCCGGGGTCACCGCGAAGGACCTGATCCTCGCCGTGATCGCCAGGATCGGCACGGGCGGCGGCGCCGGCTACGTCATCGAGTACCGCGGCGACGCCGTCCGTGGGCTGTCCATGGAAGGCCGGATGACGGTCTGCAACATGTCGATCGAGGCGGGTGCGCGCGCCGGGATGATCGCCCCGGACGAGACCACGTTCGAGTACCTGAAGGGACGTCCCAACGCCCCGACCGGGGCCGACTGGGATGCCGCGGTCGAGTACTGGCGGACCCTGGCCACCGATCCCGACGCCACGTTCGACCACGAGGTCGTCATCGACGCGCCCAGCCTGAGCCCGTACGTCACCTGGGGGACCAACCCGGGCCAGGCGGCACCGCTGAGCTCGCCCGTGCCGGACCCGGCCGCCTACGCCGACCCGGCCGCGCGCGGCTCGGTGGAGCGCGCCCTGGCCTACATGGACCTCGTGCCGGGCACCCCGCTGACCGACGTCACGGTGGACACCGTCTTCATCGGCTCCTGCACCAACGGCCGGATCTCCGACCTGCGTGCCGCCGCCGACGTGCTGCGCGGGCGCCAGGTGGCGGACGGCCTGCGGGTCCTGATCGTCCCCGGCTCGATGGCGGTCAAGGCGGAGGCGGAGGCGGAGGGCCTCGACGAGGTGTTCCGCGCCGCGGGCGCCGACTGGCGCAGCGCCGGCTGCTCGATGTGCCTGGGCATGAACCCGGACACCCTGCGGCCGGGGGAGCGCAGCGCGTCGACGTCCAACCGCAACTTCGAGGGCCGGCAGGGGCCCGGCGGGCGGACCCACCTCGTCTCACCGGCGGTCGCCGCCGCCACCGCGGTGACCGGCCGCCTCACGGCGCCCGCCGACCTGTAGCTCCCGCCCCTGTAGCCCCCGGCTCCGCAGCCTCTGGCTCCGCAGCCCCTGAAACCCTCTCTCCACCGGACTCGAAGGGAACGTGCCGTCATGGAGGCGTTCACCATCCACACCGGTCGGGCGGTGCCGCTGCGGCGCAGCGACGTCGACACCGACCAGATCATCCCGAGCGAATGGCTCAAGCGCATCGAGCGGACGGGCTTCGGCGCCGGGCTGTTCTCCGAATGGCGGACGGACCCGTCGTTCGTGCTGAACGACCCGGCCCACGCCGGTGCGTCGATCCTGCTCGCCGGCCCGGACTTCGGCACCGGCTCGTCCCGGGAGCACGCGGTCTGGGCGTTGCAGGACTACGGCTTCCGCGCGGTGCTCTCGCCCCGCTTCGCCGACATCTTCCGCGGCAACGCGCTGGGCAACGGCCTGCTCCCGGTGGTGCTGCCGGCCGACACGGTCGAGGCGCTGACCGCGGCGGTGGAGGCCGACCCGACCACGGAGATCACCGTCGACCTGGTGGCCCGGGAGGTCCGCGGCGCCGGTCGGGTCGCGGGCTTCGAGCTCGACGACTTCACCCGCTGGCGGCTGATGGAGGGCCTGGACGACGTCGGCCTGACGCTGCGCCACGAGCAGGACATCACCGTGTTCGAGACCAGCCGGCCCGGCTGGCTGCCGACCACGGCCTGAGCCCGGCGGGCCGCGTCACCTGAGGATTCTCCCCGGGCCGAGCTGGGACGTCCCCGCTCGGCCCGGGATTTCCAGCCCACCGACGGGCTCCGGGGCCGCCCTCGCGGATGTTGCGTTGATCACGTTCCGACCCCTTGCGGCGCCCCAGGTGGTGGGTGGTCCGCGCACCCCCGACCGGTCCGCCGCCCGGTGTCCGTCGCAACGCTGAGGGTGATCTCACATCCGCACGGGGTAGTTCCGTGGTGTGTTGCTGTGAGGGCCTTCTCGGGTCGGCGTCTGCCGGCTACCAATTCGTGACTTTCGGCTTGAATTCGCCCCCGCAAAAAGTTACTTAAGGTGAGCAAGCTGCAGGATGTGGCGGGCTCGGAGGACAGTGCGCAACCTGTAGCCACCCGGCGCGAACCCGCTGACGTGCGGGTTTGTGTGACGCGACACGCTCATGGGAATTGCCCTCGACAGTGGAGATGCCTACGGTGCAGCGCAGTGTGATGCCCGATCTGCTCCCCACCCCGCACCGTGCGGGGGCGTCCGGAGGTTGTTGTGAACAAGTCCCAGTTGGTTGACCGCATCGCCCAGCAGATCGAGGGTGGGCGGGCGAACGCCACCAAGGCGGTCGACGCGGTGTTCGACGCGATCCAGGAGGCCGTGGCCGGCGGCGAGAAGGTCACGATCACCGGGTTCGGTGTGTTCGAGCGGGTGGAGCGCGCCGCGCGCACCGGCCGCAACCCCGCGACCGGCGAGCCCGTGCACGTCGCCGCGTCCGTGGTGCCGAAGTTCCGGCCCGGCTCGGAGTTCAAGGCCAGCGTCTCGGCCAGCAGCGACTGAGCGGCTGACGGCCGTGCCCTCGCGCGGCCGCGCTCCGGAGCGAGCGTGGACACCCACGACGCTCCGGGGCGTGGCCGCGGCGGACGCGGTGGCGCTAGCGACGGCCGCGCTCGTACGCCTGGGCCATCAGGTCCGCCTGGTAGTCCGAGAGCCGCTCGTCGTCCGCCGAGGTCGTCCGCCGCTCCCAGCGGCCGTCGGCGGCCAGGGTCCAGGCCTCCACCTGGTCGGAGAACGCGTGGTCGAGCATGCCTCGCACCGTGGCCTGCCGCTCGGTGTGCGGGACCCGCACCAGTGCCTCGATCCGACGGTCCAGGTTGCGGTGCATCATGTCGGCGCTGCCGATCCAGAACTCGCCGACCGAGGCGAACTCCAGGACCCGGCTGTGCTCCAGGAACCGCCCGAGGATCGACCGGACGTGCACCGTCTCGGACAGCCCCGGCACCCCCGGCCGCAGCGCGCAGATGCCGCGTACCAGGCAGTGCACCGGCACCCCGTCGATGGACGCCCGGTAGAGCGCGTCGATGATCTTCTCGTCCACCAGGCTGTTGACCTTGATCCGGATGCCGCACTCGCGGCCCTCCCGGGCGGCCGCGGCCTCGGCCTCGATCCGCTGGATGATGCCGTCCCGCATGTGCTGCGGGGCGACCAGCAGCGAGCGGTACTCGGTCTGCCGGCTGTAGCCGGTCAGCACGTTGAACAGGTCGGTCAGGTCGGCGCCGACGTCCGGGTCGGCGGTGAGCAGGCCCAGGTCCTCGTAGAGCCGCGCGGTCTTGGGGTTGTAGTTGCCGGTGCCGACATGGCAGTAGCGGCGCAGCCCACCCCGTTCCTGCCGGACGACGAGGCAGATCTTGCAGTGGGTCTTGAGCCCGATCAGCCCGTAGACGACATGGCAGCCCGCGCGCTCCAGCTCGCGCGCCCAGCGGATGTTCGCGCTCTCGTCGAACCGGGCCTTGATCTCCACCAGGACGACGACCTGCTTGCCGGCCTCGGCCGCGGCGACGAGCGCGTCGACGATCGGTGAGTCGCCGGAGGTCCGGTAGAGCGTCTGCTTGATCGCCAGGACGTTCGGGTCGGCCGCGGCCTGCTCGATGAACCGCTGCACCGAGGTCGTGAACGAGTCGTACGGGTGGTGGACGAGGACGTCCACCTCGCGCAGCACGCCGAAGAAGTCCGGCGGCTCGCCCTCGTCGGTGAGCAGCCGCGGATGGGTGATCGGCACCCGCGGCGGGTCCTTCAGTTCCGGCCGGTCGAGGTCGTAGAGGGCCCAGAGCACCGACATGTCGAGCGGCCCGTGGACCCGGTGGACCTCACGGTCGCTGATCTCCAACTCGCGCATCAGCAGGCTGAGCAGGTCGTCGTCGATGTCGTCGTCGACCTCGAGGCGGACCGCCGGGCCGAACCGGCGCCGGGCCAGCTCGCGCTCCAGCGCCTGCAGCAGGTCCTCCGCCTCGTCCTCCTCGACCTCCAGGTCGGCGTTGCGGGTGACCCGGAACAGGTGCGAGTCGACGACCTCCATCCCGGGGAAGAGCTGTCCGAGATGAGCGGCGATGACCTCCTCGAGCGGGACGAAGCAGGCGGTGGTGTCGTCCGGGATGGGCCGGGGCGCGGACTCCGCGCCGGGCCGGTCGCCGGCCGGCTCGTCGATGTCCACCCGGATCAGCCGCGGGACGTTCTGCGGCACCTTGACCCGGGCGAAGCGCTGCGTGTCGCCCCCGGGCTCGCGCACCGCCACGGCCAGGTTCAGCGACAGGCCGCTGATGTAGGGGAACGGGTGCGCCGGGTCGACGGCGAGCGGGGTGAGGACCGGGAAGATCTGCTCGTGGAAGTAGTCCCGCAGCCGCTCCCGCTGCGGCTCGTCGAGCTGGTGCCACAGCTGGATCGTGATGCCGGCGTGCGCGAGCGAGGGCGCGACCTCGTCGGTGAAGCAGCGCGAGTGGCGGGCGGTGAGCTCGGCGGTGGTGCGGCTGATCAGGTCGAGCTGCTCGCGGGCGGTCAGCCCGTCGGCCGAACGGACGGCCAGCCTGGTGGCGTGCCGGCGCATCAGGCCCGCCACCCGCACCATGTAGAACTCGTCGAGATTGCTCGCGAAGATGGCCAGGAACTTCGCCCGTTCCAGCAATGGGGTCGAGACGTCCTCGGCGAGCGCGAGGACACGGGAGTTGAAATCGAGCCAGGACTTCTCGCGGTTGATGTAACGGTCCGGCGGGAGGTCCGAAGGGGCTGGCGTGCGGGGCGCCTCGAGGGGCTCCAGCAGCGCGCTCCGGGCCTTCCGCTGCGGCTGATCCGGACGGGTCGCCACCAGCTCGCTCATGCTTGTCCATGCTGCCAGGACTCGGTGAACGCGGCAGCCGCGAAGTACGACGATGTGAGGTAATCATGAGGATTGGTTGTGTCGTCCGGGCTGCTGAGATGTCCTGTGCTGGTGCCGTTCGGTGACAGTCGTGCCGCGGTGCGGCTTCTGTTAACGGATGAGAAACAGAGCAGAGTGACGATCGGTGGCGTGGTGGAGACTCCTGGGGCACCCGGCGCCGGGCCGGGGCCCGCCGCGGACGCGTTCGCCGTGCCGTTCGCCGTGCCGTTCGCCGTGTCCGACGCCGCGCCCGACGTCGCGGGCGCGCGGCGGGTCACCTACCGGGTGAGCCAGCGCTTCCGGTACACCTACGACGGCCGGGCGACGAACCTCGACCACCGGCTCGTCGCGGTACCCCCGCCGCGGCACGGCGGCCAGTTCCGCCGTTCCGTCGACCTGCGGGTCTCCGCCCCGGGGGCGCGCACGACCTGGCAGCGCGGGCCGGACGGCCTCCAGGTCGCCAACATCCGGATCGACGTCGTGCCGCCGACGCTGGACTTCGACGTCACCGTCGTGGTCGAGCGGATCGCCCGGGCCGGGTGGCCGGCGCTGCCGGCGTCCGCGCTGAGCAGCCGCCGCCTGCTCACCGCCACCGCCCTCACCGCCCCCACCCCGGAGATGGTCGACGCGGCGCGCTCGCTGGCCGGACCCGACCCGGTCGCCACGGCCCGCCGGGTGTGCGGCTGGGTCCACGAGCGCATCGCCTACGTCTCGGGCAGCACCGACGTCGCGACGACCGCCGCGCAGGCGCTCGCCGGTGGGCGCGGCGTCTGCCAGGACCAGGCCCACGTGATGATCGCGATGTGCCGGGCGGCCGGCATCCCCGCGCGGTACGCGCAGGGGCACATGCTGGGTGAGGGCGCGTCGCACGCCTGGGTCGAGGTGCTGGTGCCCGCGGCCCTCGCCCCGCCGGTCGCCGTCGTGGACGCGCCCGCGGGGGCGGACACGCTCGCGGAGGCGGTCGATCCGGCGCTGGCCGAGGCGTTCACCCCCGGCGGTGTCGGCGCGGCCGCGGTCGCCTTCGACCCCTGCCACAACCGGCTCGCCGACCTGAGGTACGTCACGGTGGCGGTCGGCCGCGACTACCAGGACGTCGCCCCGACCTCGGGCCGTTATGTCGGCGCGGGCCGCGGCGTCCTCGTCGCCACCGCCCGGGTCGACGTCGTCTAGCGCCGGTGCCCGGTGCCCGGTGCCCGGTGCGCGGTGCGCGGTGCGCGAGGGGCGATGGGCGAGGGGCGATCTCGGTGTTCCGCGGCGCGCCGCGGCGCCGGAGCGTGGTCGCTCGTCCGGTTTGGCCGGCCGGGACGCCTCGGGCTGACGCCGTAGGGTGCCCGACGCGCCGCGCGCACCACAGGTGGACACTCTTTGTGTTTGCCTGATCACAAGATACGGTGACCCGAGGGGCTCTCCGACGAGCTGGTCTCTCGGCGTCGATTGATCGACCACGCACGAGTCGTCCTGGTTCGCGGGAGTTCCCGACGAGCGTGCCGCGGCCTGCGCCGCGGTCAGTGACCCCTCGCGAGTGGCCGGGCCCCAGGGGCCCTGGTCACCCACGACGCACCGTCGTCCGCGATGCACCGTCATCCGCGAATGCCGTCATCACCCTCGGTCGCCACCGGCTGACCTCACGGACGTCGGTGCGCAGAGAACCGGCCCACGTGCCGGTGCGGCGGACCACCGGACCACTGGGGAGGAGGGTGGGCGTGCCTCTACTGCTCGACGGCGTCGGGATCGCGGCGGGTCTCGCCGCGGCCGCCGGCTGCGTGTGGACGGGCCGCCGGCTCGGGAGGGCGCACGGCAGATGGCTGATCTGGGTCGCCGCGGCGCTGGTGGCGTGGACGGCCAGCCAGTCGGCGTGGGTCGTCGACGGGCGTGAGGGTCAGCGGCCCCGCCGGCCGTCCCCGGCGGATGTCGGCTACCTGGCGATGCCCGTCCTGGCGCTCGCGGCGCTCGCCGCGACCCCGACCGCGCGGGCGCGCCGGCCGGTGAGCCAGCCGGATCTGCCGCCCCTGCCGGCGGGCACACCGATCGCGGGCGGTCCAAGAGACCCGGGCGGCTCCGGTGGTTCCGGTGGTTCCGGTGGTTCCGGCGGGTTCGGTGCTTCGGGTGGCTTCGGCGGGTTCGGCCGGGCCCGCCGGTCGCGGGCGAAGCGTACCGGTGACGGTGTCGCGGGCCTGGTGGACCGGCTGCTGCTCGCCTGCTCGGTGATTCTCGTGGGCTGGGGTCTCGGGGTGCGCCCCGCGCTCGCCGCCGCCGGCCCGGACGGGTGGAGCCGTGCCGTGGCGGTCGTCTATCCCGCCGGGGCGGTGCTGCTCGTCGTCGCCGCGCTGCACGCCACGGCGGTCCGGCGGCCGCCGGACCGGGTCCGGGTTCTCGCGGCCGCGGTGGGCCTGTTCCTGATCGTCGCCTCGACCTCGTGGCTGCGCGGGCCGACCGACGCCGCGGCCTTCCCGGCGGTGGTCGGGGTCGTACCGATCGCCGGTTGCGGGTTCGTCCTGCTCGCCGTGCTGCGCGCGGCCGGCGGCGTCCGGATCGGGACGGCGGGCTTCGGGCGCCCGGGGGTCGCGTATCTCGCGGGGCCCACGCCTGCCGCGCGCCTCGGCCATGCCGCGGGCCTCGGCCACGCCGTCGGTTTCGGGCATGCCGTGTTGACACGTGCCGGGACCGGGACCGACGGCGGTCGTGGGGTCGCCGGGGCCGCCGGGGCCGACGTCGGCGAGGCCGGTGAGGCCGGCGACGGGTCCGAGCGTTGGGGCTTCCTCGTGGTGCCCACGCTGGTGGCCGGCTGCGCGACGGCCACGGTGCTGGCCGGCCTCGCCGGCGGCCACCACCTCGACGGCGTGGAGGTCGGGCTGGCCGCGGTGGTCGTCGCCGGAATGGTGGCCGACCGTCTGGTGGCGGCCCGCGCGGGCCGCCGGCTCGCCCAGCGGGTCCATGCCGCCGAACGGGAGATCCATCACCGGGTCTTCCACGATCCGCTCACCGAGCTGGCGAACCGGGCGCTGTTCCAGCACCGGCTGCGCGGTGCCCTGACCGACCGGTGGCGTTCCGGCGACGACCGGCCCGTCGACGACATCGCCATCCTGTACTGCGATCTTGACGACTTCAGTGTGCTCAACGACAGCCTCGGCCCGGCGGCCGGTGACCATCTGCTGCGCACCGTCGCCCAGCGGCTGCGGCACTGCGTGCGCACCACCGACCTGGTCGCCCGGGTCGGCGCGGACGAGTTCGCGGTGCTGCTGGCCGGCGGTGACGAGTCGCCCGAGGTGGTCGGCGAGCGGGTGCTGGCGGCGCTGCGCCACCCGATGGCGGTCGGCGGGCGGCCGCGCTCCATCCGGGCCAGTGTCGGGCTGGCCGTCGCCCGCCGCACCCACGAGACCGGGGAGTCGCTGCTGCGGCACGCCGAGACGGCCGTCCACGTGGCCAAGCGCTCGGGCAAGAACCGGCTGGTGACCTACCGGCCCGGGATGGCCTCGCCGGAGGCCGGCGCGCACCTGGCCGACGCCCTGGCCACCGCGCTGCGCCGCGGCGGGCGCTCGGCGGGCTTCGACGTCCACTACCAGCCGATCGTGCGGCTGCGCGACGGGCTCCCGGTCGCGCTGGAGGCCCTCGCGCGCTGGACCGACCCCGGGCGCGGGCCCGTCCCGCCCGGCATGTTCGTCGCCGCCGCCGAGAACGGGGGGATGGTCGGCCTGCTCGACGACCTGGTGCTGACCCGGGCGTGCACCGAGGTCGCGCTGGCCTATCCGGCCGGCTCGCGGCTGCGGCTGCACGTGAACGTCTCGGCCAGCCGGATCACCGACACCAGGCTGCGCGACAGCGTCGCCCGGGTGCTCGCCGCGAGCCGGCTCGATCCCCGCCGGCTCGTCGTGGAGGTCACCGAGACCAGCCGGATCGCGGACCTCACCGCCGCGGCCGACGTGCTCTCGGGAGTGCGGGACCTGGGGGTGGCGATCGCGCTGGACGACGTCGGCGCCGGCAACACGAGCCTGGCCGTCCTGCACCGACTGCCGGTGGACGTCGTCAAGCTGGACCGCACGCTCATCGAGTTCCCGATGGACGGCAGCCGGGTCTCGAACCTGCGTCGATCGATGATCGACGTCGCCCACGCGCTAGGGGCGGTCGTTGTCGCCGAGGGCATCGAGCGGGAGTCGCAGCTGGAGGAGCTGGACCGCCTCGGCTGCGAGCTCGGCCAGGGGTTCCTCTTCGCGCGTCCCGGACCGCTGGCCGGCCTGCCGCCCATCGGCCGTGGTCCCGGCAGTCGTCTCGGTGGTCTCCGTGGTGGTTCCGCGGGCGGCGAGGACGGCTACGGCTACGGCAGGGGGGAAGGCGGGGGCCAGCAGTGGTGAGGCGCGGCCCCGCGGTGCCCGGAGCTCCGGCGGCGGGGCGGGATGAGCCCGAACACGGTGGCCGCCGAGCCGGAGCCGGCGCGGTTGACGGCGCCACCCGCCAGCACCCAGGCCCCGGTGGGCGGGAGAGCCTCCAGGTTCGCCAGGTTCTCCAGGGAGACGCGGTGCTCTCGGTAGAGCGCTCGGGAGACCGCGAACGTGTCGTCCGAGCCGGGGTCGGGGCCGAAGGTGTCCGACCCCAGGGCACCCCGCCGCCCGAGCCGGCCGGTCCCGATCAGCCAGCGCACGGCGGCCAGCCCGAAGCCGGGCTGGTGGATGCCGCCGTGCCGGTCCAGGTTCGGGTAGGCGGGCGTGCCCCAGCGGTGGTCCCACCCCGTCCACGCGATCACGGCGGCGCCGGCGGGGATGCGCCCGTGCCGGCGCTCGAACGCGGCCAGGTCGGCCAGGCTGACCTGGTAGTCGGGATTCTCGGCCGCCGCGGCGCGGACGTCGATCCGCACCGCGGGCAGGAACAGGTCCGCCGGGCGCAGCTCGTCGGCCAGCGCGCCCGCGGGGTCGAAGTGGCCGGGCGCGCCCCAGTGGGTGCCGGTGTGCTCGCCGCGGCACACCAGCTGGAGGTAGTAGCCGTCCCGCTCGATGGTCGCCGCGGTGGTCAAAGTGAACTCGGGGTCGCCGGGGAACACCGGCGTCGTCGCCGGGTCGTGCACGTGCGCCAGGCTGACGACGGTCACCGCACCGAGGCCGCCGTCCCGCGCCCCGCCCGCATGGCCGGCGCGGGCGCCGGCGCGGGTCGTGCGGGCCCAGCGGGGGCGGTGGGGGCGGCTCATCCGCGCCCGCGCCCGCGCCCGCTCACGCCGCGCTGCGCGGGGACGGATCGGCCGCGAGCGCCCGGGCGGTGGCCGGGCCCAGCCCGAGGGCGCGGGCCGCGGTGAGATCGGCGACGGTGTCGACGTCCCGGCGCAGCCCGGGGACCGTGTCGGCGAGCCGGGCGGTGAGGTCGACGGCCCCCGAGTCCAGGTGCGCCTGGAAGCTGCCGGGACCGAACGAGGGGCACAGCGGGGACCCGGGGGCGGCGCTGAGCAGCACCGTGCCGGTGCCCACCGCGTCCGCCAGCACCCCCCGCCCGGACGGCGGCGCGGCCGCCAGCGCCTGGCGCAGCTCGGCCGGGCGCAGCGCGGGCAGGTCGGCGGACACCGCGGCGACGGCGCACCCCGGGTGGATCCGGCGGGCGAGCGCGGCGCCGTGCGCGAGCGCCGGGTTGAGCCCGCGGCCCGGCTCGTCGGCGGCCACCAGCAGCCGGCCCGACTGCCCGACGACGGCCGCGCCGGCGAGGACCGCCGAACGGGACTGCGCGAGCTCGGTGAGGGCACGGCGCGCGCGGTGGTCGTCGGTGACGACGACGAGGCGCACCACGCCCCCGCCTACGTCGAGCACGGCCCCGGCGGTGTCCAGCGCCATGGCCAGCGCGAGCGCACCGCGGTCGGGGCGGTCGAGCCGCGACTTCGCGACGGTCAGCGGTTTCAGCGGTACCAGGACGACCCAGGACGGGGCGGTCTCGGTGGTCGGCACAGCGCCGACGATAGGACATCGGACCCGTCGCGGGCGGCCCGCGCGGCGTCCGGGACCCGCCGGCGGGGCACCGGGCGCCGGACCCGCCGGAGGTGCCCCGATCCGCCCGTCAGGGCACGAACTCGACAGTCTTCCCGAGGCTGAGCAAGACTTCGACGCTATGGGACGACCATGGCGGGGCGGGTTCTGGATCGCGCTCGCCGCGGCCGTCATCCGTCCGCTGTCCTTCCTGCTGACCCGTCGGCGCTGGTCGGGGCAGGGGAACATCCCCGCCGCGGGGGGCGTCATCCTGGTCGCCAACCACCTCTCGACGGTGGACCCGCCCCTGCTCGCGCACTATGTGTACGCCGCCGGGCGCAATCCCCGGTTCATGGCGACGAGCGATCTGTGGCAGGTTCCGATCCTGCGGCGTGTGCTGGCGGGCGCCGGGCAGATCCCGGTCCACCGCCGGGATCCCAGCGCGGGTGGCGCGCTGCGGGACGCGGTCGCGGCGCTGCGCGCGGGGCGCGCACTGGTCATCTACCCGGAGGGCGGCATCACCACCGATCCCGACTACTGGCCGGCGCGCGCCCGCACGGGCGTGGCCCGGCTGGCGCTGGCGACGGGCGCGCCGGTGATCCCGGTCGCCCAGTGGGGCGCGCAGCGCGTATGGGGGCGCGACCGGCGCCCGCACCTGCTCACCCGCCCGGAGATCCACGTCCGCGCGGGCCGGCCCGTCGACCTGAGCCGCTTCGCCGTCCGGCCCGGTGTGGCCGGCACCGCCGACCCGTCCGACGCGCGGCTGCTGCGCGAGGTGACCGACGCGGTGATGGCCGAACTCACCGCGCTGGTGGAGCTGGTCCGGGGCGAGCCGGCGCCACCGCGGGCGCCGGGCGGTTCCGCGCAACCGGTTCCGGGGATTCCCGATCAGCCGGCGGCGGCGTCGCCCGCGGCGAGCCCGTCCGTCGACCCGGACGCGCCCGTCGACCCGGACGCGCCGCGGGCCGGGAGCGCGCGGTGAGGCACGCGGCGGTGCTCACCGCCGGCTCCTGGGGGACGGTCTTCGCCAAGGTGCTGGCCGACGCGGGCGCGCACGTCACGCTGCTCGCCCGCGACCAGGCCATCGCGGACGCGATCAACGGCCGGCACGTCAACCCGCGCTACCTGGCGGACGTCCGCCTGCCGGACCTGGTGCGCGCCACCTCGAGCCCGCGGCGGGCGCTGCGCGAGGCCGACCTGGTGGTGCTCGCCGTCCCGTCGCAGGCACTGCGCTCCTGCCTCGTCGAATGGGCGCCGCTGGTGCGGCCGGGCGCCGTGTACGTGAGCCTGATGAAGGGCATGGAGGCCGGCAGCAGCCGGCGGATGAGCGAGGTGATCGCGCAGGCCGCCGGGGTCGGCCCGGAGCGCATCGCGGTGGTCAGCGGCCCGAACCTGGCCCGCGAGATCGCCGTCGAGCATCCCGCGGCCACCGTCGTCGCCAGCGACTGCGCGGCCACGGCGAACGCCGTCCAGGCCGCCTGCTGGACGCCCTACCTGCGGCCCTACACGAACGCGGACGTCCTGGGCTGTGAGCTCGGCGGGGCGGTGAAGAACGTGATCGCGCTCGCCGCCGGGATGCTGGAGGGCATGGGCTTCGGCACCAACAGCCTCGCCTCGCTGATCACCCGCGGCCTGGCCGAGACCGCGCGGCTCGGCACGGCGCTCGGCGCCGACCCGATGACGTTCGCCGGGCTGGCCGGCCTCGGGGATCTGGTGGCCACCTGCGGATCACCGCTGTCGCGGAACCGGAGCTTCGGCGAGAAGCTCGGCCGCGGCATGACCCTCGACCAGGTGCTCGCCGAGCAGCGCCAGGTGGCCGAGGGGGTGCGCTCCTGCCGGCCGCTGCTGGCGCTGGCCGACGGGCTCGGGGTCTCCATGCCGATCACCCGCCAGGTGGAGCGGGTGCTGTACGAGGGGCTGCCGCCGCTGGAGGCGGTCAAGGACCTGATGAGCCGCGAGCCCGGCCCGGAGTACCACCTCTGACGCGGCGCCGTCCGCAACGGCGCCCGCGCCGGTGTGAGAGCCGGTACTGGCGCCGGCGGCGGAAATCCGGTGGACGTCACGTCATCACGCTGTCACGATGCGACACATTATGGGGATTTTCGAGGACGTCCCAACACCCGTGCCGCCGCCGCCCCCGGGGCCCGTGCGCGCTCCGTGGCTGGCCCCGCCGGATCATCAGCTCGGCGGGGTCGTCCCGGTGCCGCCGTCGATCGGGGCGACCGGGGACACCGCTGTCTCCCTCGGTGGCGTCGTCGCCTACCCGAGCGGTGTGGAGATCACGCTGGAGGTCCGGCTGCGGCCGGGGACGGCCGGCGGCGTCGACCCGCGGCTGTCCGTCGCCTGGGCGCGGGAGGCGCACCGGATGGTCCGGTTCGGCGTCGTGCTCCCCGGCGGGGCCCGGGCGGTCGCGGCCGATCCGTCCGTGCCGCTCACGGCCCGTCTCGAGGCCGCCCTGGGCACCGCCGACCCGTCGGACGGCCCGCTGCTGACCGTCGTGGACTCCGCGGGCTCGGGAGAGGGCTGGGCGGTCCCCGTTCCCTTCCAGCCGTTCCCTTCCCCGCAACCACCGGAGTTCGGATACGGGCCCGGCGCCGCGTACCGAACGCTCACGGCCCAGTTCGTCGGCGAGCGTCAGGCGCCGGCCGTGCACCGGTTGCGGTACTGGCTGTGGCCGCTGCCGCCGGTCGGGCCGCTCACGCTGGTCGTCGACTTCCCCGCGCGCGGACTGGCCGAGTCGAGCGTCACCGTGGACGGCTCCGCGCTGCGCGCGGCGGCCGGGCGGGCCGTGCCGCTGTGGCCCGCGGGGGACGGGCTCGACGCGCCCGACACGCCGGCGGCGGGCGTCCCGGCGGATGTCCCGGCCGAGGCCGAGCGGGTACGGGCGGCCTTCCGGCGCGCCTTCACCGGCGGGCAGGGCGACGGCCACGCCCTGGGCGCCGTCGAGGGCGGAGCGGGGCTGAGGGAGATCCTGGACCGGGTGCGGGAGCGGTTCCCGCGGCAGATCGCGGGCGCCCGGGTGCTGGTCGGCGAGCCCGTCTTCACCGATCCCGGGCACGCCCGGGTGCTGTTCGAGGTCCTGGTGCCGACGGCCTCGCTGGGCGGGGTCGCCGTCGGCGCCGCGGTGCTCGTCGCCGGTGACTGGAAGGTGACCACGCGGACCTACACCGGGGTGCTCGCCCGGTCCGGGATCGGCGTGCCCACCGGCTGACCGGCCCGGCCCGGCCCGGTCAGCCGGGTTGTCGACGGGCCGGACGGTCCGGGCCGACCGGCCCGTCGGCCGGGTTGTCGGGTTGGTCGCCGTTCCGGTGGTCGGGTGGTCACCGCACGGATGCGACTCCCGCCAGCCGGGCCGGTGTGGCCCGCCCGTAGGATCACGGCTCGTGGCTGGGCTGCTGGGGCTTACGTCCCTGGTTCGAGGCTTGTCTGGTTCGCCGGTGCCCCGGGCGGTGGGTCGATGACCGAGGCCGACCGGGCGCGCCTTGCCGCCGTCCTGCCGGGCTACTCGCTCGGTGATCCGGTGGGGGAGGGGGCGTCCGGCCTGGTGCTGGCCGGGTGGCACCGCGACATGCAGCGGGACGTCGCGGTCAAGGTGATGACGCGCGGCTACGGCCGGGCGGATGACGGGTTCGCCGCCGAGGCGCGCATCGTCGCCGGCTTCGACCACCCGCACGTCATCCGCGTCTACGACTACGTCGAGCGGGACGGGCTGCGCGTCCTGGTCATGGAGATGCTCGCCGGCGGCACGCTGACCCGGCGCCGCGCCGGGATGAGCCCGCCGGCGGCCTGCGCGGCCGGTCTCGCGGTGGCCTCGGCGCTGGCCTACGTGCACGACCGCGGCGTGCTGCACCGCGACATCAAGCCCGACAACATCCTGTTCGACGCCTCCGGGCAGCTCAAGGTGGCCGACTTCGGGATCGCGAAGATCGTCGACAGGGGAACCCGGGCGCGAGCACGGTGATCGGAACCCCCCGCTACATGGCGCCCGAGCAGCTCGCGGGCGGTCGGCTGCTGCCCGCCAGCGACCTCTACTCCCTGGGAGTCGTGCTCTACGAGCTGCTGTCCGGCGCGGAGGCGTTCGGCCCGCCGACGTTAGACCCGCCGACGTTCGGCCGGCCGGTCGGCGGGTTCGGCCCACGGCAGGTCGCGACGCCGGTGGCGGACATCGCCGGCCCGGTCGCGGCGGTCGTCGCGAGCACGCTGGCCCGTGACCCGCAGGCGCGCCCGGAATCGGCGAAGGCGTTCGCGTTCGCCCTGGCCCGGGCCGCCGCGACCGCGTACGGACCGGACTGGCTGGACCGCTGCGGCCTGCCGCTGCACCTCGACGCGGACGTCCGCGCCGAGGCCACCCGCCGGGCGCCGACCGGTGCCGGGCCACGGCCCTGGCCCCCGGCCCCGGTACGGCCGGCACCGGCCCACGCCTCCTTACAGACCCACGCGCCGGTACCGGCACCCGCCCCGACACCCGTCGCGGGCGCGGCCCCGGCCGTGGCCGCCGCGCCGACCCTGAGCCCGGCGGCCCCGGCCCCGGTGGTCGGTAACCCGACCGCGCGGGGCTCGGGCGGGCGTCCGGGAGGCCGTTTCGGCCTCGGCTGGCGGGCGGCGCCGCGCCCGGCCGGGCCGCCGCTGGTGGGCCACGACGGCTGGGTCCTGTCGGCGGACTTCTCCCCGGACGGGACGATCATGGCCACCAGCGCCAGGGACGGCGCGGTGCTGCTGTGGGACCTCACCGAGCCGGCCGCTCCCCGGTCGATCGGGCGTCTGCCGGACGGCCCGGACGACGGGGTGACGTCGGTCGTGTTCTCGCCCGACGGACGTACCCTCGCCGGCACCAGCTGGGACGGATCGCTGCGGCTGTGGGACGTCACCCGGCCCGACGCCGCCCAGCTGCTGGGCGCGCCGCTGCCGGCTCACGCGGGGCCCGCGCGTTCGGCGGCGTTCGCCACCGACGGCCGGATGCTCGCCACCGGAAGCGACGACCGGTCGGTCCGGCTGTGGGACATGACCGAGCGCGGCGCGCCCCGCCCGCTCGGTGGGCCGGTGACCGGTGCGACCTCGTTCGTGACCTCGGTGGCCTTCGCCCCGGATGACCACCTGCTGGTCGCCGCCGGCTACGACCGGCAGGTGCTGCTCTGGGACGTCACGAACCGGCGTGCGCCGCGCCGGCTGGCGCGTACCGTCGCGGGGCCCACGTCCGCGCTCGTGGCCGCCTTCGCGCCGGACGGGCGGACCCTCGCGACCGGCGGTGTCGACGGTGTGATCCGGCTGTGGGACGTCACCGTCCCGGACCGCCCGACCATGCTGGGCCGTCCGCTGACGGGGCACGAGAACCGGGTCTGGTCGCTCGCTTTCGCCCCCGACGGCCGCACCCTGGCCAGCGGCGGCTTCGACAACCTGGTGCGGTTGTGGGACACAGCCGACCGGACCCGCCCGCGGCAGCGTGGCCGGCCGCTGGTCGGCCACGCTGACTGGGTGATGTCGGTTCGGTTCGCCCCGCGGGGCCGGATCCTGGTCAGCACGGGCAAGGACCAGACCGTCCGGTTGTGGTCCCTGCCGTGACCCGGCCGCCGGCCCGGTAGGCCCGGTAGGCGCGGTCAGCCAGCCGGGCCTACCAGGCTCAGGCGGTGGCGCGGCTCCCCGTGGGCGGGACGTCCGCGGGCACGGTCTCGATCAGCGCGCCGATCGAGCGGAGCTTGCCCACCGGGTCCTCGTAGCCGCGCTCCAGGAACCGGGTGCCACTGATCAGGCTGGACCCGTCGGCGACCAGGGCCGCCATCACGTAGGCGAACCCGGCGCGCAGGTCGGGGATCTCCAGATCGGTGCCGCGCAGCCGGGTGGGGCCGCTGACGACCGCGGAGTGCTCGAAGTCCCGGGACGCGAACCGGCAGGCCTTCCCGCCCAGGCAGAACGTCGACAGGGCGATGTCCGCGCCCATCTCGTTGAGCTGGCTGGTGTAGCCGAACCGGTCCTCGTAGATCGTCTCGTGGATCACCGAGGCGCCCTTGGCCTGGGTCAGCAGCACGGCCAGCGGCTGCTGCCAGTCGGTCATGTACCCGGGGTGGACGTCGGTCTGCACGTGCGTCGCGGTGAGCTCGCGGGCCCGGTGGAAGGTGAGCCCGTGCGGGCTGACCTGGAACTCCCCGCCGAGCCGGCGCAGATGGTTCAGGAAGGTCGCCACGTGCTCCTGACGGGCCCCGACGACGTCCACCCGGCCGTTGGTCGCGACGGCCGCCGCGGCGAACGAGGCGACCTCGATCCGGTCGGGGATCGCCTCGTGCGTCGCCCCGCGCAGCGCCTCGACGCCCTGCACGACGATCGTGCGGTCGACCTCGACGTCGACCAGCGCGCCCATCTGCTGCAGGAAGAGGATCAGGTCGATGATCTCGGGCTCCACCGCCGCGTTCGAGATCACCGTGGTGCCCTTGGCCCGCACGGCGGCCAGCAGCAGGTTCTCGGTGGCCCCGACGCTCGGGAACGGCAGCGTCACGTGCGCCCCGTGCAGGCCGAGGGTCTTGACCTCGACCGAGCGGAGCTGCTCGGTGATCTCCGCGCCCATCGCGCGCAGCCCGCGCAGATGGAAGTCGACCGGCCGCTTGCCGATCCGGCAGCCGCCGGGCAGCGGGACGACGGCCTCGCCCACCCGGTGCAGCAGCGGGCCCATCATCAGGATGGGGATGCGGTTGACCCCGGAGTAGGCCTCGGCGAGCGAGGCGTCGACGATGCGCGGGGTCGTGACCCGCACCGTGTGCGAGTCGAGCCACTCGACCTGGGTTCCCAGCTCGGCGAGCATGCCGAGGACGACGTCCACCTCGACGATGCGCGGCACCCGGCTCAGCGTGCAGGGCTCGGGGGTCAGCAGGGTGGCGACGAGCAGTTTGGTGACCGAGTTCTTGGCGCCGGAGACCTCGACGGACCCGGTGAGCGGCGCACCGCCGACGATCCTGTACCAGTGGCGGTCCGAACCCGCGGGTGTGGTCGTACCGGAACTGGGTTCCCTCACGGGCTGCCTCCACGGCGATGAGTCGGATGCGCCAGGGTTTGACGAGTCGGATGCGCCAGGGTTTTCGGTGTGTCGGCCGCTGGCTGAAACCGGGGAGATTCAATCAGACCGGGTGATCGGCGCCACGGGGCGCGTCCGGCCGCGTCACCGGGCCGAACCGCCGCCGGCCCGGGTCAGGTGGCCGTGGTCGACGGGCCCGATCCCGGCGCCGAGCGGGAAGCCGGCGGCGAGCGCCCCGGTCACATAGGTCTTGGCCGCCCGTACCGCGGTCGGGACGTCGTCGCCCCGCGCCAGGTGCGCGGCGATCGCCGAGGCGAGGGTGCAGCCCGTCCCGTGGGTGTGCTCGCGCGGCAGCCGCCCGGCGCGCAGCAGGACGTCGGTCGACCCGTCGGTCAGCAGATCGACGGCGTCGCCCGGCAGATGGCCGCCCTTGACCAGCACCCACGTCGGGCCCAGCGCGAGCAGGGCCGCCGCGGCCCGGTGCAGGCCGGTCTCGTCGGTGACCTCGACGCCGGTCAGCAGCCGCACCTCGTCCAGGTTCGGGGTGACGACGGTCGCGCGGGGGAGGAGCTCGGTGCGCAGCACGTCCACCGCGTCGGCGGCCAGCAGCGGGTCGCCGTGCTTGGAGACGCCCACCGGGTCGACCACGCACGGTGCCCCCAGCCCGGCGAGCTCCCGGGCCACCACCCCGACGAGGGTCGCGGAGGAGAGCATCCCGGTCTTCACCGCGTCCACGCCGATGTCGTCGGCGACGGCGCGGATCTGCGCCCGTACCGCCTCCGGCGGGAGGTCCCACACGCCCTGCACGCCGAGCGAGTTCTGCGCCGTCACCGAGGTGATCGCGCTCATCCCGTGGACACCGAGCGCCAGCATCGTCTTGAGGTCCGCCTGGATGCCGGCGCCGCCGCCGGAGTCCGATCCGGCGATGGTCAGCACCCGGGGCGGGGCCGGGTTCTTTGGTATCGCTGGCGTCATGGCGTGTGGATCCTCACAGTGAGGTCTGGAGCGGGCCTGGCGGGCCTAAAACGGCCGAGTTCACCGGCGGCGGGGCGAGGTTCCTCCGTGCCAGTCGGGCGATCAGAGCAAATTCCTCGCCGCGGACCCTCTCATCCGGCCCGTTTGCCTGTTACCTTCTGTCAGCCCGTGTCTGCTCGACGGGCTGTCGACGTCCGACGAGGGAGCGTCTGTGGTCCACGCCTATATCCTTATCCAGACCGAGGTCGGCAAGTCGGCATCGGTGGCCAAGGAGATCGAGCAGATCCCGGGGGTCACCCAGGCCGAGGATGTGACCGGTCCCTATGACGTCATTGTGCGCGCGCAGGCGGCCAGCGTCGATGACCTGGGAAAACTCGTGATGTCACGGGTCCAGTCGGTCGACGGCATCACTCGTACCCTGACATGCCCCGTCGTCCACTTCTGACTCGGTGGGCCCCGTCCGCCGGCTCGTGCCCCAGGGCGCGGGCCGCGCGGCGGGTCCGGCTTCTCCCGTTCTGCCTCGCCGGCCTGGCGGGTCTGGCGGCCGGGCCGCTCACCGCGTGTGGTGGGCCCGGGCCGGTGGCGATCACCGGCGCGCCCACCCCGGCCGGTGCGGACCGGACGTCCTGCGAGGCGCTGACCGCCGCCCTGCCCGACTCGCTGGGTGACGGCCTCGACCGCCGTAAGGTGGAGCCCCCGGCTCCCACCGCGGCGGCCTTCGGCTCCGATCCGGTCGTTCTCACCTGTGGCGCCTCCGGCGTCGCGGCGACCTACCGACCCGACTCGATCCTCTCCGAGGTCGACGAGGTCGCCTGGTTCACCGAGGACGTCGGTTCCCAGGTCCGCTACTCCACCCCGACCAGGACCCCCCAGGTCGTTCTCACCCTGCCGGCGGACCGGCAGGCCTTCGAGGTACTGGTCGCGCTGGCCCCGGCGGTTCGCGAGCACACCAGATCCACGACTGCCTGACGCCCGGCCCCGGAGCCGGTGTCCGCCGGGGTCGGTGTTCTTCGTCGGGGTCGGGCGTCAGCGAAGGCCCGCGCCGTCGCGCAGGGCGAGCTGGACGAGCTGGTCCACCAGGGCCGCGTAGTCGAGCCCGGAGGCCGCCCACATCCGCGGGTACATCGACATCGGGGTGAACCCGGGCATCGTGTTGACCTCGTTGAGGACGATCTCGCCTGACGGCGTGACGAACATGTCGACCCGTGCCAGTCCGGCGCAGTCCAACGCCTCGAACGCGGCGACCGCGGTCGCGCGGACCCGCTCGGTCAGTGCGTCCGGCAGGCGCGCGGGCACGTCGAAGACGGCCCCGTTCGAGAGGTACTTCGCCTCGAAGTCGTAGAAGCCGGCCGACGAGGTGATGGTGACCTCGGCCGGCACGCTCGCCCGGGGGCCGGAGCCGTCGAGGCTGTCGAGCACGCCGCACTCGATCTCGCGGCCGACGACCGCCGCCTCCACGAGTGTCTTCGGGTCGCTGGCCCGGGCCGTCTTCAGTGCCGTGTCGAGGTCGGCCCAGGCGTCCACCCGGCTGATGCCGATGCTGGAGCCGCCGCGGGCGGGCTTGACGAAGACGGGCAGCCCGAGCCGCTCGCGGTCCTGCTCCGACAGCGTCTGGCCGGGCCGCAGGACGGCGTACGGGCCGACGGGCAGCCCGGCGGCGGCGAGCATGCTCTTCATGTGCTGCTTGTCCATGGCCGCGGCGCTGGCGAACACTCCGGAGCCCACGTAGGGCAGCCCGGCCATCTCAAGCAGGCCCTGGATCGTGCCGTCCTCACCGAACGGCCCGTGCAGCAACGGGAAGACCACGTCGACGGGGCCCAGATCACGCGGCGCCGCGGACGGGTCGCGCGCCACCACAGGTGTCGCGGACGGGCTCGGGGGCAGCGCGACCGCCAGGCCGGCCGACGTGTCGACCACAGGGAGATCCGTGCCCACCGGCGCGAGCGCCGGACTGTCGTCGGGCAGTACCGCCCAGCGGCCCTCGGTGTCGATGCCGACCGGGATCACGTCGTAACGGGACCGGTCGAGTGCCCGCAGCACCCCGCCGGCGGACACGCACGAGATCGAATGCTCCGTGCTACGGCCGCCGAACAGAAGGACGAGCCGAACCCTGCGCCTGGAGGCTCCCATGCCGGGACAGTAGCCGATGCCACCGGAGCCCGGGCCGTAGCCCTCCGGGGGGCCTTCCGGGCGTCCTCGCGAGCCGCCGCGGCGCGCCCGTCAAGGCTGCCGCGGCCCGTCGATCGAGGCCGAGATGGTGCCTGATCGAGGCCGCGGCGATGCCGTCGGTCGAGCGGCAGCGGGGGGTCGTGGGCGTCGGCCGGGTCAGCCGCGGGTGACCTTGCCCGCCTTCAGGCACGAGGTGCAGACGTTGAGTCGCTTGGGCGTACGACCGACCACCGCCCGGACGGTCTGGATGTTGGGGTTCCAGCGACGGCGGGTGCGCCGGTGGGAGTGGGAGACCGACATGCCGAAGCCCGGCCCCTTGCCGCAGACGTCACACACCGAAGACACGAGAACACTCCGTCAATCGCGATGGCCGGGAACTGCCGGCCGCTCTAGCCTGTAGTCGACTGCGAGGCTACCCCAGCCGCGGCGATCGAGGTCGCCGCGGCTGTCCTGAGTTCGCGCACCGCCGGGAGCGTCCCGCCGCAGGAGCGAGCTGGCTGGTGGAAGTGGCCGGCCACCGAGAGTGTCGGTGGTCCGGTGCAGTATCGAGGGGTGCTCGACCTTGACACCCCGCTGAAGGGCCCACTGGGAGCGCGCACCGCCGCGCTGCTCGCCGACGGCCTGGAACTCGAGACCGTCGGAGATCTCCTCGACCACCTCCCGCGGCGCTACCACGAGCGCGGCGAGCTGACCGATCTCGACGAGCTCGTCGTCGGCGAGATCGCCACCGTCCAGGCCCGGGTGACGAAGGTCGTCCGGCACCAGGGCCGGCCCGGGTCGGGCGGCGGGCCGCGGCGGCGTGGCGGTGGCGGCGGAGGTCGCACGGAGATCACGGTCACCGACGGTCGCGGTGAGCTCTCGTTGGTCTTCTTCAACCAGCAGTGGCGGGCCAAGGAGCTCGTCCCCGGCACGACCGCGCTGTTCGCCGGCAAGGTGGCCGAGTTCCGCGGCCGGCGCCAGCTCATCCATCCCGAGGTCCATCTCCTCGACGCGCCCGACCCCGAAGGCGCCGCCGACGACGCGACCGGGGCGGCCGGTGTCGACGGAGCCGGCTTTTTCGACGAAGCCACCGGTTCCGACGGACCCGACGGCGCCGGGAACGGTGCCGCGGGTGCCGCGGGAGGGCCGGCACCGGTGGTCGCCGGCTTCGCCGGCTCCCTCGTCCCGATCTACCCGGCCACGGCGAAGGTCACGAGCTGGACGCTGGCGCGCTGCCTGCGGCTGGTGCTCGACTCGCTCGGCGAGTTGACCGATCCGCTGCCGGCGGCGCTGCGGTCCCGGCATCGTCTCGCCGGCCTGCGCAGAGCCTATGAACTGGCCCACCGGCCGGCCTCCCGGGCCGACATCGCCGTCGCCCGCACCCGGCTGAAGTGGGACGAGGCACTCGTCGTGCAGGTCGCCCTCGCCCAGCGGCGCCGACGCGCCGAGCTGGCCGCCACGGTGGCCCGGCCGGGGCGGGCCGGCGGCCTGCTCGACGCGTTCGACTCCGCGCTGCCGTTCGCGCTGACCGACGGCCAGCGCGAGGTGGGGGAGACCGTCGCGGCCGAGATGGCCAGGGCGTTCCCGATGCACCGGCTGCTGCAGGGCGAGGTCGGGTCCGGCAAGACGGTGGTGGCCGTGCGGGCCATGCTCACCGCCGTCGACTCGGGTGGTCAGGCCGCCATGCTGGCGCCCACCGAGACCCTGGCGGCCCAGCACCACCGGAGCCTGCTCAAACTGCTCGGCGACCAGGCCCGGGCCGGCGAGCTCGGCGTGGACGGCCCCGCGACCAGGGTGGCGCTGCTGACCGGCTCGATGCCGGCCCGGGCCCGCCGCGAGGTGCTGGCCGCCGTCGCCGACGGCACCGTCGGCCTCGTCGTCGGCACCCACGCGCTGCTCGGCGCGGACGTCACCTTCGCCGACCTGGCGCTGGTCGTGGTCGACGAGCAGCACCGGTTCGGGGTGGAGCAGCGCGACGAGCTGCGTTCGCGGGGCCGGCGCCCACCCCATCTGCTCGTCATGACCGCGACGCCCATCCCCCGCACCGTGGCCATGACCGTGTTCGGTGATCTCGAGGTCTCGACGCTGAACCAGCTGCCCGCCGGGCGCTCACCGATCTCGACCTTCGTCGTCCCCTCGCTGAACAGGCCCTTCATGGACCGCATGTGGGGCCGGGTGCGCGACGAGGTCGCCGCCGGACACCAGGCGTACGTGGTGTGCCCCCGGGTCGGTGACGGCGAGGGCGGCGACGGCGGCGAGGAGCCGTCCGGGGGGCCTGTGGGTTCTGCCGGCCCGCGGGAGGGCGAGCGGGTCGGCGCGACGGTCACCGAGGTGCTGCCCCGGCTGGCCGCGGGCGAGCTCGCCGGCCTGCGCGTCGAGGGCCTGCACGGGCGGCTGCCCTCCCCGGTGCGGGATGAGATCATGAACCGGTTCGCCACCGGGGAGGTGGACGTCCTGGTCGCCACCACGGTGATCGAGGTCGGGGTGGACGTCCCGAACGCGACCGCCATGATCGTTCTGGATGCCGACTGGTTCGGGGTGTCCCAGCTGCACCAGCTGCGCGGCCGGGTGGGGCGGGGCAGCGCGCCCGGGGTGTGCCTGCTGCACACCTCCGTCGACGGCGCCGCGCCGGCCGCCGAGCGTCTGCTGGCCGTCGCCGCCACGTCGGACGGCGCCGAGCTGGCCCGGCTCGACCTTGCGCAGCGCCGCGAGGGCGACGTCCTCGGCGCGGCCCAGTCCGGCGGGCGCCGCTCGCTGCGCCTGCTCGAGCTGCTGCGGGACGAGGACCTCATCCGCGCCGCCCGCGAGGAGGCCGGGGCGCTCGTGGCGGCGGACCCCGAGCTCGTGGGCCAGCCGGCCCTGCTGCGTCGGCTCACGGCCGCCCTGGACGAGGCCAGCGCGGCCTTCCTGGAGAAGGGCTGACCTGGCGATGACGCGGATCGTCGGCGGGCACGCCGGGGGGCGACGGCTGCTGGTGCCGCCGGGCGGCGCCACCAGGCCCACCTCCGAACGGACGAGAGAGGGCCTGTTCAACACGCTCGCGACGCTGGTGGATCTCGCCGGAGCCAGGGTCGCGGACCTCTACGCGGGCTCCGGCGCGGTCGGCCTCGAGGCACTGTCGCGCGGGGCGGCGCACGCCCTGCTCGTCGACCGGGACGCGACGGCGGTCCGCACCCTGCGCCGCAACGCGGACGCCCTCGGCCTGGCGGGTGCCGAGGTGGTGCGCTCGGCGGTGGAACGGGTCCTGTCCGCGCCTCCGGCCGAGGCCTATGACGTGGTCTTCCTCGATCCTCCCTACGCGCTGCCCGGCGCCGAGCTGGACGGCGTGCTCGGGCGGCTGGTGGGCGGCGGCTGGCTGGCCCCGGGCGCGGTCTGTGTGGTGGAGCGTGCGTACCGGAGCGGTCCCGTGACCTGGCCGGACGGTCTCATAGCACTGCGTGAGCGCAGGTACGGAGAGGGGGTCCTCTGGTACGGTAATCGATCATGAGGAGGGCAGTCTGTCCCGGATCGTTCGACCCCATCACCAACGGTCACCTCGACATCATCGTGAGAGCGAGCAAGCTCTTCGACGAGGTCGTCGTCGCCGTTCTGATCAATAAATCCAAGGCCCATCTGTTCACGATCGACGAACGGATCGACCTCATCCGGGATGCGGTTCGCAGCCATCCCGACGCACCCACCAACGTCGTCGTCGACTCGTCGCACGGCCTGCTGGTCGACTTCTGCCGGGTGCGTGGCATCCAGTCGATCGTGAAGGGCCTGCGCGCCGTCAGTGATTTCGACTACGAGCTGCAGATGGCGCAGATGAACCACTCGCTGGCCGGGGTGGAGACCCTGTTCATGAGCACGAACCCGCAGTACGCGTTCCTTTCCTCGAGCCTCGTCAAGGAGGTCGCCCGCTACGGCGGCGACGTCTCCGGGCTGGTGCCGGACGTGGTCCTCAAGGGCCTGCGGGACCGCTCCGCGCCCTAGCCGCCCGGGTGCGGGCGATCCCCCGCCGGCGGCCCCCCGTGGCGCCGCCGGCGGACGTTCGTCGCCGGCTGCCCGCCGCCGACCACCAGCCGCGAACCACCCGCGGGCGGCGTTTGTTGTCTCTCCGTCGTGATGGCGTGTGCGTGGCGGGGTCGTGTCGTCGCGCCACGTCGATATCGGGCTTCCGGGCCTTCGCGGCGGGTCCGTGTCGGTTAGCGGAGTGTCGCTACCAGGTGCTCCGTCGGCCGGTCGTAACCTACCGGTCATGGATGATCTCGCTGAGCGCCTCGACCTGATCATCGCTGTGGTCGAGGGGGCGCGGGCGATGCCGCTGACGACGTCCTGCGTACTCAACCGCGCCGAGATGCTCGAGGCGCTGGAGGACCTGCGGGCGCGGCTGCCCGAGCGGCTGGCCGACGCCGACCGGGTGTTGGCGGACAGTGAGGCGATCATCGACGACGCGCACCGGCGGGCCGCCGCGATCGTGGCCGACGGTCGGCGCGAGGGCGTCCGGCTGGCCTCGGGCAGCGCGGTGGTCGCCCAGGCGGAGACCGACGCCGCGGCGATCATGGCAGCCGCCCGCCAGGCGTCGGACGACATGCGCAGCCAGATCGACTCCTACGTCGACGGCAAGTTGGCCGGGTTCGAGGAGGTCCTCGACCGCACGCTCGCCTCGGTGGCCCGGGGCCGCGAGCGGCTGGCCTCCCGGGGCGCGGTGGCGGGTGCGGCGGGTGCCCACGGCGGGGCCGGCGGGCCCGCCGGCCCGCACCAGTTCGGGGGAGTGGGGCCGGCTGCGGCCGCGCCGATGGGCGCGCGGTCCGCGGTGGTCGGTGCCGGCGGAGCGGATCTCCACCCGGCGGTCTCCGGCGCAGGCCCGGCCGGCCCGGACACGGGCGTCCCCGGCGGCGGTGGGCCGCACGGCGACCCGGTGCACGGCGGCGGGTGGTACGGCGGCGCGATGTACGGCGACAGGACGTCCGGTGGTGGCCTGCGCGGCGACGGAATGCACGGCGGCGCCGGGATGGACCCGGCTGGCGGCAACGCGGCTGGTGGCGGTGTCACCGGTGACGACGCGGCCGGTGGCGCCGGGCCGCTGAACGCCGCGGCCGCGCCCGGGCAGCGGGCGGACCCCGACCGTCCGGAGGACGGCGAGCGGTGGACCGGCGTACCCGCCGCCCGCGGTGGCATGACGGGCCATGTCCGGCTGACCTCCGGCGTGGGAGCACCGATCGGATAGTCTGGTGGTCCGTGCCCGGTGACGTGGGCACGTCCTCCCGGCACACCCAGGTCGTCACCCGGGTCGTTCGGCCTTCGGGCCGGGTCGGCCGGCATCCACGCCGATCGACTCACGACCGGCCAGGTGGCGGCAGTTCGGGAGGCACGGGGCGGGTCCATCCCGGGTCCACACGACCGGTGCCCGTCCCCAGGTCACTCCGACACCGACCGCGACGTGAGAACATCTGCTGTGACAGCCATGACCACACAACGAGCCCGTCGGCGCACCCCCCGGGGGCCCTACGTCCTCGACACCCGAGAGCTCGGCCGCCGGCCGGGCTCGCTGCGCCGTGTCGAGACGACGATCGTCCAGCCATCGGACTTCGGCACCGAGCTGGTGCGCGTGCCCACCGGTGCCACCGTGCGGCTCGACCTGCGGCTCGAGTCGGTCATGGAGGGCGTCCTCGTGAGCGGGGTGGTCACCGTCCCCCTCGCCGGAGAGTGCGGTCGCTGTCTCGACGAGATCTCCGACTCGATGTCCGTGGACATCCTCGAGCTGTTCTACTACCCGGAGCGGGCCGTCGAGACCGACGACGAGGACGACACCAGCGTCCTCGTGGACGACCACGTCGACCTCGAGCCGGTGGCGCGTGACGCGGTCGTGCTCGACCTCCCGCTGTCGCCGGTCTGCCGTCCCGACTGCGCCGGCCTGTGTGTCGACTGCGGGGGGCGGCTCGACGATCTCGGGCCGGACCATTCCCACATCCAGCAGGACCCGAGGTGGGCGGCTTTGTCCGGCCTTGCCGAGGCCCCTGCCACCACCGATAACAAGGAGAAGGACTAGTGGCAGTCCCGAAGCGGCGCACCTCGCGCAGCAACACCCGGTCCCGTCGGGCGCAGTGGAAGGCGAAGGCGCCGACGCTGGCCAAGTGCTCGCGCGGGCACACTGTCCGGCCGCACACCGCGTGCCCGACCTGCGGCCGTTACAACGATCGCCAGGTGCTCGACGTCTGACCACGGTGTGGCACGTGTCGCTGTCGACCTGATCGGAGCGGGCTCCCCGCCGGGCGACCTGCTCGGCGAGCTCACCGCGATCCTCGGTGCCGATCCGCGGGTGACCCTGACCGTGGTGGCGCCCACGGACACGGTCGCTCCCGCGCTCGCCGAGCACGGTGTGCTTGAGAGCGGCCGCGTCCGGCTGGTGAACGTTTCACGCGGCGTGGCGTCGGGCCCCGAGGCGCTGCGTGAGGTTCGCGCGCGCCGGGATGCCGGGGTCCGCGTCGCGGCCCGCCTCGTCCGGGACGGGCACGCCGACGCGATGGTCTCCGTGGCTCCGCTCGAGGCGGTCATCGCGGCGGCCGGGTTCACGTTCGGGCTGGTGCCCGGCGCGACCCGGGCCGCCGCGGCCACGGTCGTCGGGCCGGCAGAGTCCCCGGTGATCCTCTGTGACGCGGGCGGCTCGGTCGACGTCACCGCCGACGAGCTGGCCCAGTTCGCGCTCGCGGGCGCGCGGTTGGCCCGGGTGCGGCACGGTGTCGGCGTTCCGGCGGTCGGGCTGCTCTCGGCGCGGTTGGCCCTGCCGGACCCGCTGCGCCGCTCGGCCGGTGACCTGCTCGCGTCGCTGGGCCTCGACTTCGTCGGTCCGGTCACCGCCGACCGGCTCCGGACCGGAACCGGCGTCGACGTCGTCGTCACCGACGGATTCACCGGCGACGTGGTGCTCTCCGCGCTGTACTCCGGCGCGCACCGAGCACGGCACGAGACGGATCCGGCCTGCTGGCAGGCGAACAGTTCGGACCTTCAGGGGGGAATCATCGTGCTGGGAGTGGACGGGACGGCCATCCGAGCGGGTGGGCCGGCGGCGACGGCCCCGGTGGGGCCGGGAGCCCTGCCGGAAGCTGTCCGCGCCGCCGTGGGCGCCGTGCGTTCCGGGCTTTCCGGGGCGGTGCGGCAGGCCATGTCGACGCTCGTCGACCGCCGCCGGGAACTGGCGGGGCTGTCCCGATGAGCCGGTCACAGTCGGTCACCCCGCCTCGGGACGGGTTGGTGGAGGCGCTCGACGTCCACATCGACCCCGAACTGCTCGACCGTGCGCTGACCCACCGTTCGTACGCGTACGAGAACGGCGGGCTGCCGACGAACGAGCGGCTGGAGTTCCTCGGTGACGCGGTGCTCGGCCTGATCGTCACGGCCGCGCTGTTCCGTCGCCATCCCGACCTTCCCGAGGGGCAGCTCGCCAAGCAGCGCGCCTCGGTGGTGAACATGCGGGCACTGGCCGACGTCGCCCGGCGGATCGGCTCGGCGGGCATCGGGCCGTACCTGCTCCTCGGCCGTGGTGAGGAGGCGACCGGCGGGCGGGACAAACCCAGCATCCTGGCCGACACACTGGAGGCGGTTATCGGGGCGGTCTACCTCTCGAACAGCCTCGACGTGGCCTCCGGGTTCGTCCACCGGCTCTTCGACCCGCTCCTCGACGAGGCGGCCGGCCGCGGCGCCGGGCTGGACTGGAAGACCTCGCTGCAGGAGCAGACGGCCCTGCTGGGCCTCGGCCCGCCCGACTACGCCGTCACCGAGGCCGGTCCCGATCACGCGAAGCGGTTCACCGCGTTCGCGCGGGTCGCCGGCGAGGTGCTCGGCGAGGGTGAGGGCGGCAGCAAGAAGGAGGCCGAGCAGCGGGCCGCGGCCGCGGCCTTCGCGGTGCTCGAGAAGCGCTCGGCGGTGAACGCCCAGGACGAGCTGACGGCTGACGCCACCGGCACGGCCGGCGCTACCACCGACAGGGTCGGCGCTACCCCCGACAGGGTCGGCGCTGCTGGCGCGGTCGGTGCCGCGGCCGGCGGGCCGGGCGAGGCCGCCGCCGCCTCGGGCAACGGCGCCGCCTCCGTGGTGGGACTCCCGATGAGCCCCGCTGTCGGTGATGCCTGAGCTGCCCGAGGTCGAGGTCGTCCGCCGGGGCCTCGAACGCGGTGTGGTCGGCCGCACCGTCGCCGGGGTGGAGGTCCGTCACCCGCGGGCGGTCCGCCGCCATCTCGCCGGGGCTGACCACTTCGCCGCCTCGCTCGTCGGGCGGACGGTGGCCACGGCACGTCGGCGCGGCAAGTACCTGTGGCTCGGCCTGGCGCCGCCCGAACCGGCCGGGTCGGCTGAACCGGCCGGGTCGGCTGAACTGATCGGGCCGCCGGAACCGCGGGGGTCGGTGGCCGGTGACGCGCTGCTCGGTCATCTCGGGATGAGCGGCCAGCTCCTCGTGGTTCCGGCGGACAGCCCGGACCAGGTGCACCTGCGGGTCCGTTTCCGGTTCACCGACGAGGGCCGCGAGCTGCGCTTCGTGGACCAACGGACCTTCGGTGGTCTTGCTGTGGTCTCAGGTGGGGCGGAGCTGCCGGCCCCGATCGCCCACATCGCGCCGGACCCGCTCTCCGCAGACTTCGATCCGGAGCGCTTCGCCGACGCGCTGCGCCGCCGGCGCACCGGCCTCAAGCGCGCCCTGCTCGACCAGACGTTGATCAGCGGCGTGGGCAACATCTACGCGGACGAGGCCCTGTGGGCCGCGCGCCTGCACTACGCCCGCCCGACCGAGACGGTCACCCGCGCCGAGGCGCTGCGGCTGCTCGACGCGGTCCGCACCGTGATGACGGCGGCGCTGGCAGCCGGCGGTACCTCCTTCGACCGCCTCTATGTCTCGACCGAGGGCGTCAGCGGGTTGTTCGAGCGCTCGTTGGAGGTCTACGGCCGCGGCGGCCAGGCGTGCTCCCGCTGTTCCTCGACCATCCGTCGGGACGCGTTCATGAACCGCTCCAGTTTCAGCTGCCCGGCGTGCCAGCCTCTGCCCCACCGGGTCCGGTGATAAGCTTCGAACGCACGTTCGAATCTGCATTGTTCGATTGTTCGAATGAGCATCGTTCGAATCAGCATCGTTTGGATCAGCCCCGTCGGTGGCCGTGACCGGGGGCGCTGGCGATGACAGCCGTGCCCGGTCCGGCGGGGCCTCACAGACTGTGTCCCCTTCTGGTATCCACTCCGGAGGAGGACCGTGGACGGAGGCGCCATGAACCCCGACGCTCTGCTCGGCCGCGTGCGCAAGCTGCTGGCGATGGCGGAGGCTGAGGGTCTGCCCCACGCGGCCCGTGAGAGCTACAACGCCAAGGCGGCGGAGCTCATCGCCCAGTACGGCATCGACCGGGCGCTGATCGAGGACGGCTCGCCCACCGGCCCCGCCGCCGGCGACGTCGTGATGGGTATCGACGCGCCGTACGCGCGGGACAAGATCTCCCTGCTCGCGAGCGTCGCCGACCCCCTCGGCTGCCGGCTCGTGCACCGCACGGTGCCGTCCCCGGTGGGCAGCGGCGGGGCGACCACGCACTCCGCGCACCTGTTCGGCATGGCGGTCGACATCGAGCGGGTGCAGATGCTCTACACCTCGCTGCTCGTCCAGCAGGCGCACGGCCTCTCGGCGGCCCGTCCGCCGGCCTGGGAGGATCCGCGAGCCTTCCGCCGGTCCTGGATGGCGGGCTTCGCCGTCGCCGTCCGCGACCGGCTGGCCCAGGCCGAGGAGGCGGCGCGTCGAAGGGCGGAGGAGAGTCGGGCGACCGCTCCAGCGGCGGCCGGAGCGGCCGCCCGGCGTTCGGTCGCGGTCGTGCTCGCCGGCCGGGAGGGCCTGGTCGAGGCGCATCTGGCCCGCGTCTATCCGCGTTTGCGCACGACCCGGACGAGGCAGCTCTCAGGATCCGGCGGTCGGGACGGCTATCAGGCCGGCCAGCGGGCAGACCTCGGGGAGGGCAGGCGGGTTCCGTCGCAGCGGCGGGCGCGGCGGCAGATCAGTTGACCGGATGACAGGGCCGTGCGCCGATCCGCCCGGGGCTGACCTGGAGTCGGTTCGGCGCCAGGAGTCGGTGCGACCAGGACCTGGCCGCACCGACTCGCCAGTTGCCTACAGCCCCCCGCCGGGCAGGTTCGGCACCGCGGTCTGGGTCGGCCGCTCGCCGCGCGGCGGTGCGTAGCCCGGCCCGATCACCTCCTCGGAGGGGGCCGGAGCCGGTGTCACGGTGCGGACGCCCTCGGTGCTGGCGTGCGGCACCGGGGTCACCCCACCGTCCTGATGGAAGTCCTGACCACAACCGGAGAGGAGGAGCGCGGCACCTATCGAGCCCGCGGCGGCCGCACACGCGAGAGATCGCCGAATGGCGGATCGCCTCGGCGTGTGCACGCGGTCACCAACGGTGGTCTCGCTCGACGGCGTCCCACGTCGCGGCCCGGCCTGAACGTTGGCCTGGGCGTCCCTGTTGAGCTGCGCGCTCTCGATGCACATGGTGTCCACAATGGCTAGTACCCTACCGCCCCGATGAACGAGGTTCGCGCGACGAAGGGCGCCTCCGGCGGGGACGTGGTCCGCCTCACCGCCCGGGTCGAAGGTCTTGTCCAGGGAGTCGGGTTCCGTGACTACGTGCGCACCAGGGGCCGTCGTCTCGGGCTTGCCGGCTCTGCCACCAATCTGCCCGACGGTGCCGTGGCAGTGATCGCGGAGGGTGAGCGGGACGCCTGCGAGGCGCTGCTCGAGTTGCTGGTGACCGGCCACACGCCGGGGCACACCGAGCGGGTCGATCATGTCTGGGGCGAGCCGCGAGGCGGATTGGCGGGCTTCGTGCGGCGCTGAAGCGCGTACGAAGCGCGCGAACGCGTCGATTGAACAGGCGCGCAATCTGCGGCGACGCGTGTACGAACGGCGTCGAACTTCGCGGAGAAGCCTTCGGCGGGCTGAGTGCGTTTTTGCCCGGCGGGACCACGCCGTCGCTGCGGGGATTGTTGATCAATGCTGTCCGCTGTCACTTCGCGCCGCACTGCTTCCCTTGCGGCATCGCATGATCGTGGCTGGTGGCGGGCCCGAACGTGGAAGGAAGCGGATGAGGAACAAGCCACCTGTCGAACTCGCCACATGGCCGGGCGGCGGTGAACGTGTCGCATCTGGTCCCGGGTCATGTGTCCCACCGGGTGTACGCCGGCGAGGATTTTCCGATGTTCGGCGGACCAGGCAGGGGCCTTGTGGCATGCTCTTGACTTTCGGTCGCCTGACGTGGGATTCTTAGGTCATTCTCTGGGCCGCGCTCCGATCTTTCTGGTCCCGTCGCGCCCAACATCCCGCTAGGTCACTCATCGTGGAGGACCATCACCATGGCGAAGGCCCTTTTCGGCCACGTCGGTTCCGGCAGCGACATGCGTCTCTCGTACGAGGTACGCCGTCTTCGCGCCCGAGTAGCTGAGCTCGAGTCCGAGCTTGCGCGCGTCCGGGCGGTGAACGAGGCACTCGTGGACGGTGTCGACGTCCCTGCCGATGTGCGCGCGCTCGACGTGGAGCCCGCGCTCACCTGAGCCACCGAGCCCCGACATCCGGGCCACTCCGTGTGCCCCATATGCAGTGTCCAGCACGGCGTGGACCCCCCTGGTCCGTCGGTCGGGCAAGTTCCGTCGTGCCCGCGTGCGTCCCATTCGGGTGTGCCCTGGCGTCTTATGGGCACACCTGGGTGTGCATGTGGTGAGCTATGCCCGACATTCATTGCTCAGGGTGAGCCTCTTGTAGCTCTGAGTATTTTTACCGCGCCCGGGTAGAGGTCGACTATTGGCTCCGCCGTCGCGGGCCGGGTCGGGCTGACACGGGCCCGGCACGCCGTCCGCGCGTGCCCGGCAGCGGTCGTGGGTGTCGTGGGTACGGGGCCGGCCTCCGGCCGTCGCGTCCCCGCGTGATGCCGTTCTGTCCTGCGGCGACGTGCGGGGCGGGGCGGCGCTCGCCGGGCCGTCAGGCGTCCCTCGGTACCATGAGCGGGACGAATGTTCGGTCGATCTTCGTCCGGGCCGGCGATCACCGGCCCGGTAACGGGGTTCGCGTCCCCTCCGCCGCCCGGAGCCCGGTGCATCTCAAGAGCCTCACCCTGCGGGGTTTCAAGTCGTTCGCGAGCTCGACCACCTTGCATCTCGAGCCCGGCATCACCTGTGTCGTGGGTCCCAACGGCTCGGGCAAGAGCAACGTCGTCGACGCGATCGCCTGGGTGCTGGGCGAGCAGGGTGCCAAAGCCCTGCGCGGCGGCACCATGTCGGACGTCATCTTCGCCGGCACGCCGTCCCGTCCCGCGCTCGGCCGCGCCGAGGTGCTGCTGACGATCGACAATGCCGACGGCGCGCTGCCGATCGAGTACTCCGAGGTCACCGTCGGCCGGTTGATGTTCCGCAGTGGTGAGAGCGAATACACCATCAATGGCACCACCTGCCGACTCCTGGACATCCAGGAGTTGATGAGCGATTCCGGCATCGGCCGCGAGCTTCACGTGATCGTCGGCCAGGGGCAGCTCGACGCGGTCCTGCATGCCCGGCCGGAGGACCGCCGCGCCTTCATCGAGGAGGCGGCCGGTGTCCTGAAACATCGCAAGCGCAAGGAAAAAGCCCTCCGCAAGCTCGAGGCGATGGCCGCGAACCTCACCCGCCTCACCGACCTGTCCGCTGAGCTGCGGCGTCAGCTCGGGCCGCTCGGCCGCCAGGCGGAGATCGCGCGCAAGGCCGGTGTGATCCAGGCGGCGCTGCGTGATGCCCGCCTCCGGCTGCTCGCGGACGATCTGGCCACCGCCCGTTCGGCGATCGCCTCCGACGCGGCGGACGAGGACGCACTGCGGCTGCGAGTCGCCCAGACGGAGAAGGCGCTCGCCGACGGGCAGCGCCGGGAGGCAGACCTGGAGGCGCGGCTGGCCGTGGTCGTCCCGCGGGCGGCGGCGGCGGCCGAGACCTGGTACGGCCTGGCCTCGATCCGGGAACGCCTGCGCGGAAGCAGGTCGCTCGCCGCCGAGCGCTCCCGCCTGTTGGGCTCGGCGGAGGAGCACCGTGGCGGCCGAGACCCGGAGGAGCTGGAGCAGGAGGCGACGGCCGTCCGGGAGCAGGAGCTCGCGCTCACCGAACGTCTCGAGCTGGACCGGGAGACCCTGGAGGAGGTCGTCGCCCGCCGGAGCTCGCTGGAGGAGGAGCTCGCGGGGGAAGAGAGGGCGCTTCTCGCCGCCGCGAAGGCGGCTTCGGACCGTCGGGAGGGAATCGCGCGGCTCGGCGGGCGGGTGGAGGCCGCGAGGTCCCGCGCGGGGGCCGCCGAGGCGGACATCGTGCGGATGACCGAGGCGCTGGAGGCCGCCCGGGCCCGGGACGCCGAGACGGCCGGGTCCCGCTCCGCGCTCGACACCGAGCTCGCGCGGATCGAGACCGCCCGCGACGAGGTCGCGCAGCGGCACAGCGAGGCCGTCGCCGTCCACGAGGCGGCGAGCGAGCGCCTTGAGGCCCTGCGGGACGCCGAGCGGGCGGCGGAGCGTGACCGTGCCTCCTGGCAGGCCCGCCGCGACGCGCTGGAGCTCTCCCTCGAACCGGCGGACGGTGCGAGCGCCCTGCTGCGCGCGGCGGCGGGGGAGACGACACCAACCGACGCCGGTACGGGAGCCACCGGAGGCGCCGAACACGGCGACGGGGGCGACGGCGCGGGCGCAGGGGCTGGGGGTGGCGGTGGGGCCGGTAGCCGCAAGCGCCGTCCGGGCCGCGGCGGCCGGAACGACCCACGGCAGGCCGCCCCGGCCCAGCTTCCGCCGCTCGAGCCCGCGGTTCAGATCATCGGCCGGCTCGCCAGCTTCGTCACCGTCGCCCCGGGGGCACAGGCGGCGATCGCCGCGGCCCTGGGTCCCGCCGCCGACGCGCTGCTCGTCGGCACTCCGGCCGACGCGCTGGCCGCCCTGCGCTGGCTGCGCACCGCCGACGCCGGCCGGGCCGCCCTCGTCCCGGCCGACCAGGCGAACCAGCTGGAGCGGGCTGGCCAGCTGGACCGGGCTGACGGGACGGACCGGGCTGACGGGGGCGGTGGTACCCCGCGGGGGCTGCCCGTGGACCGCGACCCGGATCTGCCTGCCGGCGCCGTGCCCGCGCTGGACCTGGTCAGGGTGGTCGACGCCCGGTACGCGCCCGCGGTGCGGGAACTGCTCGCCGACACGGTCGTCGCCGACGATCTCGACGTCGCCGGGCAGGTGATCGCGGCCAACTCCCGGGCCCGGGTCGTCACCCGGGACGGGGACGTCGTCGGGCCCCGGTCGGCGGTCGGTGGCAGCGCCACGCCGCCGTCGGTGCTGGAGATTCAGACCGCCGCGGACGAGGCCGACCGCGGCGCGACCGAGGCGTCCGCCCGCCGGGAGGCGGCCCGCGAGGAGATGGGCCCCGCACGGGCCGAGGTCGAGCGGGCCCGCGGCGCCATCGACGCCGCGCTCGCCGAGCGCCATGCCGCCGACGCGCGGCACCGGGCTCTGTCCGAGCACCTGGTCCAGATCGAGCGGACCAGGGGCTCCGCCGCCGGCGAGATCAGCCGGCTCGAGCGGTCCAGGCTCGCCGCGGAGACGGCCCGCGACCAGGCGTACGGAGCGCTCACCGAGCTGGAGTCGCAGCTGGCGGCGAGCTCGTCCGAACCGGACGTGGGCGAGCGACCGCCGGCGGAGCGCGACCGGCTGGTCGCGGCGACCTCCGCGGTCCGCGCGGCGGAGGTCGAGGCCAGGCTGTCGGTGCGTACCAGCGAGGAGCGTGCCCGCGGCCTGCACGGCCGGGCCGACGCGCTCATGCGCGCGGCGGCCAACGAGCGGGCCGCCCGGGCCGCGGCGGCCCGGCGCCGGGAGGTCCGCGAGCGCCAGTCCGCGATCGCGGCCGCGCTGGCCGACGCCGCCGGCGTCGCGCTGGACGCGCTGGAGGGGTCGCTCGCCGCCGCCACGACCGAGCGGGAGACGGCCGAGGCGGTCCGGCGCGAGACCGAGGCCGAGCTCGGCACGGTGCGCGAGCAGACGCGGGGCCAGGCGACCGAGCTGGCCGCGCTGCGCGACGCGGCGCACCGCGACGAGCTGGCACGGGCGGAGAAGCGCCTGCGGGTCGAGACCCTGGAGGCGAAGACCCTCGAGGAGCACGGCGTCGCGGCGGACGACCTGATCGCCGAGTTCGGCCCGGGTGTCCCGGTGCCGCCCGACGAGCCGGACGGCGTGCCGACGCCGTTCGACCGGGCCGAGCAGGTGGCCCGGGCGGCCCACGCGGAGAAGCAGCTCGCCCGGCTCGGCAGGATCAACCCGCTGGCCCTGGAGGAGTTCGCCGCGCTCCAGGAGCGGGCCGCCTTCCTCTCCACCCAGCTGGACGACCTGAAGAGCACCCGACGCGATCTCCTGCTGGTGGTCGACGAGGTCGACGCACGGGTGCGGGAGGTGTTCGAGACGGCGTTCGCCGACACCGCGCGCGAGTTCGAGGTGGTCTTCGCCACGCTCTTCCCGGGCGGTGAGGGGCGCCTCGTCCTTACCGATCCGGACGACATGCTGACCACCGGGATCGAGGTCGAGGCGCGCCCGCCGGGCAAGAAGGTCAAGCGGCTGTCGCTGCTCTCCGGCGGGGAGCGCTCGCTCACCGCCCTCGCGCTGCTGCTCGCGATCTTCCGGGCCCGGCCCTCGCCGTTCTACGTCCTGGACGAGGTCGAGGCGGCGCTGGACGACCGGAACCTGGGCCGGCTGCTCAACGCAGTGGAGGGGCTGCGACAGAAGTCGCAGTTGATCATAATCACGCACCAGAAGCGCACGATGGAGATCGCCGACGCCCTCTACGGCGTGTCGATGCGCGGTGACGGCGTCACCACGGTGATCAGTCAACGGCTCCGTCAGCGCGCCTCCGCCTGAGCGCGGGCGAACCGCCGGTCCGGCCGCCGGTGGGCGGTCGGAGCGTCCCCCGGGCGGGTAACGAGGGGGCGTGACCACTCCTCCGGGCCGCCCCGCTCGCGGTGGTCACGGGGTGGACGAGCGATGGTTGCCCGGCGATCTGTAAGGATCGTGTCGTGGAGCTGGTCATCCTCATCGTCGTGATCGCCGTGGTCCTGGTCGGCATGGTCGGCCTCGTGGCCGGCGCCGCCCTGCGCTCACGCCCCCGCCGGGGCGGTTCGCGGGGCGCGGACCGGCCGGACGCGGGGGGTGGGCCGTCCGCGCGGTCGGGCGTCGCCACCCCGACGATCCCACCGAACTCCCCGCAGACCGGCGCGGCCCCACCCGTCTCGCCGGGCCGGCCCGGCGAGACGGTGGAGTCGGCGGCCGGCCTGGCCGGGCCGCCCGCTCAGGCCCCGGTGGGCGCGGACGGCGCGCCGGTCACCGGGCCCGAGATCGTCGCCCCGCGGATCCCGGTCGACGTGCCCGCGCCCGCGGCGGGCCGGATGGTACGGCTGCGTGCCCGGCTCGCCCGTTCGCAGAACGCGCTCGGTCGCGGGCTGCTGACCCTACTGTCCGGGGACAACCTGGACGAGGAGGCGTGGGAGGACGTCGAGGCGACGCTGCTCGTCGCCGACGTCGGTGTCACCGCCACGGCCGAGATGGTCGAGGCGCTGCGCGAGCGCACCAAGGTGCTGGGTGCCCGCACGGCGGCCGACGCCCGGACGATGCTGCGCGACGAGCTGCTCGCCCAGGTCGGCACGACCACCGACCGGTCGCTGCGGACGTCCGCCGCCGACCGGCCCGCCGTGGTCCTCGTCGTCGGCGTGAACGGCACCGGAAAGACCACCACCTGCGGCAAGATCGCCCGCCTGCTCGTCGCGGACGGCCGTTCGGTCGTGCTGGGCGCGGCGGACACCTTCCGCGCGGCCGCCGCCGACCAGCTGGAGACCTGGGGCGGCCGGGTCGGGGCGACGACCGTGCGCGGCGCGGAGGGGGCGGACCCGGCGTCGGTCGCCTTCGAGGCTGTCAAGCGCGGGATCGACGACGGTGCCGACACCGTGCTCGTCGACACGGCCGGGCGGCTGCACACGAAGGTCGGCCTGATGGACGAGCTGACGAAGATCAAGCGGGTCGTCGGCAAGCAGAGCCCGGTGGACGAGGTACTCCTGGTCCTGGACTCCACCACGGGCCAGAACGCCCTGGTGCAGGCCCGGGTGTTCACCGAGGCGGTGGACATCACCGGCGTCGTCCTGACCAAGCTGGACGGCACGGCCAAGGGCGGGATCGTCATCGCCGTGCAGCGGGAGCTCGGCGTCCCGGTCAAGCTGATCGGCCTCGGTGAGGGCCCGGACGACCTGGCGCCCTTCGAGCCGGAGGCGTTCGTCGACGCGCTGCTGGGCGAGCCGGCCTGACAGCCCGCCGGTGCCGCCGCCGCGGCCTGCCTGCTCGCCGCAAGAGGGCACCGGAGGACCACGGCTCCGGCCGCTCGAGCCACTTCCACACGGACCCCGGCTGATCTAGTCTTTCCGCCTGTGCGGATCCATCGGGATCCGCGGACAGCCGCGCCCCAGGCCGCGACCGGGTCTCGACCGGTCGGGCATGTGAGCCTCCGGCGAGGTGTCTCGCCCTCCTCAGCGCAGAGGGCGGAGCCGGCCGGCGTAGTGCCGGGATCCGTGCGGGCACGCCTCGCCGGGCCGGGCGTCCCGTCCACCGTGGGCCCCACGTCGTCCCGGGTCCCGGTTTCGGATCGGCGCGGGGTGCGTACGCTGGTGCCTGCGGTCCGTCTGCGATCTCGGAGTGTGTGCGCGTGTTCGACACCCTTTCCAGCCGCCTCGACAAGGTCTTCACGTCGCTGCGTGGCAGGGGGCGGCTGACCGACGCCGACATCGACGCCACCGCCCGCGAGATCAGGGTGGCGTTGCTCGAGGCCGACGTCGCCCTGCCGGTCGTGCGTGGTTTTGTCGCCGCCATCCGGGAGCGGGCCCGCGGGGCCGAGGTGAGCGCCTCGCTCAACCCGGCACAGCAGGTCATAAAGATCGTCAACGAGGAGCTCGTCGGCATCCTCGGCGGCGGCACGACGACGCTGCGCTTCGCCAAGAACCCGCCGACCGTGATCCTGCTCGCCGGCCTGCAGGGAACCGGCAAGACGACTCTCGCGGGCAAGCTCGGGCACTGGCTCAAGGCCCAGGGCCACACCCCGCTGCTCGTCGCGGCCGACCTGCAGCGCCCGAACGCGGTGAACCAGCTCCAGGTCGTCGGCCAGCGGGCCGGGGTCGAGGTCTTCGCCCCGGAGCCGGGCAACGGCGTCGGTGACCCGGTGCGGGTCGCCCGTGACGCGCTGGCCCACGCCCGGCGGCACGTCTTCGACGTGGTGGTCGTCGACACGGCCGGCCGCCTCGGCGTCGACGAGGAGTTGATGCGCCAGGCCGCCGACATCCGCGACGCCGTCTCGCCGAACGAGATCCTCTTCGTCCTCGACGCGATGATCGGTCAGGACGCGGTCTCCACGGCCCAGGCCTTCGCCGACGGGGTCGGCTTCACCGGCGTCGTGCTGACCAAGCTCGACGGTGACGCGCGCGGTGGTGCCGCGCTCTCGGTCGCCCGGGTGACCGGCGCGCCGATCATGTTCGCCTCCACCGGTGAGGCCCTCGACGACTTCGACGTCTTCCATCCCGAGCGGATGGCCTCGCGCATCCTCGGCATGGGCGACATGCTCACGCTCATCGAGCAGGCCGAGAAGGCCTTCGAGGTCGAGCAGGCCGAGGCGATGGCCGTCAAGATGGCCAACTCGGAGTTCACGCTCGAGGACTTCCTCGAGCAGATGCTCACCGTCCGCAAGATGGGCCCGATCGGCAACCTGCTCGGGATGCTGCCCGGCATGGGCCAGATCAAGGACCAGCTCGCCCAGGTCGACGACCGAGACCTCGACCGGGTCGTCGCCATCATCCGGTCCATGACGCCGGCCGAGCGCCAGGACCCGAAGATCCTCCAGGCCTCCCGCAAGGCCCGGGTGGCGCGCGGGTCCGGCGTGACCGTCACCGAGGTCAACCAGCTGTTGGACCGCTTCGGTGAGGCGCGCAAGATGATGCGGCAGATGGCCGGTGGCGCCGGCCTGCCGGCGGGAATGGCGCGGGCGAAGGCGGCCCAGGCCCGCAAGGCGGCCAAGAAGGGCAAGGGCGCGCGGCGCAGCGGAAACCCCGCGGCGCGCGCCGCGCAGGCGCAGGAGCGCCGCGACGCCCCCCAGGGCGGCCCGCCGGCGCTCGGTCCCGGTGGCAACGGCCTGGAGGGCATGCCGGACCTGTCCTCGCTGATCCAGCAGGGCGGCTTCGGTGGCGGCGGCACCCCGCCGCGGAACCCTCGTCCAGGCCGCTGACCCGCGGGAACCCACCCACACGCCGGGGCCCCGGCGAAGACCCGGGTGCCCCGGGCGTTGCGTCGGCAGGTGATCTGGCAGACTGTAAGGTCATACAGGCCCTGCCTGCCGGCGTCGGCGTGGCCGCTCTCAGGTGAGTTCCCTTCGGGACCTCCGTGGTGGCTGGTCGTCGGCGGTGTTCTCCCGCCATCGGGGCGTCACGGCTAGTCCGTGTGTTCCGGTGGTCATCGATATGTCTGGAGCCGTACGACCACCGTGGCAACAAAGATCAAACTTCAGCGCCTCGGCAAGATGCGCGAGCCGCACTACCGCATCGTCGTCGCCGACGCCCGCACCAAGCGGGACGGCCGGGTCATCGAGGCCATCGGGCAGTACCACCCGAAGTCCGACCCGAGCATCATCAAGGTCGACCCGGACCGCGTCGGTCACTGGCTCTCCGTCGGCGCCCAGCCGACCGAGCCGGTGCTCGCGATCCTCAAGGTGACCGGCGACTGGCAGAAGTTCAAGGGCCTGCCCGCTCCCCCGCCGATGAAGGTCGCGGCTCCCAAGCCCGACAAGCGGGAGATCTTCGCGGAGGCGGCCCGCGCCGCGGCCGCGGCGGACGACAAGCCCGCCACCACTCCGAAGAAGGCGAAGAAGTCGGCCGCTGCCGACGGTGCCGAGTCGGCGCCCGCCGAGTCCGCCGCGGGGCAGTAAGTGCTGGAAGCGGCCCTCGAGCACCTCGTCCGTGGCATCGTCGACTATCCCGACGATGTCCGGGTGGATCTGTCGAGCAACCGGCGCGGCCGGACGCTGGAGGTCCGGGTGCACCCCGACGACCTCGGCAAGGTCATCGGCCGGCGCGGCCGGACGGCTCGGGCGTTGCGCACCGTGATGGGCGGTGTGGGCGGTCGCGGTCTGCGGATCGACGTCGTCGACGTGGACCGGTAGCCGTGTGCGCTCATCGCCTCCATGCTCATCGCCTCCACGGGCACGCGGCCGCGTCCCATGGGTGAGCCTGTCGTCGTCGGGCGGATCGGCCGTCCGCACGGTGTTCGCGGCGACGTGACCGTCGACGTCCGCACCGACCTGCCGGAGCGTCGTTTCGCGCCGGGAGCCCGCCTGGTTCGCCAGGTGGCCGACGGCCCGGCTCCGCGGCCGGCCGCGGTCGCCGCCGGTCCGGCCGATGCCGTCGGCGCGGCGGCTGGTCCTGCCCCGGTGGCCGGTCCCGCCTCGACGGGCGATTCCGGCGCCGCCCGGGCCGCCGCCGGGCCGCCGGGCCCGACGGTGCTGTCCGTTGTGGCGTCCCGGTGGCATTCGGGCCGTCTGCTGGTCCGCTTCGACGGGGTCACCGACCGTGGCGCCGCCGAGACGCTGCGGGGCAGCTTCCTCACCATCGACTCCGACGAGTGCGGCCCGGCGGCCGACCCCGACGACGAGGACGACGACGGCGAGCTGTGGTGGGATCGTGACCTGGTCGGCCTGCGTGCGCGCACGCCCGCCGGGGACGTCCTCGGTGAGATCGTCGACGTCATCCACTCCCCGGGCGGGGATGTTCTCGCGATCGGCCGTCCCGAGGGCGGGGAGTATCTGGTGCCGTTCGTCCGGGAGATCGTGCCCACGGTTGACCCGGCGGCGGGGCACATCGTGGTGGATCCGCCTCCCGGCCTGCTCGACCTCGACTGATCCGGCGCTTCCGCCTGGCCGGTCGCGCCCGGCTCCGTCACCACCCCACCTCGCGACCGCGCCCCGCCACCACCACCGCCCCGCTCCGAGGCGCCGCCCACCGGGTGCGGCACACCTCCCTCTGACGAAGGCAGCGGATGCGCATCGACGTCGTGACGATCTTCCCGGACTATCTGCGCCCGTTGGAGCTTGCCCTGGTGGGCCGCGCCGCGTCCCGGGACCTCGTCGACATCCAGACCCACGACCTGCGCGGGTGGACGCACGACGTCCACCGCACCGTGGACGACTCCCCGTACGGCGGGGGGCCGGGCATGGTCATGCGCCCGGAGCCGTGGGACGCGGCGCTGCGCGACATCGTGGCCCGTGATCCGTCGCGCCGTCCCCGGGTCGTGGTCCCCACCCCGGCCGGTGTTCCGTTCACCCAGAGCTACGCCGCCGAGCTGGCGGAACAGGACTGGCTGATCTTTTGCTGCGGGCGCTACGAGGGCATCGACAGCCGGGTGGTGGACGCCTGGGCCGACGACGAGATCTCGATCGGCGACTATGTGCTCGCCGGGGGTGAGGTCGCGACGCTTGTCATGGTCGAGGCCGTGACCCGGCTGCTGCCCGGTGTCGTCGGCAACGCGGAGTCGATCAGTGACGACTCCTTCGCCCATGGGCTGCTCGAGGGCCCGGTCTACACCAGGCCCCCCGTGTGGGAGGGCCGCCCGGTGCCCGAGATCCTCCGCTCCGGCGACCACGCGGCGATCGCCCGCTGGCGGCGGGAGCAGGCGCTGCGCCGGACCCGCCGCAGGCGCCCCGAGCTGCTCGACCGGATCGAGCTGTCGGACGCCGACCGTGCGGTGGTGGCGAGCGCCGGCGAGCCCACCGTGCCGCCTGTCGAGGGCGCGGTGGCGATTGCCGGGGGCGGCACGATCGGTGATGAACCGGCTCCGTCGGGTTGTGTGTCGAGCCACTGTTCCTGAGCCCTCCGTAGCCTGACTACTCCGCCGTCGGCTGCTTTCCTCCGCGCTGTCCTCCGCTGCCGCCGGGCCGGGAGGCTGCCGCCGGGCCTGGATGCCGGCGTCGAACGGCCCGGTCGGGCGGGGCCTGGTCGAGCCACCGGCCAGCCGGGTCGTGCGGCGTGGCAGGGCGTGAGCCGGGCCGAGGTGGCCTGGTCGGCCGTGCCGCGCGTGGTACCGGGCGGGGGTTGGTGACCGGGCGCCGCGATCGTGTGGCACAGTAGGATGCGGTGTCCGCCGGTTCTCTGGCCGACGTTGTCGTGACTGATGCGGTCGTGACCGATGCTTTGATGATCGACATAGCTGTGACCGGCCCTGCCGCGATCGGAGTTGTCGTGAGCGGCGTCGTCGCGGCACGCGCTATCGTGAGCGGCGCTGTCGGCTCGCCGATCCGGCGCGACCCGGTCGGTTCGCCGACCCGGCATAGCCGCTGTTCCGGTTTCCGTCGTCCCGGCGGGTGCTCGCCCGGCCCTGGGTCGGCGCGGCGTCCCGCGCCGCGTGGCGGGCCGGTCGGTGCGGCCCGCCGGGCAGGGTTCCGGCGTTCAAGCATTCGACTGTGACAACCTTTGAGGAAGCGACTGCCATGCACACCCTGGACAGCCTCGACGCCGAGTCGCGCAGGACCGACGTGCCGGAGTTCTGGTCGGGCGACACGCTCAAGGTCCACGTGCGTGTGGTCGAAGGTAACCGCCAGCGCATCCAGGTCTTCCAGGGCGTGGTGATCCGCCGCCAGGGCGGCGGCGTGCGCGAGACTTTCACCGTCCGCAAGGTGAGCTTCGGTGTCGGCGTGGAGCGGACCTTCCCCCTCCACAGCCCGATCGTCTCGCGGGTCGAGGTCGTGACGCGCGGTGACGTTCGCCGGGCGAAGCTCTACTACCTCCGCCAGCTCCGCGGCAAGGCCGCGAAGATCAAGGAGAAGCGCGAGCCGGTCGGCCGCTGATCCCGCGCGGGCCGGCAACCCGGTGACCTCGTCGCGGGGATTCCGGCGACTGGCCGTTCACCAAACCACTCCACCGCGTGAGCGGTGCAGCAGGATGGTCAGGTCGTGGGCCGAACCGGTCAGGCCGCGGCCATGGGCGGGTGTCGACTCGTTCCGTGACGAATGACGGCCGACCTCGCGAGGTGGCGCAGTGAGTGGATCGGACCGGGGCACACCCGAGCCGTTCGGTGGTCAGGCGCAGGGCAGTTCGTCGTCCGGTGGCCCTGCCTCAGGCGCCGCGGCGGCGGGTGGTCACGGGAATCGCGGTGACGCGGCTCTCCCGTGGGACACGGGCACCGACGTCTCGGACTCCCGGCGCCCCGCGGAGTCCGGGCTGGCCGATTCCGGGCTGGCCTCGGACGTCCGCGGCCGGGACGAGCGCGGTGACGTGACGGAGGCCGGCGCTCTGCCGGGCGATGCCGCACCCCCGCCGGACGGGCCGAGCGGTATCGCCGGGCCCGAGGGCACGGCCGGGGGCGGTGAGTCCACGGCGACGGGCCGGCGTATCTCACGCCCGCCGTCGGGGCGCGACCGCGGCCGCGGTTCCTTCCTGCGCGAGCTGCCCGTCCTGGTGCTGGTCGCGTTCCTGCTGGCGCTGCTGATCAAGACCGTGTTCGTCCAGGCCTTCTGGATCCCGTCCGAGTCGATGGAGCGGACGCTGCTCATCGACGACCGGGTGCTGGTGAACAAGGTCATCTACCATTTCCGGGACGTGCACCGGGGCGAGATCGTCGTGTTCAACGGCGAGGGCACCGGTTTCGAGCGGGAATCGATCGTGGCCCCGCCGGCCGACGGCCTGAGCAGGTTCGTCCGTGGCGCGCAGGAGCTGCTGGGCCTGGGCGCGCCGAGCGAGAAGGACTTCATCAAGCGGGTGATCGGTGTTGGCGGCGACGTCGTCGCGTGCTGCGACGCCGCCGGGCGGGTGACGGTGAACGGCAAGGCGCTCGACGAGCCGTACGTCTACGAGAACGACTTCCAGTCGTTCGGGCCGATCACGGTTCCCGACGGAGACCTCTGGCTGATGGGTGATCACCGCTCCCGATCGTCGGACTCCCGCCAGAACGGCCCGGTCCCGCAGGACAAGGTGATCGGCCGGGCGTTCGTGCGGGTGTGGCCACTCGGCCGCTTCGGCCTGCTCACGGTGCCCGGCACGTTCTCCGGCATTCCGTCGGCCTCCGCGGCCCCGGCTCGGACGCCTGGTCAGACGTCCGGCGAGCCGGCGCCAACTTCGCCGCCGCACGCGTTGGGCACGCCCGGAGGCACCGAATCCGCGGACCTGCTGATCGCCCCGGTCGGAGCACTCGCCCTGGCTGTTCCGGCGAGCCGGCGGCGCTCGGGCGGGCGGTGGGCGAGACGGCGCGGCATGGGCGGTTCACCCTGATCGCGACGGATGTGCGTGGTATGGCGATCCGCTCCGACGCCGGCCTCTTCGGTTACGAACGGGCGCTCGTCCGGCGCGGACTCGGGCCGGTCGCGGGTGTGGACGAGGCCGGTCGGGGAGCCTGCGCCGGGCCGATGGTGGTGGCGGCCGTCGTACTGGACCATCGTCGGCTGGGTCTGCTCAGGCGGCTGACCGACTCCAAGCTCCTCACCGAGCGGGTCCGCGAGGAGGTCCACGCGGACGTCCTGGCCGCGGCGGCGGCGGTGTCGACCGTCGTCATCCCCGCCGCCGAGATCGATCAGACCGGCGTGCACGTAGCCAACATCATGGGGATGCGGCGGGCGGTCGCGGGGCTCGACGTCTGGCCGCGGTACGTGCTCACCGACGGGTTCGCGGTGGCGGGGCTGGGGGCGGAGTCGCTGGCGGTGATCAAAGGCGACCTGATGGTCGGGTGCATCGCCGCGGCGTCGGTGGTGGCCAAGGTGACCAGGGACCGGATCATGCGTAGTTTGCACGAGCGGTATCCCGAGTACGATTTCGCGCAGCACAAGGGCTACGTCACCGCGGCGCACACCGCCGCGATGACGCGGTACGGGCCGTGCGAGCAGCACCGACTGTCATATGTCAACGTCGCCGCGCTGGCGGCGCCGGCAGGGGAAACACGATCGTTGCGGCTGGAGGACAGGGTTGCTATGACCAGCCTGCGTGGCGTCACGGAGACCGCATGAGCGCGGAGGATCTCGAAAAATACGAGACCGAGATGGAGCTCCAGCTCTACCGCGAGTACCGCGACGTGGTCGGGTTGTTCTCGTACGTGATCGAGACGGAGCGTCGTTTCTATCTCGCGAACGATTATCAGATCGAGGTCCGGAACAGTACGGACGGCGAGGTCTTCTTCGAGCTGACCCTGCGGGACGCCTGGGTGTGGGACATGTTCCGTCCTGCCCGGTTCGTGAAGAACGTGCGAGTCGTCACCTTCAAGGACATCAACGTCGAGGAGTTGACCAAGGCCGAGCTCTGAGTGACGGCGCGCCGCCGGCCCGCGTGGGTTCGCGCGCCGTCGGTCGGCCTGCCGTCGCGGACGATCACCCCCCGTGGTGCCCGTCGCGCGGACCGCGGCGGGCCGCCCTGTGGACGGGAAAACCTTGTCCACAGGGCGCCGTTCAGCGGCCATCGGCGGCTCGCGTACGCGGAACCTGATCTCACCGGTGGGCGACCGACCCCCGGTGGGACGGAGCCTCGGATGCGGGTCAGTCAGCGGCTCGGCAGGTTCGGCGAGGACATCGCGGCGCGCCACCTGAGCGCCGACGGCGCGGAGATCCTCGCCCGGAACTGGCGTTGTCGGGACGGCGAGATCGACATCGTCGCCCGCCACGGCGACACGCTCGTCTTCTGCGAGGTGAAGACGCGCAGCGGCGCGGACTACGGAAGCGGCCCGGACGCCGTGGTCGGCCGCAAGGCGGCGAGAATCCGGCGGCTGGCCGTGCGGTGGCTCGCCGAGCACCCCCATCCACCCGCGGTCATCCGCTTCGACGTGCTGTCGGTCTACCGGGAACGGCAGGGGTCCGTCCGGGTGGAACACCTGCGGGGTGCCTTCTGATGGCGCTCGCACGGTCGCTGGCCGTCGCCGTCGTCGGCATCGAGGGCCACCTTGTCGAGGTGGAGGCCGACCTGGCCCGCGGCCTGCCCGGGCTGACGCTCATCGGCCTCCCGGACGCGGCACTGCACGAGGCCCGGGACCGGGTGCGGGCCGCCGTCGTCAACTCACGGGAGCGTTGGCCGGACCACCGGATCACCGTCGGCCTGTTCCCGGCGACCCTGCCCAAGTCCGGCAGTGGCTTCGACCTGGCGATGGCCGTCGCGATCATGGGCGCCGCAGGGGTGGTTCCCGCTGCCGCCCTCGGCGGCAGGGTGCTGATCGGCGAGCTCGCGCTCGACGGCCGGCTCCGGCCGGTGCGCGGAGTACTGCCCGCCGTTCTCGCGGCGGTTGAGGCCGGCCTGGAGAGCATCGTCGTGCCCGAGTCCAACGCGGGTGAGGCGTCACTGGTCCCGGGAGCGGTCGTCGAGCCCATGTCCGACCTGGCCAGCGTGCTCGGCCTGCTGCGCGGCCGCCCGCGGCTCGGTCCGTCGCGGATCCGGCTGGCGCCGGAAGCGGCGCCGTCGTCGCCGTCACGGTCGCCGGGTTCGCCGCCGCTGGCGGCGGCGGGTCGGGAGCCGGAGCCGGTCGGGCCCGATCTCGCGGACGTCGCCGGTCAGAGTCGGGGGCGCCTGGCGGTGGAGGTGGCCGCCGCGGGCGGGCACCACCTGTTCATGCAGGGCCCGCCCGGCTCGGGCAAGACCATGCTGGCCGAGCGGCTGCCCGGGCTGCTGCCGTCGCTGGACACCACCGCGGCACTGGAGGTCACGGCGGTGCACTCGGTGGCGGGCGTCCTCCCCGTCGGCCGCCCGCTGGTCACCCGGCCGCCCTTCCGCAGCCCGCATCACACCGCCACGCCGGCGGCGCTTGTCGGCTCCGGCTCCACGGTGATCCGCCCGGGGCTGGCCAGCCAGGCACACCACGGCGTCCTTTTCCTTGACGAGGCCCCGGAGTTCGGCCGGACCAGCCTGGACGTGCTGCGCCAGCCACTTGAGAGCGGCGTCATCGAGGTGGCGCGGGCCCGGGCCACCACCCGGTTCCCCGCCCGCTTCCTGCTCGTGCTGGCCGCGAACCCGTGCCCCTGCTCACGGGCCCGCGGCCCCCGGGACAACACGTGCGACTGCCCGAGCACGGCGCGCCGGCGCTACCTGGCGAGGCTGTCGGGGCCGCTGCTCGACCGGATCGACATCCAGGTGGCGCTGGCCGCGCCGAGCCGGGCGGAGCTGCGGGCCGATCGGGGGCTTGGAACCTCGTCGAGCGTCGTCGCCGAGCGTGTCGCCTCGGCCCGGGTCGCGATGCGGCGGAGGCTGGCCGGCACGCCATGGCGGCGAAACGCCGAAGTGCCCGGCCCGTCCCTGCGCCGCCAGTGGCCGCTGCGGCCGGACGCGACCCGGCTCGCCGACCGTGCCTTCGAACGTGGCCTGCTCACCGCGCGTGGGCTGGACCGGGTGCTGCGCGTCGCGTGGACGGTGGCGGACCTCAAAGGGGAGGACCGGCCGGGCTCCGACGAGATCGGGCTCGCCCTCGACCTGCGCCTCCCCGGATGGTCCGTGTGAGCGCCGGTGCGGGGGAGGCTCCGCGCCCGGCCGGCGTCCCGGCGCCCGGCGGCGACGAGCCTCGGCGCCTGGCCCGGATCGGGCTGAGCCGCATCGCCGGCCCGGACCTCTCCTCACTTCCCGAACAACTGCATGGGCTTGGGGAGGTGGCGCTGTGGGAGCGCCTGCGGCCGCAGCACCCCGGTGTCGACCCACGCCAGGACATCGAGATCGCGGCGCAGGTCGGCGCGCGTCCCATCTGCCCGGGCGACCCGGAGTGGCCCGTCCGCGTCAACGTCCTCGACCAGGCCCGCGGCGCGGGCCGGGAGGCCGGCGCCCCACTCGTGCTGTGGGCCCGGGGAACGGGCCGGCTCGATCACCTCAGCCAGCGGGCCGTGGCCGTCGTCGGCTGCCGCGCGGCCACCGCGTACGGCGTCCACCAGGCGGAGGAACTCGGGTACGGGCTCGCCGGGCGTGGCTGGACCGTGGTTTCCGGCGCGGCCTTCGGTATCGACGCCGCGGCCCACCGCGGTGCCCTCGCCGCCGCGGGGCCGACGATCGCCGTCCTCGCCGGGGGAGTGGACGTGCCCTATCCCGCCGCGCACGCCGATTTGCTCGACGAGATCGCCGCCTCCGGCCTGGTTCTCAGCGAGACCCCACCGGGCAGCCCGCCCTACCGGCGGCGGTTCCTCACCCGAAACCGGGTCATCGCCGCACTGTGCGCGGGGACGGTGCTCGTCGAGGCCGGGCTGCGCAGCGGCGCGCTGAACACCGTCCGCCACGCCCGGCGGCTCGGCCGCACCGTGATGGTGGTGCCGGGGCCGGTCACGAGCGCGATGAGCGCCGGCTGTCATCGCCTTCTGCGAGACCACCGCGAGGAGGCGGTGCTGGTCACCGGCGCCGGCGACATCTGCGAGGAGATCGGGCCGATCGGCGAGCTGGAGCCCCGGTCGAGCGGCCCGGCCCGGGCCCGCGACGGCCTCGCGGATCTCGTGCTGGAACTGCTCGACGTGATGCCGGCCCGCTCCGCGATCGGCGTCGCCGAGCTGGCCCGCCGTGTAGGCAGGCAGCCGGGGGCGATCCTCGCCCTGCTGGGCCCGCTCGCGGTCGAGGGCCTGGTGGAGGCGACCCACGCCGGGTACCGGCTGACCGCGCTCGGCCGCTCCTCGTCCTCCCCGCCCCGGGGCCGGGCGACCTCGCCCGGGGGAGCGGCACCGGCGGCATCCGCCCCGACCTCGCCTTGACGCCTCGCCATCCCGGCGGCCAAGGTCGCGCAATGGGGACGGGTGGCGATGCGGCGGCCACGGCCCGTGGTGGCCGCGATGACGGCGGTGGCAGCCGCGGCGACGGCGGCGGCAGTGACGGCGGTGGCAGCCGCGGCGACGGTGGCGGTGGCGATGAGGGTGCCTGGGCGGGTGCCGTCGAGGCCTTCGTGCGCCACCTGGTCGCTGAGCGGGACCGCTCGGCGGAGACCGTCCGGGCCTACCGCGCCGATCTCGCGGGCCTACGCGCGCACGCCGCCGCGGCCGGCCGGCCGGACCTCCCGGACCTGGATCTCGCCGTGCTCCGCGGGTGGCTCGCCGGCATGCGTTCCGCCGGGGCGGCCCCGGCCACCATCGCCCGCCGCGCGTCCCTCGCGAGGGTGTTCTCCGCCTTTGCCGCGCGGCGGGGATTCCTTCCCGACGACGTCGGCGCGCGGCTGGCGACCCCCCGGGTGCCGCGGCGGATCCCCCAGGTGATCACCGCGGCACAGGCGGACCGTCTTCTTGGGACAAGGCCACGGGGCGGCGCCGCACCGGAGCCGCGCGAGGTCGCGTTGCACCTGCGTGACGATCTGGTGCTGGAGATCCTTTACGGCAGTGCCGTGCGGGTCTCCGAGCTGTGCCGGCTCGACATCGGTGACGTCGACCATGAGCGGCGCCTCCTGCGCGTGCACGGCAAGGGCGGTCGCCAGCGCAACGTGCCGTTCAGCCTGCCCGCGGCGGGCGCACTCGACGTCTGGCTCACCAGGGGCCGGCCCTACCTCGCGACGCGTGTCGAGGTGGCGCTCCTGCTCGGTGCCCGCGGCGGCCGGCTCGACCCGCGCTCCGTGCGCCGGCTCGTCCAGGCACGCGCCGCCGCTGCGGGAGTTCCCGCCGGGCTGACCCCGCACGGTCTGCGCCATGGCGCGGCCACCCACATGGTCGAAGGCGGCGCGGACCTGCGCTCCGTGCAGGAGCTGCTGGGCCACGCGAGCCTGTCGACCACGCAGATCTACACCCACGTCACCCCGGAGCGGCTGCGCGCCGCCTTCGACCAGGCTCATCCGCGGGCCTGACGTCAGTCACCCAGGGGCAGCAGCCGTGGCGGGACCCGGCGGAAGAAGGAGAGGGGATCGAGGTACTCGGACCCGCGCAGCACGCCCCAGTGCAGGCAGGCGGCACCCGGGCAGCCCGGGTGGCCGGCTTCGAGGAGCCCGAGCCGATCGCCGTCGCTGACCGGCTGGCCGGCGCGGACGAGGGGGCGTACCGGCTCGTAGGTGGTCCGCAGCGCTCCGTGAACCACCGTCACGACCCATCTGTCGCCGACCCATCCGACGAACCCGACGACACCCGACCGCGCGGCCCGGACCTCGGCACCGGGCTCGGAACGAAGATCCACCCCCCGGTGGCCCGGGCCGTAGGGCTGCGCGGGAGCGCGGAAGATCCCGGCCACCACGACCGGCTCCGGCAGCGGCCAGCGCCAACTCCGCCCGCCGTCCGGTGCGGGCACCGGGACCGGGACCGGGGTGCCGGCGGTGGGCGCGGCCGGCGCCGCGAACGTCAGCCCACTCGGGGAGACGGCGCCCGCCACGGGTGCTACGGGTGCCGCGGGCGCTGAGGAGGCCGCCCGCGGGATCGCCACCGTCGTCGCGGGCGAGTCGGCGGACGATCCCGAGGCCATGGCGACCGGGCTCGTCGGCGGGGCAGGGATCGCGGCCGTCGCTGGCGGTGTCGACGCCACCGGAGCGGTCAGCATGTCCGGCACGCCCGCGCCGAACGACCCGCGGACCGGTAGCCGCCCGGGGCAGCCCAGGGCGATCATCAGTGCGAGCGCGGGGATCACGAGCCAGCGCGGGTCGAAGCGTGGCGGGTGGGGCACGGCGATTCGCCTCCGGGTTCGGCGGCCGACCGCGGGGCGGCCCGACACAGCGGCCATGAGTGGCCGTGAGCGGCCCTGAGTGCCGCCGCGGGCGGGGTTGGGGGAGCAGGGCTCCGTGGACGGTGCGGAGGACGGCGGCCGGACCCGATCGGGGTGGGTCCGGCCGCCGCCTGCTGGCTCGCGGGGGCTCGGTTCGCCAGCAACTCCAGGATGCGAGCAGGCGGCGGCAAATACAGCCAGCCAATGGCAAATGTGGATAACCAGAAATGAAAGACCGAAGACGGTGTCTCAGGGTGTCTCCTGAGACCCAGGGCCGGGCGTCGCGGCCACCGAGGGCGGTAGGCGGGGAGGCGGGCTCCACCGTGCGGGCGCGTCCCGCGCTGAGCTGGGCCGAGGGGCGGGTGGGGGCCGGCGTCGCCGGTCCGAGGAGTGGCCACCGCGGCCGGGTATCATCGTCACGGAGTCCGTTGGTCGGTGCGTTCCCGGCGCTGTGGGGTTTTGGCGGTTTGCCTCAGCGTCATAGGTGTCAGGTGCGTATCCGGTGGCGGTCGGGTGGCGGTCGTTCGGTCGACCTCTCACCGTTCACGGGCTCAGTTCGCACGCCCACTCCCGGCACTGACCGGGAGGGCCTCCTCGGTCCGTCGCCTCGCGGCGGCCATGGCCATCCGGGCGTCAGGGGCTCCGGCTTTCCGTCGGGGCCGTCACAACCGAGGCGTCCCGGCCGGCGGGCCGGGCGGGAAGGGAGCGACGGATCATGGCCGTCGTCACCATGAAGCAGCTCCTTGAGAGCGGCGTGCACTTCGGGCACCAGACCAAGCGCTGGAACCCGAAGATGAAGCGCTACATCTTCACCGAGCGCAATGGCATCTACATCATCGACCTCCAGCAGACGCTGTCGTACATCGACCGCGCCTACGACTTCGTCAAGGAGACGGTCGCCCACGGCGGCACCGTCCTCTTCATCGGGACGAAGAAGCAGGCACAGGAGGCGATCGAGGAGCAGGCCCAGCGGGTCGGCATGCCCTTCGTCAAGGAGCGTTGGCTCGGCGGGATGCTGACCAACTTCTCCACGGTCTACAAGCGGCTCCAGCGGCTCAAGGAGCTCGAGGAGATCGAGCTGACCGGTGGCACGGAGGTGCGGACCAAGAAGGAGCAGCTCGTCCTGACCCGGGAGAAGGCGAAGCTCGAGCGCACCCTCGGTGGTATCCGCGACATGGCCCGCGTGCCGAGCGCGGTGTGGGTCGTGGACACGAAGAAGGAGCACATCGCCGTTGGCGAGGCCCGCAAGCTGGGCATCCCGGTCGTGGCGATCCTCGACACCAACTGCGACCCCGACGAGGTCGACTACCCGATCCCGGGCAACGACGACGCCATCCGCAGCGCCGCGCTGCTGACCCGTGTCGTCGCCGACGCGGTGGCCGAGGGCCTGATGTCGCGGGCCGGCGCGTCGAGCAACGCCGAGGCCAAGCCGGAGCCGTCCACCGGCGAGGAGCCGCTCGCCGAGTGGGAGCAGGCCCTGCTGCGCGGGGACACCACGGCCGAGGCGCCCGCCGCCCCGGTGGCGACCGAGACCGCCGAGCCGACCGAGACCGCCGAGCCGACCGAGGCGGTCGCCGCTGTCGAGCCGGCCGCTGTCGAGCCGGCCGCCGTCGAGCCGGCCGCTGTCGAGCCGGCCGCCCAGGAGCAGCCCCAGCCGGACGCGGTCGGCACCGCCGTCTGATCTGACACACCCTGGTCTCACACGGGTTCTCCGGGGGGCGTTGTCACGCCCCCCGGAGAACCCGTTCCAGCCCCGACAGGGCCGTCCGGGTGACTGTCGGGGCGGGGGCGACCTCCGGAGGACGGCCGCCGACCGCCGCGGGCGGGCGACGGCGGTCCCGGGGGCGCTTCCGCGCGGCGGCGTCGCGTGTGTTTCGGCGCCGAGGCAGCACGCCCACCATCGCCAGCAATCGGAACTGACGAGAAGAGCACCATGGCAGACATCACAGCCGCCGACATCCGTAAGCTCCGGGAACTGACCGGCGCGGGGATGAGCGACGTCAAGAAGGCGCTCGTCGACCACGACGGTGACTTCGAGAAGGCCAAGTCCTGGCTGCGCGAGAAGGGCCTCGCGCAGGTCGCCAAGCGGGCGGGCCGCAGCACGGCGAACGGGCTGGTCGAGTCGTACCTGCACCGCACCGACCCGCAGCTCCCGCCGACGCTCGGCGTGCTCATCGAGCTGCGCTGCGAGACCGACTTCGTCGCCAAGACCGACGACTTCAAGCAGCTCGCGCGGGACCTCGCCCAGCACATCGCCGCGGCGGACCCGCTGTACGTGACCGCCGAGCAGATCCCGAACGAGGTGATCGAGCAGGAGCGGAAGATCTACGAGGCGGCCGCCCGCGAAGAGGGCAAGAACGACAAGGCCATCCCGAAGATCGTCGAGGGCCGGGTCAACGGGTACGTCAAGAGCGTCGTCCTGCTGGACCAGCCCTGGGTCAAGGACGGCAAGCTGACGATCCGCGCGCTGCTGGAGCAGGCCGGGTCCGCGCTGGGTGAGAAGATCGAAGTGGGCCGGTTCGCCCGGTTCAACATCAAGCAGGCCTGAGCGCGAGCGCACGGCGTCAGGTGACGTGACACGGCCGGGCACCCGGCGGGGGAGAATCTCCGCGGGCGTCCGGCCGGTGGTCCGTTCGGCCGTCGGTTCTTAGTACCGTCGGTTCCTGGCGTCGCCGGTCCGTGGCGCCGCGGGTCCGTTCGGTCCGGGTGCGGCGGCCGGGCCTGTCACGGTTCGAGCCGCACCACGGTTCGAGCTGGTCGACGCGCCACGCGGGGCCACGGGCAGCCGTGCCGGAGGCGTGCGGCAGACTGCTGTCAGCATGAACATCCTTGGCCGCTGATCCCGGCCGCCGGCGAAGGAGCCGCCCGTGACCGATGACGCCGACAGTGCCGTTGGAAGGGTGGATCCCGCCGCCCGCGCCGAGCCCGGGCCGCGGTGGACCCGCCTTCTGCTGAAACTCTCCGGCGAGGCCTTCGCCGGCGGTGAGCCGCTCGGGATCGACCCGGTGACGCTGGCGACGATCGCGCGCCAGATCGCCCAGGTGAGCCGCTCGGGGATCGAGGTCGCCATAGTCGTGGGGGCCGGCAACATGTTCCGCGGCCAGGCGCTGGCCGAGCGGGGCATGGACCGGGCCCGCGCCGACTACATGGGCATGCTGGGCACGGTCATCAACTGCCTGGCCCTGCAGGACGTCCTGGAGCGCGAGGGGATCGTCACCCGCGTGCAGACGGCGATCGCCATGGGCCAGGTCGCCGAGCCCTACCTGCCGCTGCGGGCGATCCGGCATCTGGAGAAGGGCCGGGTGGTCATCTTCGGCGCCGGCCTGGGGGCACCGTTCTTCTCGACGGACACCACCGCCGCCCAGCGGGCGCTGGAGATCAAGGCGCAGGCGGTGCTCAAGGCGACGAAGGTCGACGGGGTCTACGACTCCGACCCGGCGACGAACGCCGGCGCCGTCCGGTTCGACAGCCTCAGCTACAGCGAGGTCCTCGCGCGCGGCCTGAAGGTCATGGACGCGACCGCGATCAGCCTGTGCATGGACAACGACCTGCCCATTGTCGTTTTCGACCTCCTGACCGAGGGGAACATCTCCCGCGCCGTCCGGGGTGAGAAGATCGGCACGCTGGTCGGAGTCGAGACGTACGGAACGGAAGGTACGCGGTGATCGACGACACGCTCCTCGAGGCCGAGGAGAAGATGGACAAGGCCGTCTCGGTCGCCAAGGACGACTTCGCCAACATCCGCACGGGGCGGATCACGCCGGCGGTGTTCGGAAAGGTCCTGGTGGACTACTACGGCGCGCCGACGCCGGTGCAGCAGCTCGCCTCGTTCCACATCCCCGAGCCGCGCATGGTCATCATCACCCCGTACGACAAGTCGTCGCTGGGTGCGGTGGAGAAGGCCGTCCGTGACTCGGACCTCGGGGTCAACCCGAGCAACGACGGGACGATCATCCGGTGCGTCTTCCCGGAGCTGTCCGAGCAGCGCCGTCGTGACCTGGTGAAGGTGGCCCGCACCAAGGCCGAGGAGGCCCGGGTCAGTATCCGCAACGTCCGCCGGCACGCCAAGGACGCGATCGACCGGATCGTCCGCGACGGCGAGGCCGGCGAGGACGAGGGCCGCCGCGGGGAGAAGGACCTCGATGAGGCCACCCACCGTTACGTCAACCAGGTTGACGAGCTGCTCCGCATCAAGGAGTCGGACCTGTTGTCGGTCTGACTCCCGACCAGCGCCCGTCCGCGTGCGACGCCGTGCCCATCCGCTGTCCCGGCCCCCGCGCCCGGTTCCCCGTCTCCGTCTCCGTCCCGTCGGCGAGCCGCCGGACGGTCGGTGGACGGCGGACCGCACGGCGCCGTGAGCGTCTCGGCCCTGGGAGTCCCTCCCGAGGACAGCTCCGTGACTGACCGCGCGGACCCACCCGACGGGCGGGGAGATGCCGACGACCCGCCGGTGCACCCCACCCCGGTCGACCTGGCCCCGGCCGGCCCGGTCCCGACGGACTCGACTCCGGTCGACCCGGCCGCGGCTGACCCGGTACCGGTCGACCCCGGCCCGTCCGCCGGCCGCGCGCCCGGGAACGGGCGGCGGGTGATCCGGGCCGGGCGCGATCTGCCCGCGGCGATCGCCGTCGGGGTCGTGCTGGGCGCGGTCATCCTCGTCCCGCTGTTCACGCTGTATCCGATCTGGGTCGCCGTGGTCAGCGCCGCCGTGGCGGTCGGCACCTACGAGGTAGTGCGCGCGCTGCACGTCGCGGGGATGAGCGTGCCGCTCGTCCCGCTGGCCGCCGGGGCGATCGCGATGCCCGTGGCCGCGTACACGGCCGGCACCAACGGCCTCGTGCTCGCGCTCGCGGGCACGACCCTGGCCGCCCTCGCCGTCCGCGCGGTGCGTGACCCGGCCGGCGGCGGGCGGCCCGGCAGCGGGCGTCAGGCACGGCTGCGAGATGCCGCGGCCTGCGCGTTCACCTCCGCGTACGTCGGCTTCCCTGCCGGGTTCGCCACCCTGCTCACCTCCGCCCCGGACGGCCACTGGCGCACCATCGCGTTCCTCGGGACCGTCGTGGCCAGCGACATCGGCGGCTACACCGCGGGTGTGCTCTCGGGCGGCCGGCACAAGCTCGCGCCCAGTGTGTCGCCCGGGAAGTCCTGGGAGGGTTTCGCCGGATCGGTGGTGGGCTGCGTCGTCGTCGCCAGCGTGCTGATGGCCTGGCCGCTGGGCGCCGAGATCTGGCAGGGCGCGCTGCTCGGCGTCGCCGTCGCCTGCACGGCGACCGTGGGCGACCTCGGCGAGTCGTTGCTCAAACGGGACATCGGCATCAAGGACATGGGCAACCTGCTGCCCGGCCACGGCGGCCTCATGGACCGGCTGGATTCACTGCTGTGCACGGCGCCCGTCGCCTGGCTGCTCATCACCGCGTTCCTCGGCTGACCGATCACCGGTTCGTCGCGTGCCCGGGGCTCCTGGCAGACTGGACTGGCCATGACAGCCACGACCGCCGAATCCGGAAACCTCCTGCCACTGGTGTCAGGGCGGTCCAGGCCGCCGCGCCACCTCGCGGACCTCTCCCGGGACGAGCGGCGGGCCGTGGCCGTGTCACTGGGCCTGCCGGCGTTCCGCGCCGACCAGCTGGCCCGCCACTACTTCACCCGCCACCTTCGCGCCGACGACGCCGACCTGATGACGGACCTGCCGGCCACGGTCCGGCCGGCGCTCGTCGAGGCGATGCTGCCGCGGCTGCTCACGCCGGCCACCGCCCTCGACTGCGACGACGGCCAGACCCGCAAGACCGTCTGGCGCACCGTCGACGGCGCCAAGATCGAGTCGGTGCTGATGCGTTACCCGCAGCGGGCGACGGTCTGCGTCTCGAGCCAGGCGGGCTGCGGCATGGGATGCCCGTTCTGCGCGACGGGCCAGGGTGGGCTGACCCGCAACCTCTCGACCGCCGAGATCGTCGAACAGGTGGTGGACGCGGCTCGAACGATGGCGGCCCGCACGACGGCCGAGGGTGGCCTGCCCGGTGGCCCCGGCAGGCTGTCGAACGTGGTGTTCATGGGCATGGGGGAGCCGCTGGCGAACTACGCCGCCCTCCTCGCCGCCCTGCACCGTCTCATCGATCCGGCGCCCGACGGGCTCGGCCTGTCCGCCCGTGGGCTCACGGTCAGCACGGTGGGCCTGGTCCCGGCGATCCGCCGGCTCGCCGGTGAGGGGCTGCCGGTGACCCTCGCCGTGTCCCTGCACGCGCCGGACGACGAGCTGCGCGACCAGCTCGTCCCGATCAACACCCGCTGGCCGGTGGCCGAGGTGCTCGCCGCCGCCTGGGAGTACGCCCGGGTGACGGGCCGGCGGGTGAGCATCGAGTACGCCCTGATCGACGGGGTCAACGACTCGCCCGAGCGCGCGGACGCGCTGGCCGCCCTGCTGGTCGGCCAGCTCGCGCACGTGAACCTCATCCCGCTCAACCCGACGGGCGGCTCGTCCTGGCAGGCGAGCGCCCCGCGCGGCCAGCGCGTCTTCGTGGACCGCCTGCGGGCCCGCGGGGTGGCGGCCACCGTCCGGGACACCCGGGGCCGGGAGATCGCCGCCGCCTGCGGGCAGCTCGCCGCGGAGCCCCCGGTGCGTTCGCGGGCAGGTCGGTAGTCGTGGCGACGGGGAACTCCGCCGGGCGCCGGCGCAGCCACGGGCGGGCCGGGGGCGGTACCGCCCGGCAGGGGCTGGCCCGGTCCAGCGCGCTGCGGTACGGGTCGCGCCCGGCGAACACGCTGTGGCTGCCGCTGACCGCGGCGGCGGGGGTGCTCCTGCTCCTAGTGTGGTACGCGATGTCGCAGGATCCCGGGGAGGAGACCGGCTCCTCGTCGCCGGTCGCGTCCGCGCTGGGCGGAGTGGGCGGGGCCTCCGGCGGGCCCGCCGCCGTGGCGGCACCGACCGTCCCGCCGCCTCCGCGCAGCGGCTGCGAGACCGGCAGCAGCCTGCCAGCGGGCGTCACCACCGAGACCGTGCACGTCGGCGACGTCGACCGCCAGTTCCTGCTGGCCGTGCCGCAGGGCGGCGGGGCGGGTGCCGCGCTGCCGCTGGTGCTGAACCTGCACGGCTACGGGCAGCCCGCCCAGGAACTCGAGCAGTACACCCAGATGGCGGACAGCGGTACCCGGGCCGGCTACGCCGTCGCCACCCCGGTCGGGGCGTCGAACCGGTGGAACTTCACCCGCTTGGCGAAGGTGGGCCCCGATGACGTCCTCTTCGTCGGCGCGCTGCTCAACGACCTGACCGGCCGGATGTGCCTGGACCCGAAACGGGTCTTCGCCAGCGGCTTCTCCGACGGTGCCGACATGGTTCTCGCGCTGGCCTGCGCGCTGCCCGACCGCTTCGCCGCGGTGGTCACGGTCGCGTCGAGCCGGCTGCCGGACGGCTGTGCCGCGCCGCGGGCCAGCCTGCTGGAGCTGCACGGCACCGAGGACCGGATCGCGCCGTGGAACGGTGGGGGCCAGGCCCGTACCGCGCCCTACGACGGGCTGGTCGCCCAGCCGGTGGAGGCCCGTACCGACCGGTACGCCCGCGCCCTCGGCTGCGGCGGCGAGCACTCGACGGCGCAGGACTTCACCCATGTCGCACGGACCGCCTGGACGACCTGCCCGGCGGGCAAGGACGTCGGCGCCCTGGCGATGCAGGGCGGCGGGCACACCTGGCCGGGCGCGGCGCCGCGACCCGAGCTGGGCGGCACGGTGACGAACCTGAGCGCGACCGTCGTGGCACTGGCCTTCTTCAGCGGCCACCCGGCGGACGGCCGGACGGTGACCGGCGGGACCTCGGGCGGCGGCGCGCCCGCGGCGGGCGGCGCGGGCGCGGGCGGCGCCACGGCGACGACCCAGCCGCCGGCGGGGGCTCCCTCGGCCACCCCGTCCGCCTCGGCGGCGCCCGGTGACCAGCCCGAGCCCACGCCGACCGGGGCGAGTGACGATCCCGCCCCGGCACCGTCGGTGCCGCCCGGCCCGACCGCGAGCGCGACACCGACCGGCGAGGCGCCCGCGGGCGGCGGATAGCCCCCGCCCGTGGGTAGCGGGCGGGGGTCCGGCGGCCCCCCGCCCCCGGCACTGGCGCCGTGGGCGGCGGGCGTGGGCACCGACGGGCGCGACACGCCCGGTGATGGTTCCGCGGGCGGTGGACGAGGGCACCGACGGGCACATCGCACCCGGTGATGGTTCCGCTGAGACCGGGCCGGGGAATGAACCCACAGGTCACACCCGGTGAACGAGTAGCCGGCGATGGGCGCGGACAGGGACGGACAGGTCACACCGGGGTGCTCCGGATGTTGACCATTCGTAGGCACGGCTACACCCATTGCGCACCTTCGGGCCTCACCTGTCAGGAACCGAACAGGCCTCGGTCGAAGCGCCGAAGGGCCTGCGAGAATAGGCGGCGTGGCGGAGGCTTCGGTCCAACGTGAGGTTGTTCTGCTCGGGTCCACCGGCTCGATCGGGACTCAGGCGATAGATGTCGTACGCCGCAACCCGGACAGGTTCCGGGTGGTGGCGCTGATGGGAGGCGGGTCGCGGGTCGACCTGCTGGCGGCGCAGGCGCTCGACCTGGGGGTCGAGGCGGTCGGTGTGGCCGCGGCCTCGTCGGCGCAGGACCTTCAGCTCGCGTTCTTCGCGGAGGCGTCCAAGCGCGGCTACCGCCGTGGCGAGTTCGCCGTCCCGAAGATCCTCGCGGGGCCGGACGCGGCCGTCGAGATCGCGTCCTGGCCGGCGGACATCGTCCTCAACGGGGTGTCCGGCTCGGTCGGGCTCGCGCCGACGCTGGCGGCTCTCAAGGCCGGCGCGACGGTGGGGCTGGCGAACAAGGAGTCGCTGGTCGCGGGTGGTCCGCTGGTGCTCGACGCGCTCGGCGGCAACCCGGACCGGCTCGTCCCGGTGGATTCCGAGCACTCGGCGCTCGCGCAGTGCCTGCGCGGGGGCCGGCGTGAGGAAGTCCACAAGCTGGTGCTGACCGCCAGCGGCGGGCCCTTCCGTGGCCGGAGCAGGGACGAACTGGCCGGGGTCACCCGGGAGCAGGCACTGGCCCATCCGACCTGGGCGATGGGGCCGCTGGTCACGATCAACTCGGCGACACTGATGAACAAGGGCCTGGAGCTGATCGAGGCCCACCTGTTCTTCGGTGTGCCGTACGACGACATCGACGTCGTCGTCCATCCGCAGTCGCTGGTCCACTCGATGGTCGAGTTCAACGACGGGTCGACCATCGCCCAGGTGTCGCCGCCGGACATGCGGCTCCCGATCGCGCTGGCCCTGGGCTGGCCGGACCGGGTGCCGCTGGCCCAGCCGCCGATGGACTGGACCCGGCCCCAGTCGCTGACCTTCGAGCCGCTGGACACCGTCGCCTTCCCCGCGGTCGACCTCGCCCGGACGGCGGGCCGCCTCGGCGGCACCGCGCCGGCCGTGTTCAACGCGGCGAACGAGGAGGCCGTCGCGGCCTTCCTCGCCGGGCAGCTGCCGTTCGTCCGTATCGTCGACCTGGTGGCCGAGGTGGTGCAGGCACACGAGGTGATCGCCCGTCCGACGCTGGACGAGGTGTTCGCCGTCGAGCGTGAGGCCCGCGCCGCCGCGAACCGCCTGATCGAGCGGGCCGGTGGGCATCCCGTGGCGGCCGGAGGACATGGTTGATGGCAACTCTGGGCATCGTCGCCTTCGTCCTGGCCCTGTTCGTCTCGGTCGTCCTGCACGAGGCGGGGCACTTCGTCACCGCCCGCTACTTCGGGATGAAGGCGTCCCGGTTCTTCGTCGGCTTCGGCCCCACCCTGTGGTCGAAGCAGCGCGGGGAGACCGAGTACGGCATCAAGGCCATCCCCGCCGGTGGGTTCGTCAAGATCGAGGGAATGACCTCCCTCGAGGAGATCGACCCGGCGGACGAGCCCCGTGCCTTCTACAAGGCGCGGGCGCACGCCCGGCTGGTGGTGATGTCGGCCGGGTCGTTCGTGCACTTCGTCATCGCGATCGTGCTGATCTACGGTGTGCTGGTCACTCTCGGCACCACCCAGACGAGCGAGACGAAGATCGGGCACACGAGCTGTGTGGCGACGACGTCCGCCTGCACCGGCCCGGGGCCGGCGGCGGCAGCCGGGCTGCGGGTCGGCGACCGGGTGGTGAGCTTCGACGGTGTGGCCGTCACCACCTGGGACAGGTTCACCCGGCTCGTGCGCGATCACGGGTCGGGCCCGGCGGTGCTCGTGGTGTCCCGCGACGGCGCGGACGTCACGCTGCGGCCGGACCTGGTCCAGGTGCTGCGCGACCGCGCGACCGGCCTGGCCGGCAAGGACCCGGTCGGCGCGCTGGGGGTGAGCCCCGGTCAGGAGACCGTCGACTACGGCCCGCTCTCGGCGGTTCCCGAGACCTTCAAGGTCATCGGCTCCGGTTTCACCGGGATGTACGAGACGTTCACCCAACGGATCGATGACATTGGCCGCATCTTCGGTGACAACCGCGACGAGAGCGGTTTCATCAGTGTGGTCGGCGCGGCCCGCCTCGGTGGTGAGGTGGCCGCCGCGGACGACGGCTGGGCCGACCGGATCCGCGGTTTCCTGATCCTCGTCGCCGCGATCAACCTCGCCATCGGGATCTTCAACCTGTTGCCGCTGCTCCCGCTCGACGGTGGGCACATCGCGGTGCTCGGCTTCGAGCAGGCCCGACACGGCCTGCGTCGGCTGCGTGGCTACCGAGGCCCGGTGCAGCCGGTGGACTTCGCCAAGCTGTTACCAGCCACGTACGCCACGGTCGTCGTTCTGGTCGGGTTCAGTCTGATCATTCTGTCCGCCGACATCGTCAACCCCATCCGCATCAATCAGTGAGCTGCGGTGTATCCGCGGTGGCACGCGGTGGTGGTCCGCGGACGTTCCGGTCGCCGGTAACTCCGGCGCGGGCGTCGCGTCTGGCCGTCGTGAGTGCGCCGCCCCCGCACGACGCCGACTGACCCGGGCAACGCTGACCGGCCCGGGCAACGCCGACTGACCCGGACGATCCCGTCCGTGACGGGCCTGGCCGGGTCGCCATCTGACGATCAAGCATCCGACACGCCAGTGAGGACATCGTGACCGTAACTCTGGGCATGCCCGCCGCTCCGCCTCGTCCGGTCGGAACGCGGCGGCTCAGCCGGCAGATCCACGTGGGCAACGTCCCGGTCGGAGGTGACGCCCCGGTCTCCATCCAGTCGATGTGCACCACGCTGACCTCGGACGTCAACGCGACCCTTCAGCAGATCGCCCAGCTCACCGCCGCCGGATGTCAGATCGTGCGGGTGGCGGTGCCCAGCCAGGACGACGCCGACGCGCTCGCGGCGATCGCCCGTAAGTCGCCGATCCCGGTGATCGCAGACATCCACTTCCAGCCGAAGTACGTGTTCGCCGCGATCGACGCGGGCTGCGCCGCGGTGCGGGTGAACCCGGGCAACATCAAGCAGTTCGACGACAAGGTCGGCGAGATCGCCCGCGCCGCCAAGGCGGCCGGCACCCCGATTCGGATCGGGGTCAACGCCGGGTCGCTCGACAAGCGCCTGCTGGAGAAGTACGGGAAGGCCACTCCGGAGGCGCTGGTCGAGTCGGCGCTGTGGGAGGCCTCGCTGTTCGAGGAGCACGACTTCCGAGACATCAAGATCTCGGTGAAGCACAACGACCCCGTGATCATGATTCAGGCCTACCGGCTGCTGGCCCAGGCCTGTGACTACCCGCTGCACCTCGGTGTCACCGAGGCGGGCCCGGCGTTCCAGGGCACCGTGAAGTCCGCGGTGGCCTTCGGGGCGCTGCTGTCCGAGGGCATCGGCGACACGATCCGGGTCTCGCTGTCGGCGCCGCCGATCGAGGAGGTCAAGGTCGCCTCGGCCATCCTGGAGTCGCTCGGCCTGCGTGAGCGCAAGCTGGAGATCGTCTCCTGCCCGTCCTGCGGTCGTGCCCAGGTGGACGTCTACACCCTGGCCAACGAGGTCAGCGCCGGCCTGGAGGGCATGGAGGTGCCGCTGCGGGTGGCCGTCATGGGCTGCGTCGTCAACGGCCCGGGTGAGGCCCGCGAAGCCGACCTCGGCGTTGCCTCCGGCAACGGCAAGGGTCAGATCTTCGTGCGCGGAAAGGTCATCAAGACGGTGCCCGAGGCGCAGATCGTGGAAACTCTCATCGAGGAGGCCATGCGGCTGGCCGAGCAGATGGAGGCCGACGGCGCGGCCTCCGGCTCGCCGTCGGTGTCCGTGGCCTAGTACCTGGAAGGGCTGGATGGGTCTGCCGCTTCGCTCCGCTCCGACCCGGCTGCTCGACGATCGGGATCTTTCCGCGGTCACCGAGCTGCTGGGCCGCAACCCGGTAGCCGATGTCTTCGTCGCGTCGCGGGTGGCGGCGTGTGGTCTGGATCCCTGGCGCCTTGGCGCCGAGGTATGGGGCCACACGGTCGACGGCACCCTGACGGCCGTGTGTTATTCCGGCGCGAACCTGTGGCCCGTGGCGGCGGGCCCGGCCTCGGCGAAGCTGTTCGCCGAGCGGGCCCGCCGGCAGGGCCGCCGCTGCTCGTCGATCGTGGGCGTCGGCTCGGCCGTCACCGCCATGTGGCGGCACCTGGAACCGGTGTGGGGCCCGGCCCGGGAGATCCGCGCCGACCAGCCGTTACTCGCGATCGAGGCCCCACCGCTCATCGCCCCGGACCCGGCGGTTCGCCTGGTCCGGCCGGACGAGCTGGACGTGCTGCTCCCCGCCTGCATCGCCATGTTCACCGAGGAGATCGGCGTCTCCCCGGTCGGCGCGGACGGCGGGGCGCTCTACCGTTCGCGGGTCGCCGAGTTCGTCGGCCAGCGCCGCTCGTTCGCGCACATCGAGGACGGCCGGGTGCTGTTCAAGGCCGAGATCGGCGCGGTCGCCGGCGACGTCTGCCAGATCCAGGGCGTCTGGGTCGATCCGGCGCTGCGTGGCCGCGGCCTCGGCGCCGCCGGGACGGCCAGCGTCGTGGCCCTCGCCCAGGCGGCGTTCGCCCCGGTGGTCAGCCTGTACGTGAACGACTTCAACCATCCCGCCCGGCGCGCCTACGAGCGCGTGGGGTTCGAGCCGGTGGGAACCTTCGCCTCGATCCTGTTCTGACCCGTTCTGATCAGAGCTCTGTTCCGGCCGGGGCGCGCTGTTGACCGACGTGCACTCCAGCGGCCACGTTCCGCGTGTTTTTCCGCCCGGTTTCGTCCGGCGCCCGCCAATCGCGAGCGCCCTGCGCGACCGGGCGTTCACGCGTGGTGGGAAGCCGTGCTCTGAGGGTCAATTCCAGTGACGGGAAGACCCCCGGTCTGGCATCCTTGCTTTCCCGATGTGTCCAATCGACTTGATGCGCTCGATCGACTTTGTGCAAGGCGCCGTGCGTGTGGGAAAGGGAAACGTGATGAGGCCCAAGAGGCTGTGGCGGCGGTTCGTGCCACTGGTTGCTGCCGGTGCGTTGGCGCTGGCGGTCACCGCCTGCTCGGGCGACGACGGGGGAACAGAGTCCGTGTCGTCGTCCGGGGAGGTGACCGGGACCCTGCGGCTCGGGTACTTCCCGAACCTCACACACGCCCCGGCGCTCGTCGGCGTGGAGAAGGGCATCTTCGCCAAGGAGCTCGGTTCCGGCGTGAAGCTGGAGCCGTCGACCTTCAACTCGGGTACGACGGAGGCGGAGGCGATCCTCTCCGGCGCGCTCGACGCCGGCTTCATCGGCCCGAACCCGGCGGTGAACACGTTCATCAAGTCCAAGGGTGAGGCCATCCGGATCGTCTCCGGCGTCACCTCCGGCGGGGCGGCCCTGGTCGTGAAGCCCGAGATCACCTCGGTCGAGCAGCTGCGTGGCAAGACGCTGGCGACCCCGAGCCTCGGCAACACCCAGGACGTCGCGCTGCGGTACTACCTGAAGAAGAACGGGCTCGTGACCGACACCAAGGGCGGCGGTGACGTCTCCATCCGCCCGCAGGAGAACTCGGTCACGGTCGACGCCTTCAAGTCCGGCGCCATCGACGGAGCCTGGGTGCCCGAGCCGATCGCCTCCCGGCTGGTCGCCGAGGGCGGCAAGGTGCTCGTCAACGAGGCCGACGAGTGGGCCGCCACCGACGGGAAGTTCGTGACGACCCTCCTGGTTGTCCGCACCGAGTACCTGGAGAAGAACCCGGAGATCGTCCGCCGGCTCATCGCCGCCAACATCGCGGCGATCGACCAGCTCAACGCCGACCCGGCCGCCGGGCAGACCGCCGCGAACGAGGCCCTGGACAAGCTCACCGGCAAGCCGCTCGCCGCCGGCGTCGTCGCCTCGGCGTGGAAGACGCTGACCTTCACCCCGGACCCGATCGCCAAGTCGCTGTTCCTCTCCGCTGCGCACCAGGAGGAGCTCGGGCTCATCGAGGACCCCAAGCTCGACGGGATCTTCGACCTGAAGATCCTCAATGAGCTGCTGTCCGGCGCCGGTGACCCCGCGGTCTCGGACAAGTAAGCGGCGAACAAAACAAACAAAGCAGACAAAGTAAGTAAAAGGGAAGTGGGGCGCGCGGCCGGTGCCACACCGGCCGCGCAGCCCGTTCCGCACCCGGATCACGATCTACCCGAGGGGAGCAAGCTGTGACCGCGCTCGCGACGGACACGGCGCTGCGGATCGACGGCGTCAGCCGGGTCTTCGGTACCGGCGCCGGTCAGGTCCACGCCCTTGACGGCATCCACCTGGATGTCCGTCCGGGCGAGTTCGTCTGTCTGCTGGGGGCGTCGGGCTGCGGTAAATCGACCCTGCTCGGCCTGGTCGCCGGGCTCGACCGGCCGTCGGCGGGCACCGTCGACACCGGTGGTCGCCGGGTCGGGATGATGTTCCAGGACTCGGCCCTGCTGCCCTGGCTCACCGCCGGCGGCAACGTCGAGGTGCCGCTGAAGCTGCGCCGGGTGCCGAAGGCGACCCGCCGGGCCCGGGTCGACGAACTGCTCGCCATGGTGCGGCTGGCCGGCCAGGGCGACCGCCGCCCGCACGAGCTCTCCGGCGGTATGCGGCAGCGGGTCAGCCTCGCCCGGGCGTTCGCCCAGGAGGCGGACATCCTCTGCATGGACGAGCCGTTCGGTGCCCTCGACGCGATGACCCGCGACCTGCTCCACGACGAGCTGGAGCGGATCTGGCGGGAGACCGGGGTCACCGTCCTGTTCGTCACCCACGACGTCCGGGAGGCCGTGCGCCTCGGTGACCGGATCGTCCTGCTCTCCTCCCGTCCCGGGCGGGTCGCGGAGGTCTTCGACGTCGACATGGACCGTCCCCGCCGCATCGACGAACACCAGGTATCCGAGCTCGCCTCCGTCGTGACGGCGCGGCTGCGGCAGGAGGTCGCCCGGCATGGCCACTGACACCGACACGGTCTCCGGGGTCTCCCTGGGCACCGGCCGCGCACCGGCCGCCCCGGCGCAGCGGACGTCCGACGAGACGCTCGCCGGCCTGGACGCCCTCGACCTCCCCGTCACGTCCCGGCGGCCGGCCGCGGGCCGGATCTGGTCGGTCACCTGGCCGAAGATCGCCGCGCTGGTGCTGTTCCTGCTGGCCTGGCAGATCGTCGTCTGGTCGGGGTGGAAGCCCACCTATGTGCTGCCCGGCCCCGGCGACACGCTGCCGGAGTTCTTCGACCAGCTCGGCACCGCCGACTTCTGGGACGCGTTCGGCCGCACCCTCACCCGCGCCGGCGAGGGCTACGCGGTGGCGGTCGTGCTCGGCGGGGTCGTCGGCCTGGTGGTCGCCCGGTTCAGCCTGCTGCGCGCGGCGGTGGGGTCGTTCATCACCGCGTTGCAGACCATGCCGTCGGTGGTCTGGGTCCCGCTCGCGATCCTGCTGTTCAAGCTCAACGAATCCGCGATCATGTTCGTCGTGGTCCTGGGCGCCGCGCCGTCCGTGGCGAACGGGGTCATCTACGGCGTCGACTACGTCCCGCCGCTGCTCGTGCGGGTCGGGCGCAGCATGGGCGCCCGCGGGTTCACGCTGTACCGCCACGTCGTGGCGCCGGCGGCGTTCCCCTCGGTCCTCGCCGGGCTCAAGCAGGGCTGGGCGTTCGCCTGGCGCAGCCTGATGGCCGGTGAGCTGATCGTCATCGTGCCCGGGCATCCCTCGATCGGTGCCGACCTGCAGAACGCCCGGGACCTCTCGGACACCGTCGGCGTGCTGGTGTCGATGCTGACGATCTTCGCGATCGGCGTCGCCGTCGACGCGGTCTTCAACATCCTCGACCGGCGGATGCGTGAGCGCCGCGGGCTGCTCGCCGAGGGCTCGACCGCGGTGCGGGCGGCCCGTCGTCCCCGCAACGGCCGTCCGAAGGAGGACCCGACCGGGCCGACCGGGCCGGTCGGGCCACTCTCCGGCAGGGACACGTCAGCGGCCTGACCACCCGTCCGGCCCTCGCCCGGTGCCGGCCGGACGGGCGGTCCGGCCGGCCAGGAGGAGCCCACGGGAAGCCCGCCCGCGGTGCGGACGGCAAGATGGGGGACATGCAGATCTCCGCCCGAGCCGACTACGCACTGCGGGCCCTGCTCACGCTCGCCGCGTCGGACGGCAGCCTCGTGAAGGGGGAGACGCTCGCCTCGGCCCAGGACCTTCCCCTGCGCTTCCTCGAGAACATCCTCACCGACCTGCGCCGCAGCGGCCTCGTGCAGAGCCGCCGCGGCGCCGACGGCGGTTACCAGCTGTGCCGCCCAGCCGAGGAGATCACGATCGCGACCGTGATCCGGGCGACCGACGGCCCGCTGGCCAGCGTGCGCGGCCGCCCGCCGGAGAACGCCCAGTACGAGGGCGCGGCCAAGCACCTGCAGGACGTCTGGATCGCCGTCCGGGTCAATCTGCGCCGGGTACTCGAGTCTGTGACCCTCGCGGACGTCGCCAGCGGTGAGCTGCCGGACATCGTCCGTGACCTGCGGGACGAGCCTGACGCCTGGGTCACCCGATAGCGCGGGCGCCGGTGGGCTTCTCCTGGTTCGCCCCGGACGCGGTGCCGGCCGTCGCCGGGACACCCCTCCCGGGCGACCGCGAGCCGCTCGCGGCCGTGGTCTTCGACTGGGGCGGGACGCTCACCCTCTTCCACGACGTCGACCTGCTCGACCTGTGGCGGATGACCGCGCTGGAGATCTCGCCCCCACACGCCGAGGAGATCACCGCGATCCTGGCCGGCCTGGAGACAGCCTGGTGGCAGGCCCGGGACGGCAGCGACGGCCTGGCCGGCAACGGCGCGGCGGGCGGGATGACCGGGTCGGTCACCGAGCTGCTGGCGGCCGCCTCCGCGACCCTCGGCGTGGACGTCGCCGCGGCCGTGCTGCGTGCGGTGAGCCGGCGGGACCTCGTGGCCTGGACCCCGCACACGGTGTGCGATCCCGAGGCGCTGCTGCTCGTGCACCTGGTGCGCGCCCGCGGCCTGCTCGTCGGCCTGCTCACCAACACCCGCTGGCCGCGGGCCTGGCACGAGAGCCTGCTCGAGCGCGACGGCCTGCTCGACCTGTTCCACGCCAGGATCTACACCAGCGATCTGCCCTTCGACAAGCCACACCCGATCGCGTTCCAGGCGGTGCTGGACGCGCTGGGCGTCGCCGATCCGTCCCGGGTGGTCTTCGTCGGAGACCGGCTGCGCACGGACATCCACGGCGCGCGGGCGGCCGGCATGCGGGCGGTGCTGGTCGCGGACGGCCATCCACCGGACGGCGGTCCGGCGCGCGGTGGCCCGCTGGACGGCGCCGCGCCGATGGTCGCGGACGCGGTGATCGGCCGCCTCGGGCACCTGCTCGACGTCCTCGACCTGCTCGGCGCACCGGGGCCCGGGTCCCCCGCGCCCCGCCTCTGATCGCCGCGGGAGCGGGTCAGCTTCCGGGGAGCACGGGGGTGGCGGAGTCCGCGGGGGTCCCCGCGGCGAGGCGGGCGCGCTGGCCGCGCAGGGTCATCGCCACCAGGGCGTCGACGGCGAGCTCGCGGTCGGCGCCGGTGAGGACGCCGACCGCGTCGTGGGCGGCCACGGCGGAGCGGTCCTCGACCCGGGCGAGCAGGTCGAGCGACCCGGCGACACCGGCCGGCTCGACCGGCAGCTGGTAGGCGGCGAGCGCGGCCGGCGGGGTCGCCCCGCGGGCCCGCAGGGCGGCGACCAGCGTGTCGCGCAGCGTCCGGTGAGCGTCGTGCGCCACCCGGGCGAGTTCGCGGGCCGGTCCCGCGGCGGCGCCGAGCGGAGCGAGCACCCCGCCCGCGGTCGCCGTCGCGTAGACCGCCGCGTGCGCGGCCGCGAGCATCGCGGACAGCGCGACGACCGCCGGGTCCTCGGCGGTCATCCGGCCGCCCCCGGCGCGCCCAGTGCCGTGACGAGTTCGGCGTGCGCGGACTCGGCCGCGCACAGGCTCGCCAGCAGCGGGGCCAGGCCGGCGCCGGCGGAGAGGCAGCCGGCGCGGTGCGCCGCGGCGGTCGTCCGCTCGAGCTCGGCCAGGGCGTTCAGCGTGCTGGCCAGGGTCCGCGCAGTGTCCGTGCCGGCGGTCGCGGTCGCGGTCGCCGTCGCCGTCGGAGTCGTGGTGGCGGGAGTCGTGGTGGCGGCTTCGGGCAAGCCCCGGGCGGCCAGCTCGCGGGCGTGCCCGGCGTGCTGCGCGCGGATCGCCCGCAGCGTCCGCGCGAGGTCCGGATGCCGGTCGATGGCGCTGTCGTAGGCCGCGATCAGCGCGGTCTCCCGGGTGCGCGCCGCTCCCGCGGCGGTGACGTCGGCGGGGGTCACCCGGCTGGCGGGGGCACCGTTGCTCGAGGTGGTGCAGCCGGACATCCCGGCGAGGAGCAGGCCGCCCGTCCCGGCCAGCGGCAGCGCGGCCAGGAGGGCCCGGCGGGACGGACCGGGACCGGCGGCGGTGGGCACGGCTGGCAGCTTCGCACATCGGCGCGCCGCCGTCGGCGCGCCGGTGGCACCGGTCGACGGGCGAGCCGGACCGGGCCCCGATTGGAGTGCTCCGGCGGCGGACGTAGGCTAAGGATCTCGACCGTGTGACGCTCGACGCCCGTTTCCATGGGCCCGCGCATCCGGGACGACGGTGCCGTCGATCTCCGCCGCTGCCGCGGCCGGTTCACCGAGGGCACCGGTCGGGGTGACACCGGGTGGGGCCGAGCGGTCCACGGGCACGGGCGCCGCGTCGGCGCGGGAAGGAACGGGCGAGGTGGCTAGGGCGGGAGAGTCCGGCCGGGCGGGGGTCCGTCGGTCGACGGCGCCGTCCCGGGGGACGGGCGGAGCGCGGGCCGCCGCGGACGCGGTGCGTGCGCAGCTGCGCAGTCGCCTGGAGCCCAGCCTGGCGACGGCCGGCTTCGACCTCGAGGACCTCTCGGTCACGCGGGCCGGGGCGCGCAGCGTCGTCCGCGTCGTCGTGGACCGGGACGGCGGCATCGATCTCGACGCCGTCGCGGACGCCAGCCGGCTGGTGTCGGCGGTCCTGGACGGCGAAGACGGTGGTTCTGGTGGCACCGGTGGTGCCGCGGGTTCCGGTGCGAGCCCGATCTCCGGGCCCTACGTGCTCGAGGTGACCTCGCCCGGGGTGGACCGGCCGCTGGTGGAGCCGCGGCACTGGCTGCGCGCGGTCGGCCGGCTGGTGGAGGTGCGCCGGGCCGACGGTGTCGAGGTGACGGGCCGGGTGCTCTCCGCCGACGACGAGGGCGCCGACCTGGCCGTGCCGACGGCACCGGCCCGGCGCGGGCGTCCCGTCCGCCGGCGGGTCGAGCGGGTCGTCTACTCGGCCGTGGCACGCGCGGCGGTCCAGGTCGAGTTCGGGTCGGCGGCCGACGGCGACACCGGCGACACCGACACCGACACCGACACCGACACGGGTGCCGGGGTTGACCTGGACCTCGACTCCGAGAGCGACTTCGATCTCGACGACGAGCTCGACGACGACGACGAGCCTCAGGATGGGGAAGAGCCCGCGGACGAGGACGGTCCTGAGGACGAGGACGGCGCCACCGACGGTGGCGCCCCCGCCGCGTCGGCGGCGGGTGAGGTAGAGGAAGATCACGGTGCCGTGGACACGGAAGCGGGCCTGATCGGCCGGACCGGCAAGGAGATGAACCGGTGAAGCTCGACGTCGCTGCGCTGCGGGGAATCGAGCGCGAGAAGGAGATCGCCTTCGACACACTCGTCGAGGCGATCGAGACCGCGTTGTTGACCGCCTACAAGCACACCACCGGATCCGCCGACGAGGCCCGGGTGGTGATCGACCGGACCAGCGGCGAGGTCGCGGTCTTCGCGCGGGAGAGCGCCCCGGACGGGACCTCCCGCGAGTGGGACGACACCCCGGCGGACTTCGGTCGGATCGCCACGATGACCGCCAAGCAGGTCATCATGCAGCGCCTGCGGGAGGCCCAGCAGGAGGTCACCTACGGTCAGTACGCCGACCGGGAGCACGAGGTGGTCTCGGGCGTGGTCCAGCATCACGAGCAGCGGGCCGGTTCCCGTGTCGTGCTGGTCGACCTCGGCACGATCGAGGGTGTGCTGCCCCCGGCCGAGCAGGTTCCCGGCGAGCGCCTGGAGCACGGCGACCGGATCAAGTGCTACGTGGTGCACGTGGCCCGTGGGATGCACGGCCCGACGGTCACCCTGTCGCGGACCCATCCCGAGCTGGTGAAGGGCCTGTTCCGGCTGGAGGTGCCCGAGGTCGCCGACGGCACGGTCGAGCTCGCCGCGATCGCCCGCGAGGCCGGCCACCGCACGAAGATCGCGGTTCGCTCGAAGGCGGCCGGGGTGAACCCGAAGGGCGCCTGCATCGGTCCGATGGGCAGCCGGGTGCGTGCCGTGATGGCGGAGCTGCACGGCGAGAAGATCGACATCGTCGACTGGTCGGCGGATCCCGCGTCCTTCGTGGGCAGCGCGCTCTCGCCGGCGAGGGTGTCCCGGGTCGAGGTCACCGACCTGGCGAGCCGTTCGGCCCGGGTGGTGGTTCCCGACTACCAGCTCTCGCTGGCGATCGGCCGCGAGGGGCAGAACGCTCGGCTGGCCGCCCGGCTGACCGGATGGCGGATCGACATCCATTCCGACACAGAGGGTGGCGAGCCGCGTGCGGACCGGCCGGCAGGGGAGGCCCCCCGTCGTTCGGGGGCGGGAACCGGGCCCCGGAGGTCGTCCGCGACGGGCGGCCACTCTCGGGGCGCAACGGGATAGACTTGTGGTGGCGCGCCGTGCGGCGCCTACTCGTGTAGGTGCTACTGCAGACCAGAGTTCTCGAGTGATCCCCGACCGAGTATCACGTTCGAACGTCGAGCGGGGTTCTCTCCAGGGCTCTGGGCCGATTCGTACCTGTGTCGGTTGTCGAACCCGGGCGGCGCGGTCGAGCCTGTTGCGTATCGTCGTTGTCGGCGGGGAGCTCCTCCCGGATGCTCGCCGCCGAATGCCGGGCCGGGGCGCCCATGTGCATCCCGATCTGGCCTGCGTCGATCTCGCGGAGCGCCGCAAGGCGTTCCCGCGGGCGCTCAGGGTTGCGGGGCCGCTCGGGCTGAAGCAGGTCAGAGCGCACCTGGAACAGCGCACGCGCAACGTGTGCATGTAGAACAGTGGTACGGGCCGCGCGTCCTGACGCGGGGGCCGGTAGGACAGCGGAGCGGCGGCCAGGGCCGAGAGATCGGTCCCGGGTGGCCGCGCCGGCAGGCGACGCCAGATCGACGTCGACACGGAAGCAGGTCGAGACAGCGATGACCGCGCAGTGAGAACGCAGCCATGATCACGACCGGCAGGTAACGAGGTCACGCGGGCACGGACCGCGGGCCGAAAGAAGGAGCACCGTGGCAGGAAAGGCCCGCGTACACGAGCTTGCGAAGGAGCTCGGCGTCGACAGCAAGACCGTGCTCGCCAAGCTCAAGGATCTCGGCGAGTTCGTGAAGTCCGCCTCGTCCACAGTCGAGGCACCCGTGGTTCGCAAGCTGAAGGAGGCCTTCCCCGCGGAAGGCTCCGCTGCGTCCTCGCGTTCCGGCGGTCGTCCAGGTAACGGCGCGCGACCGATGCCGCCGCCCCGTCCGGGGCCGGCCGTCGGCCGCCCCGGCCCAGGTGGCACCGGTCCCCGGCCCGGCCCCGGTGGGCGTCCGGTCCCCGGTCGTCCCGGCCCGGCCCCGGTGCCCGGGGTGTCGCGCCCGTCCACTCCGACGGCCGCGCCCCAGTCCCAGCCGGCTCAGCCCCAGCCGCTCCAGTCCCAGCCGGTGACGCCGCAGCCGGCACAGGCTCCGCGTCCGGCCGCGGCTGCGGCCTCCGCCGCGCCGCCCGTGGCACCGGCCCCGACACCCACGTCGCCCGCCCCGGCTCCGGTCGCCTCGGCCCCGACGGCCGCCGCGCCGCCGGCCGCGCCGCAGCGACCGGCTTCCGGTGGGCCGCGCCCGGGTCCCGCCGCGCCGAACCGTCCGCGTACCGGCGGCCCCGGTGCTCCCGGTGGCCCTGGCGGCGGCCCGCGTCCCGGGCCTCGGCCCGGCCCGCGCCCGGCCGCTCCCGGTAACAACCCCTACACCTCCCCGGCAGCCGGCCCGCGGGCCGCGTCCGGTCAGGGTGGTTCGCCCTCGGCGCCGCCGCGTCCCGGTGCGCCCCGTCCGGGCGCGCCGCGTCCGGGCGGCCCGCGTCCGGGCGGCCCCGGTGGCCCGCGTCCGTCGCCGGGGCAGATGCCCCCGCGTCCGGGCGGCTCCGGCGGTCCCCGGCCGAGCCCGGGCTCGATGCCTCCGCGTCCTGGTGGCTCGGGCGGCCCGCGGCCGAACTCGAACATGTTCCAGCCCCGTCCGGCGGGTGGCGCTCCCGGTCGTCCCGGTGGCGGCGGTGGCGGCCCCGGTCGTCCCGGTGGTGGCGGCGGCGGTGGCGCGCGTCCCGGTGGCGGTGGGTTCGCTCCCCGTGGGGGAGCCCCCGGCCGTCCCGGTGGTGGCGGTGGCGCTCCGGGTCGTCCCGGTGGCGGCGGTCCCGGTGGTGGCGGTCGTCCGGCTGCCGGTGGCCGTGGTCGTGGTGGGACGACGGCGGGTGCCTTCGGTCCCGGTGGCCGTGGGCGTCCCGGCCGGCAGCGCAAGTCCAAGCGCGCGAAGCGGCAGGAATGGGAGAGCGGGCTCGAGGCGCCGCGCATGGGGGCGATGGTCCCGCGCGGTAACGGGCAGGCGATCCGGCTGCCGCGTGGCGCGTCGCTCGCCGACTTCGCGGACAAGATCGACGCGAACCCCGGCGCCCTCGTCCAGGTGGTCTTCACCCAGCTCGGCGAGATGGTCACGGCGACGCAGTCCTGCACGGACGAGACCCTGCAGCTGCTCGGTGTGACCCTGGGCTACGAGGTCCAGATCGTCAGCCCCGAGGACGAGGACAAGGAGCTGCTGGAGAGCTTCGACCTGTCCTTCGGCGGCGACTACGCCGACGACGTCGAGCTTTCGGCCCGTCCGCCGGTGGTGACCGTCATGGGTCACGTCGACCACGGCAAGACGAAGCTGCTCGACGCGATCCGCTCCACGGACGTCGTCGGCGGCGAGGCCGGTGGCATCACCCAGCACATCGGCGCCTACCAGGTGCGTGCGGTCGTGGACGGGACCGAGCGCCCGATCACCTTCATCGACACCCCGGGCCACGAGACCTTCACCGCGATGCGTGCCCGTGGTGCGCAGGTGACGGACATCGTGGTCCTGGTGGTGGCCGCCGACGACGGTGTGAAGCCGCAGACGATCGAGGCGCTGAACCACGCGCAGGCGGCCAACGTGCCGATCGTGGTGGCGGTGAACAAGGTCGACAAGGAGGGCGCGGACCCGGCGAAGGTCCGTGGCCAGCTCACCGAGTACGGCCTGGTGGCGGAGGAGTACGGCGGCGACACGATGTTCGTCGACGTCTCGGCCCGCAACCGGACGGGCATCGACGAGCTGACGGAGGCGGTCATCCTGACCGCCGACGCCTCGCTCGACCTGCGCGCCCCGACCGGCACCGAGGCTCAGGGCGTCGCGATCGAAGGTCGTCTCGACCGCGGTCGTGGCCCGGTGGCCACGGTGCTCGTCCAGCGCGGCACGCTGCGCATCGGTGACTCGGTCGTCGCCGGCGAGGCCTTCGGCCGCGTCCGGGCGATGCTCGACGAGAACGGCGCCCAGGTGTCCGAGGCGGGTCCGGCGCGGCCGGTGCAGGTCCTCGGTTTCACCAGCGTCCCCGACGCCGGCGACAACTTCCTGGTCGTTCCGGAGGACCGGGTCGCCCGCCAGATCGCCGAGCGCCGGCAGGCTCGCGAGCGCAACGCCGAACTGGCGCTGAGCCGTGGCCGCCCGACGCTCGAAACGATCCTCGAGCGGATGAAGGAGGGTGAGAAGACCCAGCTCAACCTCATCCTCAAGGGCGACGTCTCCGGTTCGGTGGAGGCCCTCGAGGACGCCCTGCTCAAGATCGACGTGGGCGACGAGGTGGGTCTTCGGATCATCGACCGCGGTGTCGGCGCGATCACCGAGACCAACGTCATGCTGGCGTCGGCCTCCGACGCGGTCATCATCGGCTTCAACGTCCGGCCGCAGGGCAAGGCGACGGAGCTGGCTGACCGCGAGGGCGTCGAGGTCCGCTACTACTCGGTGATCTACCAGGCCATCGAGGACATCGAGAACGCCCTCAAGGGCATGCTCAAGCCGGTGTACGAGGAGGCGCAGCTCGGCACCGCCGAGGTGCGCGAGGTCTTCCGCGTACCGCGGGTGGGCAACGTCGCCGGTTCGCTGGTCCGGTCCGGCATCATCCGCCGCAACACCAAGGCCCGCCTCATCCGGGACGGCGTCGTGGTCGCGGACAACCTCACCGTCGAGTCGCTCAAGCGGTTCAAGGACGACGCGACCGAGGTCCGCGAGGGCTACGAGTGCGGTATCGGGCTCGGCTCGTTCAACGACATCAAGGTCGATGACGTGATCGAGACCTTCGAGCAGCGGGAGGTTCCCCGCACCTGACCCCGAAACGCCTGGGGCCGGCCGGATGACCATTCCGGCCGGCCTCGGCGCGCCGGGTGTCCTGGCGGGAGACGATCATGTGGATCGGAAGCCTGACGCTGGACATCCTCCTCGGGGACATCCACTCCCTGAAGGAGAAACGGTCGGTCGTCCGACCGGTGGTCGCCGAGCTGCGCCGGCGGTTCGCGGTCAGCGCCGCGGAGACCGGTGGCCTGGACCTGCACCGCCGGGTGGAGATCGGGGTAGCGGTCGTCGCCGCGGATCGCGCGCACTGCGTGGAGGTTCTCGGCGCGTGCGAGGAACTCGTCGCGCGGCGGCCGGAGTTGGAGATCCTTTCGGCGCGAGTACGGTACCTCTCCGAGGACGATGCCGACGACATGACCCGTTCTGAGGCGATTTCGCCGTAGTCGGCGGATCCGTGTCCGGTGCACGTGACCCGGCGCCGCCCGAGCTGCCCGGCCCCGAGCCGTCCAGTCCGGCCGGCTCGCGTCGCGGGCACATCCCCGCTCCCGGCGGGGTACACGGAACAGCGGGTACACGGAACGAGGGCGCCCGGAGCCGGGTGTCCGTGGGGCGGGGCATGGCACAGGGGACAGCAGGGGCAGAAACAGTGAGGTGTCGACCGGTTCGGCCGGGCACCGCGGTGTCCGCCACCCGGGTCGACCGGGCGACGAGGGAGGTGGACGGTGGCTGATCCGGCTCGTGCGCGCCGGTTGGCGGTACGCATCCGTGAAATCGTCGCGTCCACGCTGGAACGCGGTGTGAAGGATCCCCGGCTGGGGATGGTGACGATCACCGACGCGCGGGTCACTCCGGACCTGATGGACGCGACCGTCTTCTACACGGTCTACGGCGACGACGTGGCCCGGCAGGCGTCCGCCGCCGCGCTGGAGTCCGCCAAGGGCATGTTGCGCAGTCAGGTGGGCCGGGCGACCGGGATCAAGGTCACCCCGACACTGGCGTTCGTGCACGACCGGCTGCCGGACGACGCCCGGCACCTGGAGGATCTGCTCGACGTCGCCCGTCGGCGCGACGAGGAGCTCGCCCGGGTGCGCCAGGACGCGACGCCCGCCGGCGAGCCCGACCCCTACCGGCGCCCCCGGGACGTCGACGCGCTCGACGGCGATGCGCTTGACGGCGATGCGCTCGACGTTGGCGGGCTCGACGTCGACGCGCTCGACGGGGGCCCGCTGGACGACGGCCCGCGGGCCGGTGAGGACAGCACAGCCGCCCGGCAGGAGTCGGCGTCATGACGGTCGTGTCCACGGATACCGAGTCCGCCGGTCGGCCGGCCTCGGCCGGGGTGTCGGGTGGGGCCCCAACGCCCACGGCGGTCCAGCTCGCGTCGCGGCACGCCGCCGAGAGCCTGGCCGAGGCGGTGGCGGCGCTGCGCGGCGCGCTCGACGCGGGCGAGGGAATCCTCCTGCTCGCGCACGTCAACCCGGACGGCGACAGCCTCGGGTCGGCGATCGCGCTCGGGCTGGCGCTGCGCCGTCTCGGGGCCTCCCCACAGGTCTCGTTCGACGCCGATCCGTTCGTGGTGCCCCGCACACTGCGCTTCCTGCCGGGCCAGGACCTGCTCGTGGCGCCCGGTGAGCTCGGCGACAGCCCGCGGCTGGTGGTGACCCTGGACGCGGGCAGTGAGGAGCGCCTGGGCTGCCTGGCCCGCCGGCTCGCCGTGCCGCGCCGCGTCGTCGTCGTCGACCACCACGCCTCGAACACCCTGTTCGGTGACATCAACGTCGTCGACATCGAGGCGGCGTCCACGAGCGTCATGGTGGTGCGCATCATCGACGCGCTCGGCGTCGAGCTCGACCAGGACATCGCCGCCGCGGTCTACACCGGGCTGGTCACCGACACCGGCTCGTTCCGGTTCGCGGCCACGACGCCGGCCGTCCACGAGCTCGCCGCCCGCCTGCTGGCGACCGGCATCCGGCACGACCTGATCGGCCGGACGCTGTGGGACACCCACCGCTTCGGCTATCTCAAACTGCTCGGGCAGGCGCTGGAACGCGCCCGCCTCGAACCCGAGTTCGACCTCATCTGGACCTGGTGCACCGAGGCCGACCTGCGGGTGGCGGGCATCGGCTACGACGAGATCGAGGCGGTCATCGACACCGTCCGCACGGTGTCCGAGGCCGAGGTGGCCGTCGTCTGCAAGCAGGACGGCGACGTCTGGAAGATCTCGGTGCGCTCCAAGGGGGCGGTGGACGTCGGAGCGGTCTGCACCGCGCTCGGCGGCGGCGGGCACCGCTTCGCGGCCGGTATCTCCTCGTCGGCGCCGCTGGAGACCGTGATGGGCGTCTTCCGCGAGGAGCTCACCCGTGCTCCCCGCCTCGCCGGATGATCCCTCCCGTGCCCTCCTCTGAACATCCCGTGGCGGCTGGACGTCCCGTGGCGGCCGAGCGGCCCGCGGCCGTCGACGGGCTCGTCGTCGTGGACAAGCCCGCCGGCTGGACGTCGCACGACGTCGTGGCGCGGTCCAGACGCCTGCTGGGTACCCGCCGCGTCGGCCACGCCGGCACCCTGGACCCGATGGCGACCGGCGTGCTCGTCCTCGGTGTCGGCCGGGGGACCCGGCTGCTCGGCCGGCTGGCCCTGACCGCCAAGGTGTACGAGGCCACGATCCGCCTCGGCCGCACCACCACCACCGACGACGCCGAGGGCGACCCGGTGGCGGACCGCCCGGTCGACGTCGCCGCCGGCCCGCTCGCGGCGGCGATGGCCGAGCTGACCGGGGAGATCGACCAGGTCCCGTCCAGTGTCAGCGCGGTGAAGGTCGCCGGGGTGCGGGCCTACGACCGGGTCCGGGCCGGCGAGGAGGTGACGCTCGCGCCGCGGCGGGTCACCGTGAGCCGGTTCGAGCTGCTCGCCCGGCGCGACGGGACCGACCTGGACGTCGTCGTCGAGTGTTCGAGCGGGACCTACATCCGGGCGCTCGCCCGGGATCTGGGGGCCGCGCTGGGCTGCGGCGGCCATCTCACCGCGCTGCGGCGCACCGAGGTGGGGCCGTTCGGGCTGGCCGGGGCGGTGACCCTCGACGCGCTCGCCGAGGCCGGGAACGCCGCGGTCCTGCCGCTGGGGGCGGCGGTGGCGGCGACCTTCCCACGCCGCGACGTGGACGGCGAGCAGGCCCGGGACGTCGCCTACGGGCGGCGGCTGCCCGTGCTCGGCAGCCCGGGGCCGTACGGCGTGTTCGGGCCGGACGGGGCGCTGCTCGCGCTGTTCGAGGAACGCGACGGCGCGGCCCGGCCGATCGTGGTCTTCGCACCCGCGTAACGCCCCATCGCGATCGTAGATCGACTCGTGATGCCCTAGGCTTCGGCAGGTGCGACGTTGGCGCGGAGTGGAGAACACCCCGGACGACTGGCCGGGAGGAGTCGTCACCATCGGCTTCTTCGACGGCGTCCACCTGGGGCACCGGCGGATCATCGGTCGGGCGGTGGAGCTGGCACGTGAGCGTGGGCAGCAGGCGGCCGTGGTGACGTTCGATCCACACCCGGCGGAGGTCCTGCGCCCCGGGACCCATCCCGCGCTGCTGACGACGCTGCGGCACAAGGCCGAACTGCTCGAGGCCGTCGGCGTCGACGCGCTGTGCGTCGCCCCGTTCACCCTCGACTTCAGCCGGATGACCGCCGACGACTTCGTCCACGAGATCGTCGCCGGGCGGCTGCGGGCGACCGGCGTGGTCGTGGGGGAGAACTTCACCTACGGCCACCGCGCCGCGGGGAACGTGGAGACGCTGGCCCGTGGCGGCGGCGCCGAGGGCTTCACCGTGGAGGGGATCGGCCTCGTCCACGCCGACGAGCAGGTGCTCTCCTCCACGGCGATCCGCCGGCGGGTGGCCGACGGTGACGTCGAGGGCGCCGCGGTGGCCCTCGGCCGGCCGCACCGGGTCGAGGGCGTGGTGGTGCACGGGGACGCGCGGGGCCGGCTGATCGGCTTCCCGACGGCGAACCTGCAGTGCACGCCGTGGGCGGCGGTTCCCGGCGACGGGGTGTACGCCGGTTTCGCGCGGTGGTCCGGCCAGCGCCGGGCGGCCGCGATCTCGATCGGCACGAACCCGACCTTCGAGGGCCGCGACCGCCGGGTCGAGGCGTTCCTGCTCGACTTCGACGGTGACCTCTACGGCGAGTACATGGTCTACGAGTTCACCCACCGGCTGCGCCCGACGCTGCGCTTCGACTCGGTCGACGAGCTCGTCGTGCAGATGGCGCGCGACGTCGACGCCACCCGCGCGGCCACGCTCCCCGTCTGACACCGGTTCCGCGTCTGACACCGGTTCCGCGTCCGACCCGGTTCCGCGTCCGACCCGGCTTCCCGTCCGGCGCGGCGCGGGGGCCGAACGGAGTCGGTGCCCGGATGCCGACGGTCGGTGCCGGGGCGGGTCTCCCGAGGTTGATAAGCTTCCCTTTCAAGCGGGAGCGGTGTGTCCGGTGACGGCGTGCCGGTGGTTGGCTCGTGGCGGTTGCTGATGTTCGCAGGTGTTGACGTTCGTGCGCAGGTGTTCCGCGCGGAGCGCTGACACGCGGGTGTTGACGCTCACAGGTGTTGACGCTCAGTGGTCGCTGAGGCTCGGTGGTGGTCGGGAGATTCGGTGAAGGCCGATGTCCCCGGGTGGTCGCCGGCGGTGGAGCCGCGGCCGACGGCGTACACCGGCAGGAGGCTCGGGTGATGCAGACCCCGAGCGCGCGCCGCCCCGGACGAGGAACGAGGTGGGGCGTGCCGCTCTCTGGCGACGTCAAGCAGAAGATCATGTCGGACTACGCCACGGTCGACCGGGACACCGGTTCACCCGAGGTGCAGGTCGCGATGCTGACCCGTCGCATCAGTGACCTGACGGAGCACCTGAAGGTCCACAAGCACGACCACCACAGCCGGCGCGGGCTGCTCCTGCTCGTCGGGCGCCGCCGGCGGCTGCTGAACTACCTGGCGAAGACGGACATCGGCCGTTACCGCGCACTGATCGAGCGACTCGGTCTGCGTCGATAGTCAGGAGAGGGAGCGCCCCGGTGGCGCTCCCTCGGCACATCGGGGGTAGATACCGGTGTGCCGGGCCGCCGACGGCCGAGGGCCGTCGGCGGTCGGCAGGACCCAGCCGGGTCCGCGCGGCATGAGCCGCCGGTCCTCGGTCGTGGCCGCCGGAACGAGCGCCGTCGGCGCCGCCCCGGAGACTTCGACTGAGCACCGGCATCCTCCATGGCGCGGGCCCGGCCCACGATTGAGGATGGAGTATCGAGTGGACGACTCGACACAGGCGGCAGAGGCCGTCATCACGACCCCGGCCGGGGCTCGCACGGTCCGTTTCGAGACCGGTCGGCTGGCGAAGCAGGCCGCCGGCGCGGTCGTCGCCCACCTCGGCGACACGATGGTCCTCTCGGCGACGACGGTCAGCCGCTCGCCGAAGGAGCAGCTGGACTTCTTCCCCCTGACGGTGGACGTCGAGGAGCGGATGTACGCGGCCGGGCGGATCCCCGGTTCGTTCTTCCGCCGCGAGGGCCGTCCCAGCGAGGACGCGATCCTCACCTGCCGGCTCATCGACCGGCCGCTGCGCCCGTCGTTCACCAAGGGGCTGCGCAACGAGATCCAGGTCGTGGCGACCGTGCTCGCCCTCGACCCCGACACCCTGTACGACGTGGTCGCGATCAACGCGGCGAGCGCGTCGACGATGCTGGCCGGGCTGCCCTTCAGCGGGCCGATCGGCGCCACCCGGGTCGGCTACGTCGACGGCGACTGGATCGCCTTCCCGACGCACAGCGAGCTGGAGCGGGCCACCTTCGACATGGTCGTGGCCGGCCGGGTGCTCGAGGACGGCTCCGACGTCGCGATCATGATGGTCGAGGCGGAGGCCACGCCGGGCACGGTGGCCCTGGTGGCCGGTGGCGCGCCGGCGCCGACCGAGGAGGTCGTCGCCGCGGGCCTGGAGGCCGCCAAGCCGGCCATCCGTGAGCTGTGCCGGGCGCAGCGCGAGCTCGCCGCGGGCGCGGCGAAGCCGGTGCGTGAGTTCCCGCTGTTCATCGACTACCACGACGACGTGCTGGAGACCCTGACGGCGGCGGTCGGCGAGGAGCTGGCGGCGGCGCTGCGCATCGCCGGCAAGGCCGAGCGCGAGACCGAGCTGGAGCGGGTCCGGGCGCTGGCCGTGGAGAAGGTCTCCGGTCAGTTCGAGGGCCGCGACAAGGAGATCGGCCCGGCCTACCGGGCGCTGACCAAGAAGCTGGTCCGCTCGCGCATCGTCACCGACGGCGTGCGCATCGACGGCCGGTCCACCACCGAGATCCGCGAGCTGTCGGCCGAGGTCGACTACATCCCGCGGGTGCACGGCTCGGCGCTGTTCGAGCGGGGCGAGACGCAGATCCTCGGCGTCACGACGCTGGCGATGCTCCGGATGGAGCAGACCGTCGACACGCTCAACCCGGACCGCACCAAGCGGTACATGCACAACTACAACTTCCCGCCGTACTCCACCGGTGAGACCGGCCGGGTGGGCTCGCCGAAGCGCCGCGAGATCGGCCACGGCGCGCTCGCCGAGCGGGCGCTGCTGCCGGTGCTGCCCAGCCGCGAGGAGTTCCCCTACGCGATCCGCCAGGTCTCCGAGGCGCTGAGCTCCAACGGCTCGACGAGCATGGGCTCGGTCTGCGCCAGCACGCTGTCGCTGCTGAACGCCGGTGTGCCGCTGAAGGCCCCGGTCGCGGGCATCGCGATGGGCCTGATCCGGGAGGGCGACGCCTTCGTCACCCTGACCGACATCCTCGGGGCCGAGGACGCCTACGGCGACATGGACTTCAAGGTCGCCGGCACGCAGGAGTTCGTGACCGCCCTGCAGCTGGACACCAAGCTCGACGGCATCCCGGCGTCGGTGCTCGCCGGCGCGCTGCAGCAGGCGCGGGCGGCCCGGCTGACCATCCTCGAGGTGATGGCCGAGGCGATCGGCGGGCCGGACGAGATGTCCGCGCACGCGCCGCGGGTCATCTCCGTGAAGATCCCGGTCGACAAGATCGGTGAGGTCATCGGGCCCAAGGGCAAGATGATCAACCAGATCCAGGCGGACTCCGGCGCGGAGATCACTGTCGAGGACGACGGCACGATCTACATCGGTGCCGCCGACGGGCCGGCGGCCGAGACCGCCCGCTCCGCGATCAACGCGATCGCGAACCCGCAGATGCCCGAGGTCGGCGAGCGCTACCTCGGCACCATCGTGAAGATCACGAACTTCGGCGCCTTCGTCTCGCTGACGCCCGGCAAGGACGGCCTGCTGCACGTCAGCAAGCTCAAGCAGCTGGCCGGCGGCCGGCGGGTCGAGAAGGTCGAGGACGTGCTGTCGGTGGGCCAGAAGCTCCAGGTGGAGATCACCGAGATCGACGCCCGCGGCAAGATCAGCCTCGCGCCGGGCGCGGAGTCCATCGACGCCGTCGGTGCCGGATCCTGACAGGAGCGCAGTGACGGAGACGGATCTGTCCACGTCGGACGGTCGTACGTCGGACGGTCGTACCTCGCACGAGGGCACCCCGGGCCAGGCCGGGCCGGAGCACACCTCCGGCCCGCGCCCGGCCCGGGTGGCCGAGCTTCTCGCGGCGGGTCCCGGTTCCGAGACCCTGCTCGCCGGGACCGTGCGCCGCACGGTCCTGCCGGGCGGCCTGCGGGTCATCACGGAGAAGGTTCCCGGGGTCCGGTCGGTGGCGATCGGGATCTGGGTGGGCGTCGGCTCGCGGGACGAGACGCCGCTCACCGGTGGCTGCTCGCACTACCTGGAGCATCTGCTGTTCAAGGGCACCCCGAGCCGGGACGCCCTGTCGATCAGCGCCTCCGTCGAGGCCGTCGGCGGTGATCTCAACGCCTTCACCGCCAAGGAGTACACCTGCTACTACGCGCGGGTGCTCGACGTGGACATGGATCTGGCGATCGACGTCGTCTGTGACATGGTCGCCAACTCGCTGGTGACCGCCGACGACGTCGAGGCCGAGCGGGGCGTGATCCTCGAGGAGATCGCCATGCACGAGGACGACCCGGGCGACGTCGTGCACGACGTCTTCGCCGACGCCGTCCTCGGCTCCTCCGTCCTCGGCCGCCCGGTGCTCGGCACGGTTGACACCATCGAGGCGCTCGGCCGGAAGACGATCTTCGACTACTACCGCGAGCGGTACGCGCCGCCCGCGCTGGTCGTCTCGATCGCCGGCAACATCGAGCACGACCACGCCCTCGACCGGGTGGTCGCGGCGTTCGCCGACCGGCTCACCGGGCCCGCGACGCACCAGGAGGTGCGTCGCGGCGAGTACCCGTTCCCGCCGCCGCCGGGCATCGTCGTGGCCAACCGGCCGACCGAGCAGGCCCACGTGGTGCTCGGCACGGCCGGCATCTCCCGGCACGACCCGCGCCGGTACGCCCTCGGCGTGCTGTCGACGGCCCTCGGCGGCGGGATGAGCTCGCGGCTGTTCCAGGAGGTGCGGGAGAAGCGCGGGCTGGCCTACTCCGTGTACTCCTTCGACAACCAGTTCGCCGACGCCGGGCTGTTCGGCGTCTACGCGGGCTGCACCCCGGGGCGCGCCGACGAGGTGCTGGAGATCTGCCGCGAGCAGGTGCACCGGATCGCCGAGCACGGGATCACCGCCGAGGAGCTGGAGCGGGCCCGCGGCCAGAACCGCGGCGGCCTGGTGCTCAACCTGGAGGACACCGGGTCGCGGATGAGCCGGCTCGGCAAGAGCGAGCTCGTCCACGGCGAGCTGCTCTCGGTCGACGAGGTGCTCGCCCGGGTCGAGGCCGTCACCCTCGACGACGTGCGGGCCGTCGCCGGCGAGCTAGTCGACCAGCCGTGGGCGCTCGGCGTCATCGGCCCGTTCGAGGACCACGACTTCAGCGCGGCCGTCGCGCGGTGATCCGCGCGGCCGCCGGCGGTACCGGACACGTGGAGGGCACGGAATGATCGGCGTCGGGGTACTCGGAGCCCGTGGCCGGATGGGCGCGACCGTCTGCGACGCCGTCCGCGCGGCGCCGGACCTGGAGCTGGTGGCCGAACTCGACGCCGGCGACGACCGCTCACCGGCGGCGAAGGCCGACGTCGTGGTGGACTTCACCCATCCCGACGCGGTCATGGACAACCTGCGGTGGGCGGTGGAGAACCGCGTCCACGCGGTGGTCGGGACGACCGGTTTCGACGACGCCCGCCTCGCCACGCTGCGCGGCTGGCTCGCTGCCGAGCCGTCGGTGGGCGTGCTGGTGGCGCCCAACTTCGGGATCGCCGCCGTCCTGATGATGATGTTCGCCGCCCGCGCGGCGCCGTACTTCGAGTCGGTGGAGATCGTCGAGCTGCACCACCCGAACAAGGCCGACGCGCCCAGCGGCACGGCGCGGCGCACCGCCGAGCTGATCGCCGCCGCCCGGGCCGCGGCCGGGGTACCCGCCGCCGGTCCCGACGCGACGACCTCCGCGCTGGACGGGGCGCGCGGGGCACGGGTGTCGGGTGTGCCGGTGCACGCCGTCCGCCTCGGTGGGCTCGTCGCCCACCAGGAGGTTCTGCTCGGGGGCGCGGGCGAGACGCTGACGATCCGGCACGACTCGCTGGACCGGGCCTCCTTCATGCCGGGGGTCCTGCTGGCGGTGCGCGAGGTGGCCGCCCGCCCGGGGCTGACGGTCGGCCTGGAGCCGTTGCTCGACCTCGGCTGAGAGGCCGCCCGCCTCCGGCCGACCACCTCCCGGCCCTCGGTCGACTGCCTCCGGGACCTCGCCCGACCATGTCCCGAACCGGGTGTCGTCAACCCGTCACCCGGTCCGGTGGCGGTCCGGCCCTGCCCGGATGGATAGGTTTCGGGTGTGGTGCGACAAGCGGGCGGGCGGGCGGGGCCGAACACCGGCACGGTTTTCGGCATCGATCTCGGGACGACTTTCAGTTGCCTGGCGCGGGTCTCCGGCGCCGGAGACCCCGAGATCATCCCGTTGATGGACGGGGCGCGGACCCTGCCGAGCGTCGTCCTGTTCGTCGGCCAGGACGACTACATCACCGGTGAGACCGCGCGCCGCCTGGCGCGGGCCCGTCCCGACGACGTGTGCGCCCTGGTCAAGCGGCGGATGGGCGACGGCGACTGGCGGTTCGTGACCCATGGGGCGGCCTGGTCCGCCCCGGCGGTGAGCGGGCTGATCCTCAAGGCGCTCGTGTCGGACGCCGGCCTGACCACCGGCGAGCCCGTCCGGGACGTGGTGATCACCGTCCCGGCCTACTTCGGCGACGAGGAGCGGCGGGCCACTGTGCTCGCCGGCGAGTACGCCGGCCTGAACGTCGTGGACGTCATCAACGAGCCCACCGCCGCCGCGCTGTCCTACGGCTTCGCCCGCTTCGAGGTCGGCAGCCGGCGGACCCTCGCCGGCCCGGGCACGATCGCCGAGGAGGTCGCGCTCGTCTACGACCTCGGCGGCGGGACGTTCGACGTCACCATCGTCGAGCTGGCCGACCGCCGGGTGTCCGTCGTCGCCACCGACGGTGATCACCAGCTCGGCGGGGCCGACTGGGACGAGAAGATCGTGCTGTTCCTCTCCGACCGTTTCCTCGCCGCCCATCCCGAGGCCGACGACCCGCTCGACGACGGCGAGGCGGCCCAGGAGCTGCAGCTCGCCGCCGAGCGGGCCCGCATCGAGCTGACCGACGCGACGTCCACCGTGGTTACGGTCAGTCACGGCGGCAGGTCGCTGGACATCACGCTCACCCGGGACGAGCTGGAGCGGCTCACCGCCGGCCTGCTCGACCGCACCGTCACGCTGACCCGGGCCGCGATCGACGCGGCCCGGGAGCGCGGGGTGCGCGGGATCGACCGGGTGCTGCTCGTCGGCGGGGCCTCGCGGATGCCGGCGGTGGCCCGGCGGCTGGCCGCGGAGCTGTCCGTCCCGGTGGAGCTGACCGACCCGGATCTCGCCGTCGCCCGCGGCGCCGCGATCTACGGCGAGAAGAAGGCGCTGGAGCGGATGGTCGCCGTCGACCTGGTCACCCGTGGCCAGCTGGTGGACGGCGCCGCCGTCGACACCGCGGCCGCCGCGGACCTCGACGCCGCGTGCGCCCGGCTGGCCGACGCCCTCGGGCTGTCCGCCGAGCGGGTCCGGCGCACGGTCGAGGTCCAGGTCGTCAACGTGGTCTCCCGTGGCTTCGGGGTGCTCGCGCTGAACCGGTTCGGTGACCAGGGCGCGGTCTTCCTGGTACACCGCAACGACCGGCTGCCGGTCGCGGTCCGCCGCCCCTTCGGAACGGTACGTGACGATCAGGACACGGTGACCGTCTACGTGGTGGAGCAGGCCGGCGGGGTCGAGTCACCGCGGGTCGAGGACAACAAGGTGATCGCCGAGGCGGAGATCACCGGAATCCCACCGGGCTATCCCGCCGGAACCCAGATTGAGATCATGTTTCGGATGGGCTTCGACGGCATCCTCGAGGTGACGGCACGCCACGAGGGGCTCGCCGACCGGCCGCTGACCGTCCGGGTGGAGACCTCGGCGGCGCTGAGCCAGGCCGACGTCGCCCGCGAGCGGGAGCAGGTCGCCCGGGCGCGGCGCGAACGCGGCGAGGGGCCTTTCGGCTCCGGGCCGTCGGGCGCTGGGCCGTCGGGCGCTGGGCCGTCCGGTGGCGGCGGCGCGGGAGACCCGCTGCGCAAGAACCGGCCCGGGGACGACCGCGGCGGGCTGGGCGGCTCGCCCGGCGCGCCCGGCTGGACGTAGGCCGCCGCCCTGCGCTGGTGGCGCCGGCCGTGCCGGAAGGGGCGGGCCGGCGCCGGACGGAACGGCCGGAGAGCGTGACGGAAAGGGAGTCCACGGTGCTGCCCTTCGACTCGAACGACTACCGGCGGCGCGTGCTCGCGGCCGTGCACGCCCGTGGCGGCGCCGAGCAGAGCGACCCCTTCGAGCTGTACGACATCCCGATCGAGGAGGCCGGCCGGCTCGGCGACGAGCAGGTCCGCGCGCGGATCGACGCCGTCTGGGCGTTCTGGCAGCGCAGCCGGGACCATCCCCGCTACCGGGGCGTGATCATCGCTTTGCTGGGCCTGCACGACGAGCTGTCCGCAGCGCTCGCCACCGCCGCGTCGCGCGCCGAGCTCGCCGCCCGGGTCGGTGCCGCGCGCGAGGCGCGGGACGGCGAGCGCTTCGCCGAGCTCGACGCCGCCGTCCGCCGGCTGGTCAGTCGGTTCGGTGGCCTCCCCGAGGACAAACTGGCCGGGCTGCGGGCCCTCGCCGCCGCGCACGGCGTCGACGACGCGGCGTTCGCGACGCGTACCCGCAGGTACCGGGTGCTGCCGGTGGGCGCGTCCGAGCGGGCCGGCGCGGCGACGCCGCGCCGACCCGTCCCGGCCGAGGTGCTGCGCCAGATCCGGGCCGACCTCGACGAGCTCGGCCGGATCGCGGGCGTGACCCCGCCGCGGAGCCTGTTCGACCTGCTGGGGGTCGCCCCGGGCGCCGGCCGGGAGGAGATCAGGGCCGTGCGCGACGCCGCCGCGGCCCGTAACCGCGAGCGCCGGCCGGACCGGCGGCGGGCCCTGCTGGACGATCTGCTCACCGCCGTGCGGGCCCTGCTCGTCGACGGCGACCCCGAGGCGTATCTGGACGCGCTGGTCGAACCCGTGCGGGCGGTGCTGCGCCCGCGGGTCGCCACCGCCGTGCTCATCGAGGACCGCCTGCTGCCCTCGGCCGCCGCCGAGCTCGTCGCCCAGGCCGAGGCGGAGGGCCTCGACCCCGGCCGGGCGCGCGCGGTCGTCGCCGACCTCGCCCGTGAGAACGGGGTGGACGCGCCGGTCGTCGCCTCCGGCCCGCGGCCCGGGGGCGGCTCACCCGCCGGTGGGCCGGCCACGGGCGCGGCCTTCGACGGCGACGGTGACGCCGGTGCTGGTGCCGGTGCCGTGCCGGGGAGCGGTGGTCCGGGCCGCCCGGTGCCGGTCAACCCGGTGCCGGTGCGTCCGGAGCCGGTGCGGGCCGCCGACTGGCAGAGCGCGCTCTCCCGGGCGCGGGCCGCGCTGCGTGCCGGCCGCCCGATCGCCGCCAGCGACGAGATCACCCGCGCCCGTGAGATCGCCGGCGAGACGCTGCCCCCGATCCGGGCGGTCGGCGACGAGGTGGAGCGGGCCATCCGGGCGGCCGGTGAGCGCTGGCGCGCGATCGTCGCGGAGCTCGCCGCCAACCGCCAACATGCCGTGGTCCGCCTCGCCGACGAGCTGGCCCGCCTCGGCGCGGACGTGCCGGGCCCCGACGGACGCGTCCTCGACGAGGTGCTCGCGGCGGCCCGGGCCCGGTGCGCCCAGGCGGACGACCTCGTCCAGCGGGCCCGGGCGCGGTCCGGCCTGGAACGGAGCCGGCTCGCCCGCGAAGCGCTGGCGCTCGCTGCGGACCACGATGAGGCACAGGAGCTGGCGGGTTTCTCCTCATCCGGCGACCATCAGCCGCAGCCGCAGCCGCAGCCGCAGCCGCAGCCGCAGTCCTCGGCGTCGGCGACAGCGGCGTCGGCCGGGCCGGCAGTGGGGGGATCCGGTGCCGATCCGCTCCCGGCCGCCGGCCGGCCGGGCGGGCCGCCGGCGGGCCAGCCGTGCGGGTCGCCGGTCGAGGCCGGCCGGCCCGCGCAGGCCGAGCGCGTCGTCGAGCCGCCGAGCGGCGTGACCGCCCGGTGGGACGGCGCCTCCGTGGTGATCAGCTGGCGGCCGACGCCCACCCCGGGCGAGGCCCGCTACCGGATCCGCCGGATCACTTCGGACGGCAACTCGCGCGCGGTCGGAGTCACCTCGGCCACGACCATCGAGGACGGCGGTGTCTTCCGCGGCGCGTCGATCCCCGAGTACGAGGTGATCGCCGGGATCGACGGCACCTGGTCGCGCCCGGCCCGCTGGCCGAGCCCGACTCCCGCTCCCGTTCCCACCGCCGCTCCCGTTCCCACCGCTGCTCCGGTTCCCACCGCCGCTCCCGTTCCCGACCCCGCGGCGCGGATCGAGGTCGGGCAGCCGTCGTTCGTCGTGCCACCGGCCGGGCCGCGCACCGCGGCCGACGACGCGGGTCCCGTGTCCGACCTGCGGATGGTCGACGGACGCCTGTGCTGGACCTGGCCGGCCGGCTGCACGGAGATGATGGTCACGGCCCGGGCGGACCTGCCGCCGGCGGGCGCGCAGGAGCTCGGCTCCACCACGCGCAAGGTGACCAACACCCGTTACGACATCGACGGTGGCTTCCTGCTGCCGGCCGTCCGCCCACTGCACGTGGCGCTCTTCGCGTGCGTGCGGGTGCGCGGCGAACTGGTCGTCGCGGGCACGGCGGCCGGGCGGTGCCTGGTCGACCCCACCGGTGTCCTGACCCTCGTCCGCCCGGAGCCGGGCGGGGGCGCGCAGGCCGCCGCCGCGGGTGTGGCCGGGAGCGTCCAGGAGGACGAGTGAGCCACGGCTGTCATCCGACCGCCGCGGTTTCCGCGTCCGGAGGGACCCGCGGGCGGCGTTGTATGGTTTCGATCGTGCTTCTCCTGTCTCGACATCGGTGATCGCCGCGCTTCCAGGGTCCGATGAGTGCGCCCCGCCCAGGCGTGCGCACGCAGCAGTGTCGAGAACGAGGAGTTTGTCCCGGCCATGGCCGACGCACCGATAGTCCGCCCCACCCCGGTCAGCGGGTTCCCCGAGTGGCTTCCCGACGTCCGGATGGTCGAGCTCCGCTGGCTCGACACCATCCGCGCCACCTTCGAGCGGTACGGGTTCTGCTCGGTGGAGACCCCGTCGGTGGAGGCCCTCGAGGCCCTGATGGCCAAGGGGGAGACCTCGCAGGAGGTCTACACCCTGCGTCGCCTGCAGGCGGAGGACGACGACGACAGCGCGCGCCTCGGCCTGCACTTCGACCTGACCGTGCCGTTCGCCCGCTACGTCGCCGCCCACTTCAACGACCTGGTCTTCCCGTTCAAGCGCTACCAGATCCAGCGGGTGTGGCGGGGCGAGCGGCCGCAGGAGGGCCGGTTCCGGGAGTTCACCCAGTGTGACATCGACGTCATCAACGTCGACAACGTCCCGCTGCACTTCGACGCCGAACTGCCCCGGATCGTGCACGAGGTCCTGACGACGCTCGCCGTCCCGTCCTGGACGTTGAACATCAACAACCGCAAGATCCTGCAGGGGTTCTACGAGGGGCTCGGGATCGGTGACCCGCTCGCCGTCATCCGGGCCGCGGACAAGATCGACAAGATTGGTCCGGGTGGGGTCGAGGCGCTGCTGACGGGGCCGGTCGGGCTCACCGCCGAGCAGGCGCGTGCCTGCCTCGACCTGGCCCAGGTCAGGGGCTCCGACGCCGGTGTCGTCGACGAGATCGGCCGGCTCGGGGTCAAGTCCGAGCTGCTGACGGAGGGTCTCGACGAGCTGGCCCGGGTGCTGGACGACCTGGCCGACCTGCCGGCCGGCTCCGTCGTGGCCGACCTGTCGATCGCCCGCGGCCTGGACTACTACACGGGCACCGTCTACGAGGCCAAGTTCGTCGACGCACCCGGATACGGCAGCATCTGCTCCGGCGGCCGGTACGACGACCTCGCGGGCACCTTCATCCGGCGCAACCTCCCCGGGGTCGGGATCTCGATCGGTCTCACCCGCATCTTCGCCAAGCTCGTCGCGGACGGCCTCATCGGCGCGGGCCCGTCCAGCCCGGCCCAGGTGCTCATGGTGATCCCCAGCGACGAGCGCCGGCCCGAGGCGCTCGCGACCGCCCGGCTGCTGCGCGGCCGGGGCCTCAACGTGGAGACGTACCACCAGGCGGACAAACTGGCGAAGCAGATCAGGTACGCCTCACGCAAGGGCATCGGGCACGTCTGGTTCCCGCCGTTCGCCGACGACCGCCCGCACGAGGTGAAGAACATGGCCACCGGCGACCAGGGCCCGGCCGACCCGGCGGTGTGGGCACCCGCGGGCTGACACCCGCTTGGACACCCGGAGGCGCCACCCGGGATGTCGCGGGGCCGCCTGAGCGCCACGCGGCCGCGCCGCCGGCCGGCGGCGCGGGAGACGGGCCGGTCGGTGGTCGCGGCCGCGTGGGAGACACGGTGCCCGCTGCGGGCGCGGAGCCGGCCGGGAGTTGACGGGGGCGGAGACCCCCGGCCGGACCGCGCCACTGGAGCGGGCACCGGACCCCTCGCCGACTGTGGCGAGGCGCCCACATCCGGTGTACCACGGCGCGTCGCCGGTGCCACCGCGGTGTTCCGGACGGGTCACCGGACGGGTAAGTGGGTGACGACACGGGCCGGTTGGGCGGTTCGAACGTAACCGGTCCGGTGCATGCCGATGCCAGCCGGCGGGCGTGGGTTGGTTTCTCGTCGTGGCTCCGTCGATGCTGCCGCCGGACGGCACCGGTGGAGCCGATACCGTGGGGCGCAGCCGCTCGTGTCCCGCGCCGAGCGGTTTGGACGCGGTCCGGCGCGTGCACCACCCTGGCGCGAACGCGGCCCGGCCGCGCGGACGTCCACGAGTGGAGACGGTGGAGGTCGCTGTGGTGGAGGTCGGAGTGCCTGACGAGATCGACGAGATCGACGAGACCGCCGGGTCGGAGCAGCTCGACGAGCCGAGCCCCGCCCCCGCGGCGGCCCGGATGAAGGTCCAGGTCATAGCCCGAACGGAGTTCCTCCCGCCGGACGACGTCCCGTGGAGCACCGACGCCGAGGGCGGCCAGGCGCTCGCGGAGTTCGCCGGGCGCGCCTGCTACCAGAGCTGGAGCAAGCCGAACCCGGCGACGGCGACGAACGCCGGCTACCTGCGGCACATCCTCGACGTCGGCCACCTGTCGGTGCTCGAGCACGGAACGGTCTCGCTGTACATCACCGGTGTCTCCCGGAGCCTGACCCACGAACTCGTCCGGCACCGGCACTTCTCCTACAGCCAGCTCTCCCAGCGTTATGTCCCCGAGCACGACGCGGCGGTCGTCGAACCCGAGGTGATCGCCACCGATCCGGAGCTGCACGCCCTGTTCACCGAGGCGGCCGCCGCGTCCATGGACGCGTACGCGCGGCTGCTGGAGGGCCTGGAGAAGCGGTTCGCCGACGTGTCCGCGCCGACCTCACGCCGCAAGCAGGCCCGTCAGGCCGCCCGCTCGGTGCTGATGAACGCGACCGAGACCAGGATCGTCGTCACCGGCAACTACCGTGCCTGGCGGCACTTCATCGCGATGCGGGCCAGCGAGCACGCCGACGTCGAGATCCGCGGGCTGGCGATCGCCGCGCTGCGCGCCCTGCGGGGCGTGGCGCCGAACGTCTTCGCGGACTTCCGGGTGACCACCCTCGACGACGGCACGGAGGTGGCTTCCAGCCCGCTGGTCGGCGAGGGCTGACCGCGGCCGGTGGCTGGCGCGGCGCCCGGCGGGGCTGTCGCGCCGGCCCAGGGCCGTCCATCCAGGCCGTTCATCCAGGCCACCCAGGCCGATCGGGGGTGCCGTTCGGGAAGGCCGTCCCGGCCGCGGGGCGTCGAAAGGGCCGCCCGGCCGGGGCCGGGCCGACACTCGCAAGGGACCACCGGCCCGGCGTTCACGCGACGTTCGCCCCGGTTTTGTCCGGGCGGAGTTAACCAGGTCCAGCCTTACAACGGATCAGCGTTCCGTCCGGTGTCGAGGGAACGATGGTGGGGCCGCCGGCGGCGATACCGGCACCGGTACAGCACCCACACGGCAACGACACAGGCGAGGCACGGTACAGACGAGGCAACGGCGCCGAGGCGGGACCAGCTGGAGAGGGCGGGCATGATCAACGTCGCCGAGATCGACGCGGAGTCCGGTGTGCGGAGCACGGGTCCGCTGTCCACCGAGGAACTGCGACTGATCGACGCCTACTGGCGTGCCGCCAACTACCTCGCGGTGGGGCAGATCTACCTGCTCGACAACCCGTTGCTCAGCGAGCCGCTGCGGGCCGAGCACGTCAAGCCGCGGCTGCTCGGGCACTGGGGCACCACGCCCGGGCTCAATCTCATCTACGCCCACATGAACCGGGTCATCCGTCGCAACGACCTCGACGCGATCTACGTGATCGGCCCCGGCCACGGCGGGCCGGGCATCGTGGCCAACACCTATCTCGAGGGCACGTACAGCGAGATCTACCCCTCCGTCACCCAGGACAGAGAGGGCCTGCGCCGGCTGTTCCGGCAGTTCTCGTTCCCCGGGGGGATTCCCAGCCACGTGGCACCGGAGGTGCCCGGCTCCATCCACGAGGGCGGTGAGCTGGGGTACGCGCTCACCCATGCCTACGGCGCCGCCTTCGACAACCCCGGCCTGGTGGTCGCCGCCGTCGTCGGTGACGGCGAGGCGGAGACCGGCCCGCTGGCGGCGAGCTGGCACTCCAACAAGTTCCTCGACCCGGTGCGCGACGGCGCGGTGCTGCCGATCCTGCACCTCAACGGGTACAAGATCGCGCAGCCGACGATCCTCGCCCGCATCCCCGAGTCGGAGCTCGACGCGCTGATGCGCGGCTACGGCTACGAGCCGCTGCACGTCACCGGCGACGACCCGGCCGACGTCCACCAGCAGTTCGCCCGGGTGCTCGACACCGCCGTCTCGCGGATCTTCGACATCCAGGACCGCGCCCGCCGCGGCGGCGACTCGTCCCGGCCGGTGTGGCCGATGATCGTCCTGCGCACGCCGAAGGGGTGGACGGGCCCGTCGACGGTCGACGGCCGGCCGGTCGAGGGGAACTGGCGCTCGCACCAGGTGCCGATCGCCGAGCTGCACGGCAACCCCGAGCATCTGGCCCTGCTGGAGTCGTGGCTGCGCAGCTACCGGCCCTGGGAGCTGTTCGACGCCGACGGGCGGCTGGTCCCGGAGCTGGCGTCGCTGGCTCCCGTGGGCACCCGCCGGATGAGCGCGAACCCGCACGCCAACGGCGGTGAGCTGCTGCGTGACCTGACGTTGCCGGACTTCCGCGACTACGCCGTCGACGTCCCGCAGCCGGGAGTGAGCTTCAACGAGGCGACGCGGGTGCTGGGCGGCTTCCTGCGCGACGTCATGCGGTCGAACCCGAACACCTTCCGGGTGATGGGTCCGGACGAGACCGCGTCGAACCGTCTCGGGGCGCTGTTCGAGACCACGTCCCGGGCCTGGAACGCCGAGACGGTGCCGACCGACGAGGACCTGGCCCCGGACGGCCGGGTGATGGAGGTGCTCTCCGAGCACCTGTGTCAGGGCTGGTTGGAGGGCTACCTGCTCACCGGTCGGCACGGCTTCTTCTCGTGCTACGAGGCGTTCATCCACATCGTCGACTCGATGGTGAACCAGCACGCGAAATGGCTGAAGGCGACCCGGCACATTCCCTGGCGCCGGCCGATCGCCTCGCTGAACTACCTGCTCACCAGCCATGTCTGGCGCCAGGACCACAACGGCTTCTCGCACCAGGACCCGGGCTTCATCGACCACGTGGTCAACAAGAAGGCCGAGATCATCCGGGTCTACCTGCCGCCGGACGCGAACACGCTGCTCTCGGTGGCCGACCACTGCCTGCGCAGCCGGCACTACATCAACGTCATCGTCGCCGGCAAGCAGCCGGCGCTGAACTATCTGCCGATGTCGGACGCGATCGCGCACTGCACCCGCGGCCTGGGCATCTGGGACTGGGCGAGCAACGACCACACCGAGGACGGCGACGGCACCCCCGACGTCGTCATGGCCTGCGCCGGGGACATCCCGACCCTGGAGACGCTGGCCGCGGTCGACATCCTGCGCCAGAACTTCCCCGAGCTGAAGGTGCGGGTCGTCAACGTGGTCGACCTGATGTGCCTGCAGGCGGAGGCCGAGCACCCGCACGGCATGTCCGACGCGCGCTTCGACGCGCTGTTCACCGAGGACCGCCCGATCATCTTCGCCTACCACGGCTATCCGTGGCTGATCCACCGCCTCACCTACCGCCGGCGCAACCACGGCAACCTGCACGTCCGCGGCTACATCGAGGAGGGCACGACGACCACGCCCTTCGACATGGTCATGATGAACAACCTCGACCGCTTCCACCTGGTCGTGGACGTGATCGACCGGGTGGCCAGCCTCGGCGCCCGCGCGGCGCACGTCCGGCAGCGGATGATCGACGCCCGGCTCGCGGCCCGCGCCTACACCCGCGACCACGGCGAGGACGACCCGTGCATCCGTGACTGGACGTGGCCCTACTGACCGAGGGCCTGCTCACCCAGGGCCCGCTGGGCCCGCTGACCGAGGGCGGCACCCGCCCACCCCCCCCCGGAAGGACCGATAGACGTGGCGGACGTCCCGACGCGGGCTACGGCTGGCGCCGTCGCGGCGGCGGCCGTCGTCGCGGCATCGGTGAACGTGCTCGTGGTGAACGCGGGCTCGTCCAGCGTGAAGCTGCGCCTGCTCGACCCGGATGACCGGGTGCTGGCCGCGCACGACCTGCGCGCCGTCGCCGGGCGGCCCGACCCGGCGGAGCTGGAACAGGCCGTCGACGCCCTCGCGCACGCTGGCGAGGTCAGCGTCACCGGGCATCGCGTCGTGCATGGCGGGTCGACGTTCACCGACCCGGTGCTCGTCGACGAACAGGTCGAACGGCGGCTGCGGGAACTCGTCTCGCTGGCGCCGCTGCACCAGCCCGCGGCGCTGGCGGCGCTGGCCGACGTGTCGGAGGCGCTCCCCGGTGTCCCGCGGGTGGCCTGCTTCGACACCGCCTTCCACGCCCGGATGCCACCCGAGGCCGTCACCTACCCGGTCCCGGCCCGGTGGCGTGAGCAGTACGGCGTCCGCCGCTACGGCTTCCACGGTCTGTCGCACGCCTACGCCGCCCGGCGGGCGGCCGAACTGACCGGTGCGCGCCGGGTGGTGACCGCGCACCTGGGCTCGGGCGCGTCACTGGCCGCGGTCCGCGACGGCGTCAGCATCGACACGACCATGGGCTTCACCCCGCTGGAGGGTCTGGTGATGGCGACCCGCTCCGGCACGGTCGACCCGGGGCTCCTGCTCTGGCTGCAGACCGAACAGGGGCTGACCGCGCAGGAGCTCACCGACGCGCTCTTCCACGAGAGCGGGATGACCGGCCTGGTCGGCTCGGCGGACATGCGGGCCATCCTGACCGGCGCGCGCCGGGCGGGTACCCCCGAGGCGCTCGGCATGGCCGTCTACCTGCACCGGCTGCGGGCCGAGACCGCCGCGATGACGGCCTCGCTCGGCGGCCTGGACGCCCTGGTCTTCACCGGAGGGGTCGGGGAGCACGCCGGCCCGGTGCGCTCGGGTGCCGCCACCGGGCTCGCCTTCCTCGGGGTCACGGTCGACGAGGAGCGCAACCTCTCCTACACCGGCGGCGACCTCGACATCAGCGCGCCGGGCGCCCCCGTGCGCACCCTGATCGTCGAGGCACGCGAGGACGTCGAGATCGCCCGCGCCGCCCGCGAGCTCCTGGCCACCCTGACCTGAGCCGTCCGGGGCGCCGGCCCGGGGAGATCGTGGGCTGCTACGGTCTCGTGGTGTGATCGGCACATTCCGGAGTGTTCCTCCCGGTTTCCGGGCCGGGGGCCGTTGAGTGGCGGGCTCGGGCGGCGGCGGCTTCGGCGGCTTCGGTGGCTTCGGCGGTCCAGGGGGAACCGGCGGCGGGGCCGGTGGTGCCGGCGGCTCGGGGCCGGTCAGCCGGCTGCGCCGGTGGACGAGGCGGGACGACGCCGACAGCGCCCCGGTGCTCGACCTCACCGACGTCGACGAGGTCACCACGATGTTGCTCGCGCCCCCGGCCGAGTACGCCGGGCTGCGGCGCCGGGTCGTCGACCAGTTCACGATCGTCAGCGCCAACCGTTGCCGACTCACCCGCTCGGTGAACTGGGGCCCGCTCGACGGGCTGCTGAACAGCATCGTTCCGGGCACCGGGCGGCTGGACACCGCCGGTCGGCTGCCGCCGGAGGTCTGCCTGCTGCTGCCGATCTCCACGTTGCCCAAGCGCGCCCTGGTCGGCTTCGACCTCGCCGGCCCGGGCGGCTCCGACGCCCACCTGATGCCGTACGGGACGTCCGTCGCGATCCAGGGCAACCTGATCGCGCTGCTCGCCGACGCCGCCGGCTGCCCGTTGCCCGGCCCCGCGCGCCGCGTCGTGGACGCGATCTCCAGGTTCCGCCCGGGGCGGCTGTCCGGCAACCTGCCCGGCCTGGTGCCCCGCCGGGGGCGTCCGCTTCCGCTCGACGCCGTCGCGACCTACCTCGCCCGCGAGGCGGATCTGTCGGTGCCGGAGGTGACACTGCGGTCCTGGCAGGCGCTGCTCGAACCGGCCCAGCTCCTGCTGCGCTCGGTGCTGGCGGAACCCTTCGACCCACTGAGCAGCGCGGACACGATGCTGCTCGCGGCCGGCGAGCTCTGGCGTGATCCGGACGTCCCCACCCCGCTGGAGGTCGCGCACATCGGTCACTACCTGCGGGAGTTCACCGGCTGGATCGACGAGCTGAGCCTGGCGGGCCCGGCCGCGGTGCCGGTGCTGAGCACGGTGGCGGAGTACGGGCGGCGCTGGGAGGCGCTCGCCGCCGTCACCCTGGACCCGTACCGCCCGTGCCTGATCAAGATGTCCGAGGAGCGGCGCACGGTGCTGACCCGCCGCTGCCCCGTCCAGGACGAGTCGCTCACCCCGCGGCAGCGGTGGCTGACGCCGGTGGCGCTCGTGGACATCGACCCGGGCGGGCCGGGCAGCTATCACGTGAGCGTGGGCACCGACGACACCAGCATCGAGCTGAGCACGCCGATCACGGTCGACCTGGAGCACCGCCGGATCGCCCGGACCTACGTCGAGGACGTCCACCAGAACCGTGAGGTGTACGCGTTCTACACCACCGACGCGCGGCGGGCGGCGCGGGCGAAGCTGGTGGTGGGCCTCAGTGTGTCGCCGGACGTCGCCCGCGTCACGGTCGCGATCCTGGTCCTGATGTGTCTCACCGTGGCCTTGTCGGCGCTGCCGTTCGAGCTCGGGGCCGACGCGGTCGCGGTCGTCGCGGTGCCGTCGTCGTTCGCGGCGACCCTGCTGCTGACCAGGGAGCGGTCGAGCCTGGCGGCCTGGGTGCTCGGGCCGGCCAAGCAGGCGCTGCTCGCGCTGCTGGTGGCGCTGGCGGTGCTCTCGGGGCTGCGCGCGCTGGGCTGGCACACTCCGCCGCCGGATCCCGGTGGGTCGATCACGTACGTTCCGGGAGCGTCGCCCCAGCTCGGGGCGCTGGCACCGGCTTCGCGGCCGGGTCGTGCGGTGGGCTTGTCCTTATCGGTGGCCGTGCCGGACCAGCCGGGCACCTGGCGGGCGGCGGGGGCTGGTCCGCGCCGCTGAACGGCGACCGCGGCACCGGCCGTGGCGGTACCCTGAACCCACTGTCGTGCGAGACGGGGCGGTGGGCATGCCGAAGAACTACGGCGCAGGCGTCACTTGCGGCGCGGTCACTGGCGGTGCGGTCGCCGGTGGCGCGGCTCGCCGGGGCGGCCCGCTGTCGTTCGTCCGTCTCGGTCGTCGTGAGCTGTGGATGCGGCTCGACCGAAACATGGTCGCCGGTGCCCGTCGAGGGTCTGCGAGCCATCCTCCCGCCGCCTCCCCGGGCGCGGCGGGGGTGGCGTCCGGGTCATGAAAGCCGCTCAGAAGTAGTTCCTGGTTCCTGCCCCGGCCCGCCGGTGCGGCGGCCGACCCGGTTTGACCGTCCGGTCGGTGCCGCCCGCTCGCGGCGGGGGTCCGCCGACTGGCGCCGCTCGGTGACCGTCGGAGGAGATGTCGGAGGTGCCCGCTAGCGTGGCAGGTATGTCAGCATTGCCCCCGGCCCCGTTCGGGCGGATGATCACGGCGATGATCACGCCGTTCACCGCGGACGGCGGCCTGGACGTCCCCGGCGCCGCGGCGCTCGCGGAGCATCTCGTCGACGCCGGAAATGACGCGCTGGTCATCAACGGCACCACGGGCGAGTCGCCCACGACGTCGGATGCCGAGAAGGACATCCTGGTGCGGGCCGTCCGTGACGCGGTCGGCAGCCGGGCCCAGGTGATCGCCGGCGTCGGCACGAACGACACCCGGCACACCGTCGAGCTGGCCGAGGCGGCCGAGAAAGCGGGCGCCGACGGCCTGCTCGTGGTCGCCCCGTACTACAACAAGCCGCCGCAGGCCGGGCTGCTCGCGCACTTCCGGGCGGTCGCCGACGCGACATCGCTGCCTGTGATGATCTACGATATTCCCGGCAGGTCCGGTGTACCGGTCGAGACCGAGACTCTCCTGAAGCTGGCCGAACACTCGCGTATCGTCGCGGTCAAGGACGCCAAGGACGATCTCTCCGCGTCTTCGTGGGTACTGGCCAACACCGGCCTCGCCTACTACTCGGGCACGGACGTGCTCAATCTTCCGCTTCTGTCCGTTGGTGCGTGCGGTGTGGTCAGTGTCGTCGGTCACGTGGCCAGCCCCGCCATTCGGGCGATGATCGAGGCCTTCGGGGCCGGTGAGGTGGGTCGGGCGATCGCGCTCCACAAGGGCTTGCTGCCCGCATATCAGGGAATCTTCCGCACTCAGGGTGTGATCACGACGAAGGCGGCGCTGGCCATGGCCGGCCTGCCCGCGGGTCCGGTCCGCTCCCCGCTCGTCGACGCGACGGACGCCGAGCGTGCCCGGCTGCGGGCCGATCTGGCCGCGGCCGGGCTCGATCCCGGGTCCCCGCCCGGGCTCTCGGGGTCGGGCGCCGCCGTGGTCGTCCCGGGGACGGCGGCTTCATGACGCGTCCGCACCCGGAGCTGGGCCCGCCGCCGCCGCTGCGCGCCGACGGCCTGCGGATCATCCCGCTCGGCGGCCTCGGCGAGATCGGTCGCAACATGACCGTGTTCGAGCACTCCGGGCGGCTGCTCATCGTCGACTGCGGGGTGCTCTTCCCCGAGACGGACCAGCCCGGCGTCGATCTCATCCTGCCGGACTTCACCGCCATCCGGGACCGCCTGCAGGACATCGAGGCGGTCATCCTCACGCATGCGCACGAGGACCACATCGGTGCCGTCCCGTACCTGCTTCGTGAACGGCGTGACATCCCGCTGGTCGGCACCCGGCTGACGCTCGCGCTCATGGTGGCCAAGCTCGCCGAGCACCGGATCCAGCCGGTGACCATGCAGATCCGCGAGGAGGAGAAGCACTCCTTCGGTCCGTTCGACCTCGAGTTCCTCGCCGTCAACCACTCCATCCCGGACGCCGTCGCGGTCGCCATCCGCACCGACGCGGGCCTGGTGCTGCACACCGGCGACTTCAAGATGGACCAGCTCCCGCTGGACGGGCGGCTCACCGACCTGGGCGGCTTCGCCCGGCTCGGCCGCGAGGGCGTCGACCTGCTGCTCTCGGACTCGACGAACGCCGAGGTCCCCGGTTTCGTCGCCTCGGAGCGCGCGATCGCCCCCGTGCTCGACAAGGTCTTCCGCGAGGCGGACCGGCGCATCGTCGTCGCGTGCTTCGCCAGCCACGTCCACCGCGTGCAGCAGGTGCTCGACGCCGCCGAGTCGCACGGCCGGTCGGTCTGCTTCGTCGGCCGGTCGATGGTCCGCAACATGGGTGTCGCCCGTGATCTCGGCCTGCTGCGCGTCCCACCCGGCCTGGTGATCGACAGTCGCGACGTCGACTCGCTTCCCGACCGCAACATCTGCCTGGTCTCGACCGGGTCGCAGGGCGAGCCGCTGTCCGCGCTGTCCCGCATGGCCAACCGGGACCACGCGATCCGGATCCAGGAGGGCGACACGGTCGTCCTGGCCTCCAGCCTGATCCCGGGCAACGAGACGGCCGTGTTCCGGGTGATCAACGGCCTGACCAGGTGGGGCGCCCGGGTCGTGCACAAGGGCGTGGCGATGGTCCACACCTCCGGGCACGCCCCGGCCGGTGAGCTGCTCTACGTGCTCAACGCGACCAAGCCGTCGAACATGATGCCCGTGCACGGCGAGTGGCGGCACCTGCGCGCGCACGGTGCGCTCGCCGAGGCCACCGGCGTCCCGCCGGACCGGGTCATCATCGCCGAGGACGGCATGGTCATCGACCTCATCGACGGCCAGGCGGAGATCACCGGGGCGGTCCCCTGCGGGATGGTCTTCGTCGACGGGCTCGCCGTCGGCGACGTCGGGGAGTCGAGCCTGAAGGACCGGCGGATCCTCGGCGAGGAGGGCTTCATCACGATCACGGTCGTGGTGGATGCCGCCGCCGGCAAGGTCGTCGTCGGCCCGGATCTCTCCGCCCGCGGGTTCTCCGACTCCCGGGCCGCGTTCGAGGAGATCCGTGGCAAGCTCGCGGACGCCCTCGCCGACGCGATGCGCTCCGGCATGACCGACACGAACGCGCTGCAGCAGCTCGTCCGGCGCACGGTGGGCCGTTGGGTCAACGACCGCTACCGTCGCCGCCCGATGATCCTCCCGGTCGTCCTGGAAGTCTGAGTCGTCCTGGAAGTCTGAGGAAGACCGCCCGGCCCTGGACCAGTCCCCTGGCCCAGGGCCGGTTTTTTGCCCTGAAGGTCAGCCAGTCGATATATACCGCTCGGCGTAATATAGTCCGGGTATGACAGTGGAGGACATGCGGGAACCGACGTTCCTCGTGCTCGCCGCGCTGGCTGACGGCCCGCGCCACGGATACGCGGTGATCCGCGAGGTCGCGGACATCTCCGGCGGTCGGGTGACCATGCGGCCCGGCACGCTCTACGGCGCCCTGGACCGCCTCGCCGCCGAGGGCCTCGTGCGCGTCGAGCGTGAGGAGGTCGTCAACGGGCGGCTGCGGCGGTACTACACGCTGACCGACGACGGGGCTGGCGTTCTCGCGGAGCAGACCGAACGGCTGCGGGCCAACGTCGCCGAGGCCGACCGCAGACTGCGCCTGCGCGTCCGGCCCGCGGCCGGCCCGGCGACGGCGTTCGCGCGGCTGGCCAGGCCGGCGCCCCTGAGCGCGCCGGCGATCGGCTGAGGGGCCGGCCGACGATGAACCTGGAGATCCCCGACCCGCGGCCGTCCCGGGGCGGCACTGAACCGCCGGGGCCTGAGCGGGCCTACCGTCGGTTGCTGCTCTGCTATCCGCGTCGCTGGCGGGAGGCCCGCGGCGAGGAGCTCCTCGGTACGCTGCTCGACGGCGCCGAGGCGGCCGGGCGTACCCGGCCGAGCGGGGCGGAGGCGGTCGACCTCGTCGTGCACGGCCTGGCGACCAGGTGCGCTGTCGGCGCCGGCGTTCTGCCGGCCGGCGTCCGCGGCGCGACCGCGACGCTGGCGCCGGCCATCGGCGCGGGGCTCAGCGCGGTCTGCCTGGTGCTGGCCGAGCGGCAGCCGGCCGCGGACCAGCGCCTGGCGGCCTGGCCCACCGCCGCGCACCCGTGGGCGGACCGGGGGCTCGGGCCCTTCCTCACCACCGGCCCGCTGGTCTTCGTGCCCTGGCTGGTCGCGCTCGCCGCCGCCGTCGCCGGCCGGCGACGGATCATGCGGGTGGCCCTCGTGGTGACGTATCCCGCCACCGGGGCGGTGCTCGCGCTCGGCCGTCACACCGACCTGTTGCGCCCACCGCTGTCGCTGCTCCTGGTACTGGCGGTGCTGGCCGTCCCGGCGCTGGCGGGGGCCGCGGTCAGGCGGGTGCCCGGTCGCCGGGGCGCGGGCCCCCGGGACCTGGTGGCGGCGACGGGCGCCGTCCTCGGCTGGGCCGCGCTCCTCGGCGTCTTCGGCTACCAGTTCGGATTCTGGGGCACGCACGACGACGGCTTCCTCGGCACAGTGCGACTGTCCACGACGGGCTACTGGAGCAGCTCCTTCTACGGATCTCTCACCGAGACGGTGCCGCAGGGGCTGCTCGCGGGTGGCCTGCTGGGCGTGATCGTGGGTGTTCGGCAACCGGGCTGGGTGGCCGCGGTCTTCGCCTGCGGCGTCGTCCTCTGCGTGCTCCCGGTGCTGAGAGCTTGGATCGACCACTGGACCTTCTACGAGCGGATCACCCAGATCGCTCTGACACTGGCCGTTCTGCTGTCCGCGGGGCTGGTCGACGCGTGGCGGGCCCGGCGGATCCTGTCGACGAAGGGCCCCACGGGGCCGGCTGGCGTGCCGCCGACACTGGTCTGATGGTTTTCTCGTCAGCCGAGAGCTCGGCCGGGGCGGGTGGATGGCCCGACCGGGCGGGGAGGACGCCCGGGGTCACGGATGTGGCGCGCCCGGATAGTCTGGGTTGCAGCGACTCGCGTCACTTCCCGGGTACCTTCTCCGCGTGGCCACACGCACGTCCAACGCGCGCCCGCAGGCGCAATCCAAGCCGCGGCCGGCCACGGCGCGATCCGGCGGATCCGGTGCCACCGGCCGGGCTCCGGCCGGGGGCCGCGCCGGGTCGTCCACCCGCGGCGGTGCCGCCCGTGGGGCGAGCACCCGCCGCCGGGCGACCGCGCCGAAGGCTCCCGTCCAGCTGCTGATCGCCCAGGCAGTGATCAAAGCTGTCTACCACGGCTGGATGGCCGCCGCCGGCATGCTCGGCGGTCTGCTCCGCCGTTTCGGCCGCGGGACGCGGGACCTGCGCATCGACTCCGGGCACCGGCGGGACGGCCTCGGCCTGGCGGCGTTCGGCGCCGCGATCCTGCTCGGTGCCGCGTTGTGGGGCGGGGCCGGCGGGCCGATCGGCGCGTTCGTCGCCGCGGGGGTGGAGCTGTTCGTCGGCGTCGGCGCGCTGGCGGTCCCGTTGTTCTTCCTCGGTGCCTCCTGGCGGCTGGTGCGCTCGCCGTCCGACCCGGACAGCCGCGGCCGGGTCGTGATCGGCTGGGCCGCGGTCGCCGTCGGGATCCTCGGCGTGCTGCACATCGCCCGCGGGCTGCCGGACTTCGCCGACGGCACGGGCCGGCTGCGCGACGGCGGCGGCATGCTCGGGCTGCTCGGAAGCGCGCCGCTGGTCAGCGCGGTGACCCCCTACGTGGCCGTCCCGCTGCTGCTGCTCATCGCCTTCTTCGGGCTGCTGGTGGTGACGGCGACGCCGGTCCGCCAGGTGCCGGAGAAGCTGCGTGAGCTCGCCGAGCGGCTCACCGTCCCGATCCGGGCACCGGGCGACTCCTACGACGAGTTCGAGGACGAGTACGACGATCTCGACGCCGACGACGCGGCCGGGACCGGTGTCATCGACGAGCTGCTCGAGGACGAGGCGCCGCCGGCCCGGGGCCGGCGTGGGCGCGCCGGGCGCGCTGGGCGCTCCGGGTCCGGCGAGGGCGTCTTCGACGTCGACGCGGGTCCGGCGGGCGCGGGGCCGGGCGGTGCGCGGGACGAGCCGAGCGGCGCCGGGCGTTCCCGGCCGGGCCGGTCCCGCCGGGCCGCGGTGCCCGACGCAGAGGCCCTCGACCCCGCGGACCTGTTCGCCGACGTCGCCGGGCTGACCGACGACGAGGAGGCAGACGATGTCGCCCCGGTCGTAGCCGGGGGCGGCGCGGGCGGCGCGGGTGCTGGTTCGCGGCGGGCGCGGGGCCGGGCGGGTGCCGCCGCGGGCGACGTGGCAGCGGAGTCCGTCCCGTCCCCGACCCGGCCGCCCGGCCCGGATGACATCGAGTACCTCGTCCCGCCGACGGACGGTGCCTACCGGCTGCCGTCGCCGACGCTGCTGCGCTCCGGCACCCCGCCGAAGGTGCGCTCGGCGGCCACCGACGGTGTCATCGCCTCCCTGACGGACGTCCTCACGCAGTTCAAGGTCGATGCCAGGGTCACCGGGTTCACCCGGGGTCCGACGGTGACCCGCTACGAGGTGGAGCTGGGCTCGGCGGTGAAGGTCGAGCGCATCACCCAGCTCGCGAAGAACATCGCCTACGCGGTCAAGAGCCCGGACGTGCGGATCATCAGCCCGATCCCGGGCAAGAGCGCGGTGGGCATCGAGATCCCGAACACCGACCGCGAGCTGGTGTCGCTGGGCGACGTCCTGCGCAGCAGTGAGGCGACCGGGAACCCGCACCCGCTGGTCGTGGCCCTCGGGAAGGACATCGAGGGCGGCTACGTCCTGGCGAACCTGGCGAAGATGCCGCACATCCTCATCGCGGGCGCCACCGGGGCGGGTAAGTCGACCTGCATCAACACGCTCATCACGAGCGTGCTGGCGCGCGCCACCCCGGACCAGGTCCGGATGGTCCTCGTCGACCCGAAACGGGTCGAGCTGACGAATTACCAGGGCATTCCCCATCTGATCACACCGATCATCACCAATCCCAAGAAGGCGGCGGACGCGCTGCAGTGGGTGGTGAAGGAGATGGAGAACCGCTACGAGGACCTGGCGGCCTGCGGTGTCCGCCATGTCGACGACTTCAACCGGAAGGTGCGGGCGGGCGAGATCGTGGCGCCGCCCGGTTCGGAGCGGGTTTACACCCCGTATCCGTACATTCTCGCCATCGTCGACGAGTTGGCGGACCTCATGATGGTGGCCCCGCGTGACGTCGAGGACGCGATCTGCCGGATCACGGCGATGGCCCGCGCGGTGGGGATCCACCTGGTGCTGGCGACGCAGCGGCCCTCCGTGGACGTCGTCACCGGCCTGATCAAGGCGAACGTGCCGTCCCGGCTGGCCTTCGCCACGGCGTCGCTGGCCGACAGCCGCACGATCCTGGACCAGGCCGGTGCCGAGAAGCTCGTCGGCCTCGGGGACGCGCTGTTCCTGCCGATGGGAGCGAGCAAGCCGGCCCGGATCCAGGGCGCCTTCGTCTCCGAGGACGAGATCTCCGCGATCGTCGACCACACCAAGGAGCAGGCGCAGCCCGCCTTCGTGGTGGACGTCTTCGACGGCGGCGGCGAGCCGCGCAAGGACATCGACGAGGAGATCGGCGACGACATGGCGCTGTTCCTCCAGGCCGTCGAGCTGGTGGTCAGCACCCAGTTCGGGTCGACGTCCATGCTTCAGCGCAAGTTGCGGGTCGGGTTCGCGAAGGCCGGCCGGCTGATGGACCTGATGGAAAGCCGGGGGATAGTCGGCCCCAGCGAGGGCTCCAAGGCCCGCGATGTACTCGTGATGCCCGACGAGCTGGAAGGACTTCTCACGACGCTCCGCAGCGGCTAAGAAAGTCAGGACAGGTCCGTCGCCAGCTGTCGGAGGTCGGCCGGCGACCGTAATATCGGCTGGCGCACGCCAGCGGCGCCAAGGGCATAACGGGTGCGGAGGTTCGCTCATGCGGTCAGCGGACGACCCGGCGACCCCTGAGTCGGTGGACGCGGTGCCGCCGGCTCAGATCCCGGCTCCGCCGGCCGAGGTCTCGCCGGCTCAGGTCCCGGCTCCGCCGGCCCAGATCCCGGCGCCGCAGCAGCCGGCACCTCCGGAGCGGGTGGGCCCGGGCGGCGCGGCCGCGGAGTCCCTGGGCTCGTCCATCGCGGCGGCCCGGCGGGCCGCCGGCCTGACGATCGACGACGTGAGCGACCGGACCCGGATCCGCGCCTCGCTGATCGAGCGGATCGAGCAGGACGACTTCTCCGGCTGCGGCGGCTCCGTCTACGCGCGCGGGCACCTGCGCAGCATCGCGACCACGCTCGGGCTGGAGCCCGGCCCGCTGCTGGCGGTGTACGACGCCGGGCACGAGCACGTGCCGTCCCCGGTCGTGGTCGCCTCGCCGGAGTTCGACCCGCTGCACGGTGGCGGGGGGCGTGGCCGCGGGTTCGGCGGCTTCCGCTGGGTACCAGCGATGATCATTTCGCTGGTGGTGGTGTGCGCGCTGGCACTCGTCGCCCTGCTGCTGCCTTCGGGCGGGGGCGACTCCGACGACACGGCCACGCCCCGGCCGAGCGCGTCGCCGAGCGCCCCGGCCGGCCCGGCGTCGCCCGGTCCGTCCCCGGTGCCCACGACCCCGCCACCTCCCGGGGTGAACGTGCGGATGCAGGCCCTCGACGCGCAGAGCTGGCTGGAGGTCCGCGACGACAGCGACAAGGTGCTGTTCGCGCAGCTCCTGCAACGGGGCGACAGCCGTGAGGTGTCCTCCGAGGGTGCTCTGGAGATCAAGATGGGCAACGCGGGCGCCGTCGACCTCTCGTGTAACGGCACGAGACTGGACCGGGCCGGCGGGTCGGGCGAGGTCGTGACGATCCGGGTGGCGCTCGCCGCGACCGGCGGCGGCTGCACGGTCGACGGGCCGGGCACGGGCGGCCTCGCGGCCGGCGGGCCGGTGCTGACGGCCGCACCGACCGGCTGACGTCGGGCCTGGCGGGCTGACGTCGGGCCTGGCGGGCTGGCCCCGGGCCTGGGCCGGCCACGCCGGGGCGGGGGCCGTCGGCGCGGTGTCCGGGGCCGCCCCGGTAGCCTGGGTCCGTGTCCCCTCGTCCTGCACGCCGGGTAGCTCTCGTCACGCTCGGGTGTTCCCGTAACGAGGTGGATTCCGAGGAACTCGCCGCCCGCCTCGCCACGGACGGCTGGGACCTGGTCGACGACGCCGCCGACGCGGACGCCGTCCTGGTCAACACCTGCGGTTTCGTCGAGGCGGCGAAGAAGGACTCGATCGACGCCCTGCTCGCCGCGGACGCCCTGCGCGAGCCCGGCGACGGCGGGCCGCGCGCGGTCGTGGCCGTGGGCTGCATGGCCGAGCGGTACGGCCGGGAGCTCGCCGACACCCTGCCCGAGGCGGACGCCGTGCTCGGCTTCGACGCCTACCCGCGGATCTCCGCGCACCTCGAGGCGGTGCTCGCCGGCTCGGCGCCGGCCTCGCACACCCCGCGCGACCGGCGCACGCTGCTGCCGATCTCCCCGGTGGAGCGGGGGGACGCCTCCCGCGCGGCGCACTCGCCGCACATCCCCGGTCATATCCAGCCGGCGGGCGCGGTCACGGCGGGGAGCGGCCGGCAGCGGCTCACCTCCAGCCCGGTCGTGCCGCTGAAGCTGTCCAGCGGGTGCGACCGCCGCTGCGCCTTCTGCGCCATCCCGTCCTTCCGCGGCTCGCATGTCTCCCGCCGCCCGGAGGACGTGCTGGCCGAGGCCGAGTGGCTGGCCGGGCAGGGCGCCCGCGAGCTGGTCCTGGTCAGCGAGAACTCGACGTCCTACGGCAAGGATCTCGGCGATCTGCGGGCGCTGGAGAAGCTGCTGCCGAAGCTGGCCGCCGTCCCGGGGATCGTCCGGGTCCGCACCGTGTATCTCCAGCCGGCCGAGCTGCGGCCGTCCCTGCTGGAGGTGCTGCTGACGACGCCGGGCCTGGCGCCCTACCTCGACCTGTCGTTCCAGCACGCCAGCCCGGCGGTGCTGCGGCGGATGCGCCGGTTCGGCGGCTCGACCGACTTCCTGGACCTGCTGCGGCGGGCCCGCGCGCTGCTCCCGGACCTGGGCGCCCGCTCGAACGTGATCGTCGGCTTCCCCGGTGAGACCGACGAGGACGTCGACATCCTGCTGAACTTCCTCGAGCGTGCCGACCTCGACGCGGTCGGGGTGTTCGGCTATTCCGACGAGGAGGGGACGGAGGCCGCCGGCATGGCGGACCACGTCGACCCCGAGGAGATCGAGAACCGGCGGGCCGAGGTGACCGACCTCGTCGAGCAGCTCACCGCCGCCCGCGCCGAGCGCCGGATCGGCACGACCGTCGAGGTGCTCGTCGAGGAGGTGGCCGGTGCTCTCGGGTACGGCTGCGCCGGGCACCAGCAGGCCGACGCCGACGGCTCGTGCACGGTCCGCCTGCCCGCGGGTGGGCCACCGGGCGGCGTGGCCGTCGGGGACCTGATCGCGGCCCGGGTCGTGGCGGCCGAGGGCGTCGACCTGGTCGCGGAGTTCACCGGCATGCTCGACCGCGCCGGAGCCGGCCCGGCCGGCACCGTGGCGGCCGGGCCGGCCGTGGCGGGTTCCGTGCTGCCGCCGATCCCGGACGGGGTCGGCCCGATGGACGCGGTGGGCCACCCTTCGGGTGTGGCGTGACCGGCACCGGCACCGGCGACCGGGCGGCGCCGAAGCCGCCCGTTCTCAACATCGCCAACGTCCTGACGATCCTCCGGCTGGCGCTGGTACCGGTCTTCGTGGCCTTCCTGTTCGCCGGCCCGGACACCGACGGCTGGCGCTACGCGGCGTTCGGCGCGTACGCCGTCGCCGCGGTCACCGACCAGATCGACGGCTCGATCGCCCGCCGCCGCGGCCTCGTCACCGACTTCGGGATTCTGGTGGATCCCATCGCGGACAAGGCGCTCACCGGTGCCGCGCTGGTCTCGCTGTCGATCCTCGGTGAGCTGCCCTGGGCGGTCACCGTCGTGGTCGCCGTCCGCGAGATCGGCGTGACGCTGCTACGGCTGTGGGTCATCCGGTACGGGGTGATCGCGGCCAGTCGGGGCGGCAAGGCGAAGACACTGCTCCTCAACATCTCGCTCGGGCTCTACGTGCTGCCGCTGGCGGGCGTCGCGGCCAGCGGTCGAGCGGTGATCCTCGCCTGCGGGGTCGTGGTCGCCGTGGTGACCGGGGCGGACTACGTCTACCGGGCGCTGGCGCTGCGCCGCCAGGCCGGCCCGGAGCTGCCGCAGGCGCAGGCGGCGCAGGCGCAGGTGGCGTCGGAGTCGACGGCACCGGAGCCGACGGCACGGGAGCTGACGGCGCCGGATCAGGGGGCTGTGACCGGGCCCGGAAGAGGAGAGATCGATGCGCGCTGAACTGCTGGCGGTGGGGGACGAGCTCCTCTACGGGGACATCGTGAACGGCAACGCGGCCTGGCTGGGACGTCAGCTCGCCGACGTCGGGGTCGAGGTGGCGACGTCCACCGTGGTCGGTGACCTGATCTCGGACATCGCGACCGCGATCGGTGTCGCGCTGGGGCGCGCCGACGCCGTGATCATGACGGGCGGGCTCGGCCCGACCCAGGACGACCTGACCCGCGAGGGGATCGCCCTGGCCGCCGGCGTCGGCCTGCGCCGGGACGAGGCCGAGGAGGCCACCCTGCGCCGCCGCTTCGAGGAGCTGGGCCGGTCGCGTTCGGGAGCGGGGGGCCGCGGGGTCCCCGAGATGAACTTCCGGCAGGCTGACCTGCCCGTCGGCGCGCGGCCGCTGCCCAACGGCCCGGGCACCGCGCCCGGCGTCCAGCTGGAGATCGGCTCCGGTGTCGTCTACGCCATGCCCGGCGTCCCGTTCGAGATGCACGAGATGTTCACCCGCAGCGTGCTGCCGGACATCCTGCGCCGGGCCGGGCAGCCCGCGGTGGTTGTGCACCGGGTGCTGCGCACGGCGGGCATGTGGGAGTCGATGGTCGCCGAGGCGCTCGCGGACGAGGTCGCCCGGCTCGAACCGATCGGGAACCCGCGCATCGCGTTCCTCGCCAGCGGCGGCCAGACCCGGGTGCGGATCACCGCCCGCGCCGCGGACCGGGCGGCCGCGGAGACGCTGATCGCCCCGGTGGAGCGGGCGGCGCGCGCGGCGCTCGGCGCCGGTGTCTACGGCGGCGACGACGAGTCGCTGGAGGGCGTCGTCCTGGAGCTGCTGCGGGTGGAGGGGGCGACGCTCGCCGTCGCGGAGTCGCTGACCGGCGGGCTGCTGGCGGGCCGGCTGACCGACGTCCCGGGGGCCAGCGCCGTGTTCCGCGGCGGGGTCGTCTCGTACGCCACCGAGGTCAAGGGCACCGTGCTCAACGTCGGCCGGGATGTCCTGGCGACCGAGGGCGCGGTCTCGCCGGCGGCGGCCGAGGCGATGGCGGCCGGCGTTCGGGACCTGCTCGGGGCCACCTACGGGCTCGCCACCACCGGCGTCGCCGGCCCGCGGGAGCAGGAGGGCAAGCCGGTGGGCACCCTGCATCTGGGGCTGGCCGGCCCGGACGGCACGACGTCCCGTTCGCTGCGGCTGCCCGGCGACCGGCAGCGGATCCGTGAGTTCGCCGTCGTGCAGGCTCTGGACGTGCTGCGCCGTACCCTGGAAGGCCGTCCGGCCGTCGGCGGGTCGGCGCTGCCGGAACAGGCCCGGGCGCACTGATCATCCGCTCTCGGCCGCCCGTTGGTGGAATGGACGGCGGCCGATCGGCCGGGTGGCGGCGCCGATCCCCGTTTGGGGGTGCTTACAGCGTTACAGTCCTATCAACGATGCCCCGGAGGGGCGCCCGGCGGGTATACGGTGAACGCAGCCCGTGGACGAAGGAGGAGGCTCGATGGTCCTGCTCCGACGCGTGATCGGCGAGGCGTTGCGCCGCCGCCGACAGGATCAGCACCGGACACTGCGGGAGGTGTCGTCGGCGGCGAGAGTGTCGCTCGGCTACCTCTCGGAGGTCGAGCGCGGCCAGAAGGAGGCGAGCTCGGAACTGCTCGCGTCCATCTGCGACGCGTTGGGGGTACGGCTGGCGGACCTTCTTCGCGAGGTCAGTGACGACCTGGAACTCGCCGAGCTGGCGGCGAGCGCGCCGACACCGGTCGGTGGCCCGTCCGCCGTGGTCGTGCCGGCCCGCCCGGCGGTGGTCGACCGCGCCGCCTGAGCCACGCGGGCCTGTCCGGTCAGCGTACGGATCTTCTCTGCGGGCACGCCTTTTCGTGGGACGTGCCCGAGCTCCAGAGAGAGGATCAACATGAGCGCGATCCGCAGTCCGCTGTCAGACGAGGCGCGCACGGTCACCGGCGAGGCGCTCCAGGGCGCCGTCGTGGACCTGGTCGATCTGTCGCTGCTGGCCAAGCAGCTCCACTGGAACGTGATCGGCCATAACTTCCGCACGGTGCACCTTCAGCTCGACGCCGTGGTCGAGCTCGCCCGGCGCCACACCGACCTGGCCGCCGAACGCGCCGTGTCGATCGGGGTGAACCCTGACGGCCAGGCCGGGACCATCGCCCGCGGCAGTCACCTGCACGGTGTCGAGCCCGGCTACATCAACGACGAGAAGGCGATCCGGCTGATCACGGACGTCCTGGCCGCGATGATCACCAGGATGCGCACCCGGATGGACGTGACCGAGCAGCCGGACCCGGTGACCCAGGACCTGTTCATCGGCGTGCTCCGCGACCTCGAGGAACAGCACTGGATGTTCCAGGCGATGGTCTAGTCGCCCCGGTTCGCCCGGTCCCGGTCCGCTCCGGCGAACGGGGCATCCGGCTGGAGCCGGGGCGGATCGGGCGCCGCGTCGGGAATCGGACAGGGCTCGGCGCGGCCCGGTCGCGGAACGAGGCTGTCGGCGGCTCACCAGATCGGCCTCGCCGTGGGACGATCGAGGTATGGCGAATGTCGTCCGTAAGTACCTCCGCTACCTGTCGAAGCGGGCTGAGATCGAGCTGGAGAACCGCGCGGATCCGCGGGTCCAGATCGACCAGGCGATCGAGGCGGCCCGCCAGCAGCACGAGAAACTCGTCTCCCAGGCCGCCCTCGTCGTGGGCAACCAGCGCGAGATCGAGATGAAGATGGGCCGCCAGGTCGAGGACGTCACCAACCTCACCGAGTCGGCGCGCTCCGCTCTGATGCTCGCGGACAACGCCCGGGACGCCGGTGATCTGGCCACGGCGGTCCAGTACGAGCAGACCGCGCAGGCGTTCGCCAGCAAGCTGATCGCCGCCGAGGCGGCGCTGGAGGATCTCAAGGTCCTGCACGAGCAGGCCGCGGCGTCGGCCGCGCAGGCGCGCGTGGCGGTCGAGGACAACACCGCCCGCATGCACCGCCAGCTCGCCGAGCGGACCCGCCTGCTCACCCAGATCGAGCACGCCGCCATGCACGAGCAGATGAGCAAGGCGATGGAGGGGATGTCGTCGCTTCCCCCGCCCGGTGACACGCCGACGCTGGCCGAGGTGCGGGACAAGGTCGAGAAGCGCTACGCGGTGGCGCTCGGCCGCCAGGAGCTCGCCTCGCAGGGCATGGAGGCCCGGATGCTCGAGGTGCGCCGCGCGACCATGGACGCCCAGGCCGCCGGGCGCCTCGCCGAGCTGCGCGGAAGCATGGCCGGCGGCCACGGGGCGGTCCCGGTCGCGCCCGGGTCGGCGGGCCGGCCGGCGATGCCGCCCGTACCACCCCCGCCGGGCCTCTCCGCCGGCCGGGCGCCGGGGGGCACCGGCGACGAGCGTCTGTCGTTGGGTAAGGCGGCGGGTGACTCCGCGCCGTCGCAGGGCGGCGCCACGCCGCCCGCGCCCGGTTCCCAGGACGCTCCGCCAGCCTGAACCGGTCGCGATGATCGTTTGATCCGATGGTCGTTTGGGCCGTGGTGACTGCGGGAGGCTGTCGATGACCGACTCCGGAGCCGACCCCACCGCCGGCCTCGCGGACTCCGCCACGCCAACGGGCCGGCAGGTCGGCCCGGAATCGTCGGCATTTCCCGGGGTGCCGGTCACGAGCGGTGATTCCGGTCGTGGCGCGCGCGGGAAACAGGCGCATTGGCGGCCAGAAGGAAGAAGTTCTTTTCACTTCGCCGATTCGGTCGACAGGACCGCGTTCGAGGGTTATCGAATTCGCGCCGCGGAACTCGCCGCGGCGGTCACGCCGGCGTTGCCCGACTGGATCAGGGCCGACGTCGAACGCCGGTCGCTGGAAAGGTCGGAGCGCCGTTTCGGGCGTTCCGTCCGGCGCGCGCGGCGGCGCGCCGCCATTTCCACCCAGGCCTGGACGGCCGCCGCCGCCGCGTCACCCGCGGCGGCCTTCATCGACCACTCCTGGGGATGGTTCGTGTTCGGGGGAGCGGCGCTCGTCCGGGCCGGTCTGTCCTATCGGGAGCTGCGGGCATTCCAGGACACCGCTGACGCGCCCGCGCTGCCGGTGGTCCCCGCGCCGACGGCGATGGCGCTGCGCCGCTCGGCGGCCGCGCGCCCGCTGCGCCGGGGGGAGGCGGGGCTGGCCGCGCTCGTCGCGCTGGCCCGCTCGGTGGCGGACCACCCACCCGCGGCCCCGGTGCGTACGGCGGTGGCGGGCGCCGTGCGGCTGGTGGACGGCCTGCGGGTCAGCGCCGGGCAGGTCCTGGCCTGCGAGGCCGCGGCGCGGGCGGTGGCGGATCCGGCCCGGCGCGCGGGCATCCTGGCCACCTCGGCCCAGCTGCTCGACGGCATGAACCGCGCGGCCGACGCGCTGGACGGCCTGCTGGCCGCCGCGACCGAGATCGTCGGGACCGTCGCGGCGCCCGCGGCCGAGCTGCGCCGGCTCACCGAGGACGTCGATCGGCTGCGCGCCTACGCCGATGGGCTATCCGAACTGATGGGATCCACCGGGCGAGGCCGCCCGACCTGAACCGGCAGGATCTTCTTAGGTGTCACCTCCGCTTAACGTCCGGCCGGAGCCGGCGGGCCGTTCGGCCGGGCGTCGGCCAGCCGTTGTGCCTGCCCCACAGCGACTTTCCGCCGACCGGGTCAGATAAAGGTCATCCGCTTAAGTGCACAGTGACTATGCAGATTTAGCTTTCCCTTCGGCGCGGTGTACACCCGGGTTAGCACCATGGAGTGGGAGATGGGTTTGAATATGTGACGGGGGTTATGGCGCGCACGCTGCGATTGCCTTAATGTCCCACATGTCCGATCGGCGATTGTGGCGTCGGGTGACGAGGGGAGCGTCGTCCACGTTTTCATCGCCGCCGTGCGATGGCCAGACCGGCGGTCCCGGACGTCCGGATGGCATGACGCAGCCAGGCAGGTGGAAGTGCCATGACGCTAATTATTGGGGAAGAGAACGAGTCCCCGACCTCACAGCCGGCCCGGCAGGCAGCTCAGGCGGCACCGCTCGCTGCCGTCGACCAGCCGTTCAGCGGTGACCGGTGGTCGCTCGTCCTGCCGCACCGCGAACGACTGGTACACATTGCGCGCAGGCGGCTGCCCAGCACCGCCGACGCGGAGGACTGCGCGCAGGAGGCACTCGTGCGCGCGGCGGGGTTCCGCAACCTCGACAGCCACCGAGTCGGTCAGTTCCTGACCACGACCGTGCTCCGGCTGTGCGTTGATCATCACCGTGCGCGGATGCGCGCGGACCGTGCGATGGCCCGCAGCGTCGCGGCGCCCAGTGACCCCGGCCCCGAGGACTCGACCTGCGACCGCGCGGAGGCGCTCTGGTTGCTCGACCAGACCCGTCGCCTGCGTGGCCGCGAGCGGCAGATCATGATGGCCCGTGCCGCTGGCCGGACCACCCGACAGGCCGCCGACGACCTGTCCATCAGCGTGAAGGCGGCCGAGGGCGCGTTCACCCGGGGCCGTGCCCGCCTGCTGGCGGCCAGCCGGGTGTGACGCCCCGGCGGCCGGGGCGAACATCCCACCCGCCGGCCGCGGCCCCCGGAGCGGGGCCGGGCTGGCAGGTCGGGCACCACGCGGTGACCCGACCGTCCTGATCCTCGATGTCGACGGACCCACCGACGTCGCGGGCGAGCCGGCCACCGTCACGCCGGCCGTCCTCGCGCCGGTCGTGGTCACGCCGGGCCTGGCCGTGGGACCCCTGAGAACGGGGCCCGGCGGCACGCGCCGGCGATCCGCGCCCGGGCGAACTCTGGGTGGCCGTCCGCTGCTCCTGACGGCGGACGAGCGTGCCGCAGCGCCGACAGGGCCTGCCTGCGCGTCCGTACACCCAATGCTGTTCGCCCGGGCGGGCGGATCCGGTCGTCACCTGGTGCCCGCCCCGTGCCCCGGCCCTGATCATCGCCTGGGCGCGGCGGACCAGCCCTTCAAGATCTCCTACTTCGCCGACCGGGGTCCACGGGCTCACTCCGGCGAGGAAACACGCCTCCGTCCGCCAGATGTTGCCCAGCCCGGCCAGCAGCCGCTGGTCGAGCAGCGCTGACCCGATCTCCCGGGTCGGCTCGGCGCGCAGGTTCGCCACGGCGCGGTCGAGGTCCCAGTCCACGCCGAGGACGTCCGGGCCCAGGTGTCCGACGACCCGGTCCTCCTGCTCGGTCGGCAGGATCTCGACGACCGGCAGCCGGTAGCCGACGGCCACCTGTTCCGCGGTGACCAGTACCACCCGGACCTGCCAGGCCGGTCCCCCGGACCAGCGCGAGCCGGGCCGGTAGAGATGCCATGAGCCTTCCATCCTGAAGTGGGTGTGCAGGGTGAGGCCACCCTCGACCCGGGTCAGCAGGTGCTTGCCGCGTGGTCGGACGGTGCTGACCCGCCGTCCGCTCAGGTCGGCGGTAGCCAGTGACGGCACCCGGAAGTCCGAGCGCAACAGCATTCGGCCGGCGAGCGCGGTGTCCATCCGCCGCGCCGCCAGCCAGACCGTGTCACCTTCGGGCACACCCCATGGTGCCCACGGCCGGGACCCGCCGACCTGTCAGGACACGGATCGTCACGACCTGACCGCCCGGACGCGCCCCTCAGGACGCCGCGGGGAACGTCCTGGACGGCGCCCGGCGGATGACGGCGGCGCCCAGCACGGCGACGGCCGCGGTCAGCGCGAAGACCACACCCAGCCCAGTCGCGGGGGTCCCGGTGGAGGCCTCGCTGGCGGCGACGGCCACCCCGCCGAGACCTGTCCCGAACGCCGTTCCGAGGTTGTCCGAGAGGGTCACCGAACTGGAGGCCGTGCCGTGCCGCTCCGGCGGTGTCTCGGCGAGGACGAGGCTCACGATCGGCGAGTACGCCAGGCCCATCCCGAGCCCGGCCATCCCCCAGCAGACGACCGGCACCGCCAGCGGGACGACGTCCACCAGGACCAGGCCGAAGCCCGCCGTGCCGCCCGCGACCAGGAGCAGGCCGGAGCGGATCAGCGCCCGCCCCGGGTAGCGCCCGGCCAGCCGCGCCTGCGTCCAGGAGCCGGTGGTCCAGGTCACGGTCGCGACGGTGACCGCCGTGCCGGCGACCGTCGTGGACTGGTCGCGCACCGCCGTGATGGCCAGCGGGACGAAGGTGTCGGCGCCGAAGAAGGCGAAGGTCAGCAACCCGCGGGCGGCCACCGCCGCCGCGATGCCGGGCCGCGCGCGCAGCGTCCCCTCCGGAAGCAGGACACGTAGCGGCCGGTAGGCGAGCAGCCCGCCGGCGAGGACCGGCGCGATCCCCAGCGGCGACCGGCTCGTCAGCCCGGCCAGGATGAGGCCGGCACCGACGCTCACCCGGATCGCGGCGACGAAACGCCGCCCCGCCCCACCGGCGGGTGCGGTCGGCGGCGGCCCCAGCCCGCCCAGCGCGCGGACCGTGAGCGCCCCGGCCACCACCACCAGCGGGAGCAGCCCGCCGAAGACCCAGCGCCAGCCGGCGTGCTCGGCGACGAGCGCCGAGGTCACCGGCCCGACCAGCCCGGGCACCACCCAGGCGGTGGACGTCACCGCGAACATCCTGGGCCGCTGCGACTCCGGGTAGGCGCGCCCGATCGTCGCGTACAGCACGGCGGGCACCGCGCCGCCGCCGAGACCCTGCAGAATGCGGCCGGCCACCAGGATCTCCATGGTCGGCGCGAGGGCGGCCACGGCGAGGCCGGCGCCGAACAGCGAGAGCCCGACGGTGAACGGGCGCACCGCGCCGACCCGGTCCGTCTCCGCCCCGGCGATCACCACCCCGACGAGCAGGCCGAGGAAGAACCCGCTGGTCGTCCAGCCGTACAGGGACAGGCCGCGCAGGTCGGCGGCGACCTCCGGCAGCACGGTGACGACCGCCATCGCCTCGAAGGCGATCAGCGTGACGGTGCTGACGAGGCCGATCGTCAGGCCGCGCAGGCTCGGGTCCCACGGGGTGGGCACGCGGCCGGGCTCCTCCCGCGCCGTGGTCACCCCCGCAGCCGCAGGCCGCGGGGGGTCGGGTGGAATCCCGCCCGTTCCAGGGCCACGCCGAGCCCGCTGCCGACCACCGCGGCCCCGTCGGCCTTCTCCACGGCGAGGCGGCCGAGGGACCCGGCGCGGACCGCGCCGGCCAGCGCGTCCACCGCCGGGCCGAGCAGGGCCGGCGCGTCCGACCACGACAGCAAAGTCCGGCCGCCCCGCTCGACGTAGAGGACGAGCTCACCGTCGACCAGCACGACCAGCGCGCCGGCCTTGCGCCCCGGCCGGTGGCCCGAGCCCTCGCCGTCGGCCGCCGGGCGTTTGGGCCAGGGCAGGGCGGCGCCGTGGGGATTCGCCGGGTCGCTGGCCGCGAGCACGACCGCCGCCGTGGCGCCGGTGTCCCCGCGGCGGGCACCGTGACCTGGCGGACCGGCGACTCCGGCGACCGGGAACTGTTCCGCGGCCCCGCCCAGCCGCGCCGCCGCGGCATGGCCCGACCCCAGGCCGGAGGCGCCCTGCCTGGAGGCGCTCAGCCCGGAAGCGCTCAGATCGGAGGCGGTCAGGTCGGGGACCGCCCAGGCGGGCTGGTCGGCGGCGTCGCGTTGCGCCCCGGCGATCGCGCGGAGCCGGTCGACCGCGCCGGGGACGGCGAACTGCGCCGCCCCCAGCGACTCGACGAAGTAGCCGCGGCGGCACCGCCCGGCGTCCTCGAACGCCGACAGCACCCGGTACACCGCCGCGAACCCACCCGGCGTGCGTTCGGCGGTGACCGCGCCGCGGGTGACGATGCCGTGCCGGTCCAGCAGGGACTCGGCCAGCGCGTGCGCCCGCCGGGTCGGATCGGGCTCCCGCTCCGGCAGCAGCGACCACCGGCCGCCGACGGTGGGTGGGCCGGCCCGGCGCGGCATCGCCGGCCGGCCGTACCGGGCCGGCCGGCCGCGCGCCGAGCGCCGCCGCGGCGGCGCGGGATGCGCGGGATGCGCCGGACGCCCGGAGCCGAGCTGGACGCGCAGGGCGGCGAGGGTGTCGTTGGTGACCAGGCCGGCCCACACCAGATCCCACAGCGCGCCCGCCAGGGCGGTGTCGTCGAGCGCGCCGGCCCGGTCGGAGAGGGTCCGGAAGAACAGCGCCTGGTCGCCGGCGAGAGCGTCGAGGATCGCGCGGTGCGGGTCGCCGCCGGCGGCGTCCAGGTCGGGCGGGGGCAGCAGCTCCCCGGCCGAGTCGGCCAGCACGAGGGTGACCCAGCCGTCGTTGCCGGGCAGGCCACCGGCCCCGGCCCACAGCACCTCGCCGGTCGCGCACAGCTCGTCCAGCATCGCCGGTGAGTAGTCGCTGACCCGGGCCGGCAGGACCAGCTGCTCCAGCGCGCTCGCCGGCACCGGTGCGCCCTGGAGCTGCTCCACGGCGCGCAGCACGCCGTCCACACCGCGCCCGCGGCCGGTCGTCACCGACTGCCAGGCGGGCAGGAACGCGCCCATCGCCCGGGTGGGGACGGCCTCCACCTCCTTGCGCAGCGCCGCCAGGCTGCGGCGGCGCAGCGCGCGCAGCACCCCCGCGTCGCACCACTGCTCGCCCGCGCGATCCGGGTGGAGCTCGCCGCGTACCAGCCGCCCGGTCGCGGTGAGCCGTTCGAGGGCCCCGACGACCACCGCCACCCCCAGCCCGAACCGGGTGGCGACGGCCGCGGCCTCGAACGGGCCGTGGGCGCGTGCGTAGCGGGAGACCAGGTCGCCGAGCGGATCGCGGACCGGTTCGGTGAACGCCGCCGGCACCCCGACTGGCAGCGGGACGCCGAGCGCGTCGCGCAGGCGGCCGGCGTCCTCGACCGGCGCCCAGCGTGCCTCGCCGCCGATGCGCACGTGGATCACCCGCCCGGCGTCCACGAGCGCCGCCAGCCAGGACGGTGCCACCCCCCGCGCCTCGGCTTCGGTGTCGGTCAGGTCGCCGAGGGCACGCAGCAGGTCGGCGGTGGACTCGACGTCGTGGGCGTGCCGGTCGGGTACCAGCCGCTGGAGCTCGGCGGTGATCCGCTCCAGCGCCGCCGGATCGATGAGCTCGCGCAGCTCGGTCTCACCGAGCAGCTCGGCGAGGAGCGAACTGTCCAGGGAGAGGACCTGGGCGCGCCGTTCGGCCAGCGGCGCGTCGCCGTCGTACATGAACGCGGCCACATAGCCGAACAGCAGCGAGGAGGCGAACGGCGACGGGGACGGGGTCTCGACCTCGACCACCCGCAGCGACCGGGCGCCGATGTCACGCATCAGGCCCACCAGCGCCGGGACGTCGTAGACGTCCTGCAGGCACTCGCGCATCGTCTCGAGCACGACCGGGAAGTCGCCGAAGGTCGAGGCGACCGACAGCAGGTGCGCGCTGCGCTGGCGTTGCTGCCACAGTGGCGTGCGCCGACCGGGAGTGCGTCGCGGCAGCAGCAGGGAGCGGCTCGCGCACTCGCGGAACCGGCTCGCGAACAGGGCGCTGCCGCCCACCTCGGCCCGGACGAGCGCCTCGACCTCCTCGGGCTCGAAGACGACCAGCTCGGCCTCGGGGGGCTCGGCGGTGTCGGGCACACGGGCGACGATGCCGTCGTCGGTGTGCATGATCTGGACCTCGGCGCCGTGGCGTTCCCGCAGCCGGGCGCCGATCGCCAGCGCCCAGGGCGCGTTCACCGGCGCGCCGAACGGCGAGTGGACGGCCAGCCGCCAGTCGCCCAGCTCGTCGCGGAACCGCTCCACGACGACGCGGCGGTCGTCGGAGAGATGGCCGGTGGCGGCACGCTGTTCGTCCAGGTAGGCCAGCAGGTTCGTGGTCGCCCAGTCGTCCAGCCCGGCGGAGCGCACCCGGTCGGCGGCGTCCCGCGGGCTCGCCGCCGACAGCTCTCGCAGGAACGAGCCGAGCGCGCGGCCGAGCTCGGCGGGCCGGCCCGGCGCGTCACCGTGCCAGAACGGCAACCGGCCGGGCCGGCCGGGCGCCGGGGTCACCAGCACCCGGTCCGGGGTGATCTCCTCGATCCGCCAGCTCGACGAGCCGAGCAGTACGACGTCGCCGACCCGGGACTCGTAGACCATCTCCTCGTCGAGCTCGCCGACCCGGCTGGCCTTCTCGCCGACCAGGAAGACCCCGAACATGCCGCGGTCGGGGATCGTGCCGCCGCTGGTCACGGCGAGCCGCTGGGCACCCGGCCGGCCGGCGAGGACCCCGGTCGCCCGGTCCCAGGTGACGCGGGGCCGCAGCTCGGCGAAGTCGTCGGACGGATAGCGCCCGGCCAGCATGTCCAGCACGGCCTCGTAGACGGAGACGGGCAGGGTGGCGAACGGCGCCGCGCGGCGGACCAGCGCGCCCAGCTCGTCGACCTCGCGGTCCTCGACCGCGACCATCGCGACGATCTGCTGGGCCAGCACGTCGAGCGGGTTGCGCGGGTAGCGCACGGCCTCGATGCGCCCGTCGCTCATCCGCTCCGCCACGACCGCGCACTCCAGCAGGTCGGAACGGTGCTTGGGCAGCACCACCCCCCGGCTGGCCGCGCCGACCTGGTGGCCGGCCCGGCCGATCCGCTGCATGCCGGCCGCCACGCTGGGCGGCGACTCGATCTGCACGACCAGGTCGACCGCGCCCATGTCGATACCCAGCTCGAGGCTGGACGTGGCGACCACGGCGGGCAGCCGCCCGGCCTTGAGATCCTCCTCGATCAGCATGCGCTGCTCACGGCTGACGCTGCCGTGGTGGGCCCGCGCCACCTCCACCCCGGCCGGCGGCACGGCCACCCCGGCCGCTCCCATGATCTCCGCGGGCGCCGCCCAGCCACCGGTCTCCCGCCCGTGGGCGTCGCCGGTGGTGTCCGCCGCGGTGAGACGGTCGGCGTACAGCTCGTTCAGCCGCGCGCACAGCCGCTCCGCCAGCCGCCGGGAGTTCGCGAAGACGATCGTCGAGGAGTGACCGAGGATCAGGTCGAGCACCTTCTCCTCGACCGCCGGCCAGATCGACGCCCGCGGTGCCGCCCCGGCGGCGGAGCCCTCCGGGACCGCGCCCGCCACCTCGCCGAGGTTCGCCATGTCCTCGACCGGGACGACCACGTCTATCTGGAGGGTCTTCGCCGCCGGCGGGCGCACCACGGTGACCGGACGTGGCCCGCCGAGGAACCGGGCGACCTCGTCGACCGGGCGCACCGTCGCGGACAGGCCGACCCGCTGGGCGGGGACGTCCAACAGGTCGTCGAGGCGCTCGAGGCTGAGCGCCAGGTGGGCGCCGCGCTTGGTGCCCGCCACCGCGTGCACCTCGTCCAAGATCACCGTCTCCACGCCGCGCAGCGCCTCCCGCGCGGCGCTGGTGAGGATCAGGAACAGCGACTCCGGCGTGGTGATCAGAATGTCCGGCGGGGTGCGGCCGAACGCCCGGCGCTCGGCCGCCGGGGTGTCGCCGGAGCGGACACCCACCGACACGTCCGGCACGGGCAGGCCGAGCCGGGTGGCGGCGGCCCGGATGCCGGTGAGCGGCGCGCGCAGGTTGCGCTCCACGTCGACCGCCAGCGCCTTGAGCGGGCTGACGTAGAGCACCCGGCAGCGGCGGGTCGGATCGGCCGGCGGCGCCGAGCGCGCCAGCGAGTCCAGCGACCAGAGGAACGCGGCGAGGGTCTTGCCCGACCCCGTCGGGGCGACGACCAGGGCGCTCTCCCCGCCGGCGACGGCCGCCCACGCGCCGGCCTGGGCCGGCGTCGGAGCCGCGAAGGAGGACGCGAACCATTCCCGGGTCGGGGCCGAGAAGGCGGCGAGCGGGTCCGATGCGGTCACGTGCACCAGTCTGCGTCCTGCCACCGACACAACTGGCCCCACCACACAACTCGCCGGCTGCGCGGCTCCGGCGCGGGACGTCCCGCGCCGGGAGAGCGGGCGGGCGGTCCGTGCACACTGGTCCCGTGCGACTGACCGAGTTCTGGGCGAACATGAACAAGCAGTTCGGCGCGGCGTACGCGGACTCGCTGGCCCGCGATCACGTGATCGCCGGGCTGGGTGGGGCGACCGTCGAGGGCGCGCTGGGCCGGGGCGACGACCTCAAACGGGTGTGGCGTGCCGTCTGCGACGAGTTCAACGTGCCGGCCCGCGACCGCTGACGCGGCGACCGCCGAGGCCCGCCCGTGGCCTGGCTGCCGGCTCGGTCACAGGCCCCTCGCCAGCCACCCTGCCGGCACCCTTGCCGGCTCGGCCGTCGGTCGGGCTCGTTCGGGCGGCGACGCTCGGCGTCGGGCGGCCCGGTGCGGCCACCCGCCGTGCCGGGGGTATGCGCGTGGTGTGCCGGAACCACCCGTTCGGGTGGGCACCGGCGTGTCGCTGCGGCTTCGAACGGATGTTCGGCTAGTGTTGTCCACATGCGCTCAGTTGTCCACAGAGGCCACCCGGCTATCGAAACTGTCGGACCCACCCCCTAGCGTCGGATCGTGGCCAAGACTCGAGGACCTCAGCCGGGAGTAACCCAAATGGTAGGACCCGACCGCGAGAAGGCGTTGGAGAACGCCCTTGCGCAGATCGACAAGCAGTTCGGCAAGGGCTCGATCATGCGGCTGGGTGACGACACCCGCCCGCCGATCCAGGTCATCCCGACTGGATCCATCGCCCTGGATGTCGCGCTCGGTATCGGGGGCTACCCTCGCGGGCGTGTCATCGAGATCTATGGGCCGGAGTCATCCGGAAAAACCACGGTCGCGCTGCACGCGGTGGCGAACGCGCAGGCGGCCGGCGGCATCGCGGCCTTCATCGACGCCGAGCACGCGCTTGATCCGGAGTACGCGGGGAAGCTCGGCGTCGACACCGACGCGCTGCTCATCTCCCAGCCCGACACGGGGGAGCAGGCGCTGGAGATCGCCGACATGCTGATCCGTTCCGGCGCGCTGGACATCATCGTCATCGACTCGGTCGCGGCGCTGGTACCGCGGGCCGAGATCGAGGGGGAGATGGGCGACAGCCACGTGGGTCTGCAGGCCCGGCTGATGTCGCAGGCGCTGCGGAAGATCACCGGGGCGCTCGCGAACTCCGGCACCACCGCCGTCTTCATCAACCAGCTCCGCGAGAAGGTCGGCGTCATGTTCGGCTCGCCGGAGACCACCACCGGCGGAAAGGCGTTGAAGTTCTACGCCTCCGTCCGGCTCGACGTACGCCGCATCGAGACGCTGAAGGACGGTGCCGAGGCGGTCGGTAACCGGACCAGGATCAAGGTGGTCAAGAACAAGATGGCCCCGCCGTTCCGGACCGCCGAGTTCGACATCGTCTACGGCGGCGGTATCAGCCGCGAGGGCTCCCTGATCGATATGGGCGTCGAGCACGGCATCATCCGCAAGTCCGGTGCCTGGTACACCTATGACGGCGACCAGCTCGGCCAGGGCAAGGAGAACGCGCGGTCATTCCTCCGCGACAACCCGGATCTGGCCAACGAGATCGAAAAGCGGATCAAGGAGAAGCTCGGTCTCTCCCCGACGCTGGACGCTGACGCTCCCGCACCGGTTCCGGTGGACCTCTGACCGGGGGAGCGGTGTCCCGGCAGGAGCCGTTCCCGGCGGCTGAGCCATGGGGGACCACGACGGGCTGGCCCGTGGCGGGTGAGGAGTCCACCGGGCCTGGCGGCGCGGGTGCGTCGCCGGCCCGGCAGGCGCGGGCGGCTCGATCCACGGCCGCCGCGGGGGCCGCGGGCGATGATGCTGTCGCCGTCGCGCGGGAGATCTGCCTGAGTCAGCTCGCGGCGCGGCCTCGCAGCCGGGCCGAGCTCGCCACCGTGCTGCGGCGGCGCGGCGTCGCGGACGATGTGGCAGAGCAGGTGCTCGACCGTCTGGTGGAGGTCGGCCTGATCGACGACGAGGCGTTCGCGGCCGCGTTCGTCTCCTCGGCTCGGGCGGGTCGGGGTCTGGGCCGCCGGGCCCTGGCGACCGAGCTGCGGCGGCGCGGTGTCGCGCCCGAGGCCTCGGAGACCGCCCTGGCGGCAGTGGGCGCCGAGGACGAGGAGGAGACCGCTCGCGCCCTGGTCGCCCGCCGCCTGCGCGCGATGGACGGCCTGCCCGCCCCGGTGCGGGTCCGTCGCCTCATCGCGTTGCTCGCTCGGAAGGGCTACGATCTCGAGCTCGCGCGCCGGGTGGTCACGGCCGCGGTACCGGACGCGGACGACGACGCGGACGGCGACGCGCACAGCCTGGACCAGCATCGGAGCGTCTGATCTGGGCCCGGGGCCGCCGCGCCGCCGAAAGGGTGGCGGTTCTGGTCCGAGGCCCCCGGGGCTCGCTGATGTTTTTCTTGACCGCATGAAAGCGGCAGATCTACCCTTCCACAAAGGTGCGAGGACTACCGCGCGTATGCGGTCCAGATAGCTGGCACAACTTCACATCAGGGCGAGCGTTCCTGCGGAACTCGGGCGTCGCGTGCCGGCACGGCCACGGCTTTCTACCCGTGCGTGCTGCTCACGGCCTGTTTTTCAGGGATCCGTCGATGCATGTGCTCGTCCAGTGCCTGGTCCGGTCCCGCGCCGCTCACGCCTGTCCTGACAGGTGCAGACGGAGGCGGGAGGAGCAACCGTGGGTGCCGCCCTCATCACGCTTCTCGTCCTGCTTCTCCTCGCCGTCAGCGGTCTGACACTGGTTCTGCTGCGCCTGGTACGGGCCGGTGGGCTGGGCGTGAGAGCCCGCGTCGACGATCTCACCGAGGTTCGGTCCTCCCGCGACGGCGAGTCGTCACCGGACGGCGGCCCTGGGGGAGACCCGAGGCCACTCGCGCCGAGCCCGTTGGCTTCCCCGGTCCCACACAGCGGGCCGGAGCCGGCCGTGCCGGCTTCGGAGGCCGTTCCGGAGCCGACCGTCGACTCTCCGGCCGCGACAGGTCCCGCGGATCCCGGATCGAGCAGCCCGGCCCCGGGCACACCCGGGCCGGTCGCGTCCGGGCCCGAGGGCTCCGCCGCGGCCGGCGCTGAGCTGGCCGGTACTGGTGCCGAGCTGGCTGGCTCCGAGCTGAGCGGTTCCGAGCTGAGCGGTTTCGAGCACGGTGCTTCCGGGACTTCCGAGTCGGGGAGACCCGCGGCCGTGGGTTCCGGCACCGGGTCCGGCGAACTGGCCGGCGCGGACCCGACGCCGACGCCGACCGTGACAGCGACGCCTTCCGCGACCGTGACGGTGACCGGGGCGAAGGTACCGACCCCACCGGCGACATCCGGTCCGTCCGCGGAACCGGGCTCGACCTCACCGGTTCGGAAGGGAACGACCCCGGGCACCGACGGCCCCGCCGCCCACGCGGCCACTGCGATCGAAACGCCCGAGTCCGAGATCACGTCGGCGATTTCCGCGCCCGGGACGACGGGCGGCGGGACTATCGAAGCCGGGACCGTCCGAGATGTGACGGCTGACGCCGGAACCACCGGAACCGGTGCCGACGATGTGCGGCCGGAGCCGGCGATCGCCGGTGCTGATCCCGGTTTGATCGGCGGTGCCGCGGTCGGTGCCGCCCGGGTCGAGCTCGCGCGGATCTCGACGATGGTCGCGGACCTCCGCCGGGAGGCACGCGACGTCGAGGAGGAGGCCGAGCGGATCCGGCGCCGGGCCGAGCAGGACGCCGTGGAGCAGACGGCGCGGGTGCGGCGGGAGGCCGAGCAGATCCGCCGGCACGCAGAGGAGGCCGCCGCGGCGATCAGGGAACGGGCGGTCGCGGACGCGGAGCTGCGGGCGTCGCGGGCGGAGGCGGCCGCCCGCGAGGTGATCCACGCGGAGCGCGAGCAGATCCGCGCCGAGCTCGACGAGGACCTGCGCACCCAGCGGACCGAGCTGCGTGGTTGGGACAGCCGGCTCACCCAGCGCGAGCAGCGGGTCGCCGACCAGGCCACCGGCGTGGAGGAGCGGCTGCGCCGGCTGGAGACCCGGGAGACCGAGATGGCCGTCCGCGAGGCCGGTCTGGACAGCCGTGAGTCGGATCTCGGCGAGCTGGAGGAGGCCCGGCGGCGCGAGCTGGAGCGGGTGGCGGGCCTGACCTCGACGGAGGCCCGGACCGAGCTGGTCAAGGTGGTCGAGGACCAGGCCAGGTTGGACGCCGCCGTCCGGGTGCGTGACATCGAGGCCCGGGCGGAGGAGGAGGCCGAGGACCGGGCGCGCCGGATCGTCACCCTGGCCATCCAGCGGGTCGCCTCGGACCAGACCGCCGAGTCCGTGGTGTCGGTGCTGCACCTGCCCAGCGACGAGATGAAGGGCCGCATCATCGGGCGCGAGGGCCGTAACATCCGCGCCTTCGAGTCCGTGACCGGCGTCAACGTGCTCATCGACGACACCCCGGAGGCGGTGCTGCTGAGCTGCTTCGATCCCGTGCGGCGGGAGATGGGGCGGATCACGCTGGCGGCGCTGGTGTCGGACGGTCGCATCCACCCGCACCGGATCGAGGAGGAGTACGCCCGGGCCGAGCGTGAGGTCGCCGCGAAGTGCGTGCGCGCCGGCGAGGACGCTCTGATCGACGTCGGCATCGCCGAGATGCATCCCGAGCTGATCAATTTGTTGGGCCGGCTCCGCTACCGCACCAGCTACGGGCAGAACGTGCTCGCGCACCTCGTCGAGAGCGCCCACCTGGCCGGGATCATGGCGGCCGAGCTGCGGCTGCCCCCGGCGATCGCGAAGCGCGGCACGCTCCTGCACGATCTCGGCAAGGCGTTGACACATGAGGTGGAAGGCTCGCACGCGATCGTCGGCGCGGAGATCGCCCGCCGCTACGGCGAGCACGAGGACGTCGTCCACGCCATCGAGGCGCATCACAACGAGGTCGAGCCGCGCTCCATCGGGGCGGTGCTGACCCAGGCCGCGGACCAGATCTCCGGCGGGCGTCCCGGGGCGCGTCGGGACAGCCTCGAGTCCTACGTCAAGCGCCTGGAGCGCATCGAGCAGATCGCCGCCGAGCGTCCCGGGGTGGAGAAGGTCTTCGCCATGCAGGCCGGCCGGGAGGTGCGGGTGATGGTCGTGCCCGAGCTGGTCGACGACGTGGCCGCCCACCTGCTCGCCCGGGACGTCGCCAAGCAGATCGAGGACGAGCTCACCTACCCGGGCCAGATCCGGGTCACCGTGGTCCGCGAGACCCGCGCCGTCGGCATGGCACGCTAGCCACCGCCGTCGCGGCGGTGGGTTGGTCGGGCATCGGCATTGGGCATCGGGCGTCGGGCGGTCGGCCGGCCCGGGTCAGCTCCGGCTGGCCGCGACGGGGCCGGCGGCGTCGGCGGCGTCCAGCAGGATGGGCGCGGAGCTGCCGAGGCGGTGGGCCTGGCGCCGCTCCAGCCAACGCGCGGTCAGCGACAGCGACAGGTTCACGATGATGTACATGACGGCCAGCACGGTGTACACGGGCAGGGCGTAGCGGCCGCCCAGGAACTCGACCGCGGACCGGCCCTGCCGCAGCAGCTCGGTGTACCCGATGACGAAGCCCAGCGAGGTGTCCTTCAGCAGCGTGACGAGCTGGCTGACCAGCGTCGGGCTCATCCGGCGCACGGCCTGCGGGAACTGGATCAGAGTGAAGATCTGGGTGCCGCGCAGGCCGAGCGCCGCCGCGGCCTCCGTCTGGCCCTTGTCGATGGACTGGATGCCCGCGCGGAAGATCTCGCTGAGCACGGCTCCGTTGTAGGCGGTCAGGCCGATCACGAGCGCCCAGAACGCCGAGAGGTTGACGCCGAGCTGCGGCAGGCCCAGGTAGGCGAAGAAGATCAGCATCAGCAGCGGCAGGCCGCGCAGCATCTCCACGACCGCCGCGGCCGGGACGCTGACCAGCCGGCGGTCCGACTGGCGGGCGAACGCGAGCGTGGTTCCCACCGCGACGGCGAGCACCATGCCGGTCGCGGCGGCGCGCAGCGTGTCGAGCAGGCCCTCCCACAGCAGCGTCCGCAGGTCGGGCTCGTCGAAGAAGACGCTCCACACCTCGCCGTCGAGCTGGCCCTTGTCCGACAGGCGGAGCACGGCGAGGACGACGAGTGCCGCCACCGCGGCGACCGCCACCACGCTCGCGATCAGAATGCGGCGCCGGCCCCGCGGGCCGGGGGGATCCGACAGCACGATGCTCATCGCGGGGTCCTCGTCAGCCGTCGTTCGGTGAGGCCGACCGCCCAGGCCAGGGACAGCGTCAGCACCAGGTAGCAGACGATGCCGGCGAGCAGGACGGCGATGACGTCACCGGGGTTCGCGGTGGTCAGCCGCTGACTGATCCCGGTCAGCTCCTGGACGCCGAACGCGGCGGCGATGGAGGTGTTGCGGATCAGCGCGCTGCCGACGCTGCCCAGCGGCTGGACCACGTTGCGGAACGCCTGTGGCAGCACGACGAGCCGCAGCGTCTGCGAGAAGGTCAGGCCCAGGGCCCGCGCGGCCTCCGCCTGGCCCGCGTCGACGCCGTTCACCCCGGAGCGCACGGCCTCGCAGACCAGCGCGGTGTGGTAGATCGTCAGCGCCATGACGGCGAACGTGAAGTAGCTGAAGACGATGTCGACCTGCGGCAGTACGAAGACCACGAAGAAGAACACGATGGTCAGCGGCGTGTTGCGGACGGTCTCCACGTAGGCCGTCCCCGCCCAGCGCAGCGGCGGGACCGGGCTGACCCGCATGGCCGCGAGGGCGGTCCCGAGGATCAGCGCGGCCACGGCTGCGAACAGGCTCAGCCGAAGCGTCTGGATGAACCCCTCGCGGAAGATGTCGAGGTTGTCGAGGACGGCGTCGATGTGCGACCACCCGTAGTCAGCTCGATGTTCGGATCGTTGCTCCGGGCACCCGGCCAGCCACGCGGTCTCGGTGGGAGGCCGGGCGCCCAGCGTCAGCGCCCGGCGTGCCGGGCTCTGATGATCAGTCTGAGGAGCAGGAGACGCGGGAGATCAGGAGGTGTAGCGGTCCACCACGGGAGGCGTGGGCATGTCCGGCTCGACCTTGCCGATCGTGTCCTTGTAGGCGGCCTCGTACCGACCGTCGGTGTACGCCGCCGTGAGCGTGTCGTTGATGAACGCGCGGAACTGGTCGTCGCCCTTGGCGAGGCCGATGCCGTAGGGCTCCGTGCTGAACGGCTCGCCGACCAGCTTGAAGGCGCCCGGGTCGGAGTTCATCAGGCCGAGCAGGATCGCGTTGTCGGTGGTGACCGCGTCCACCTGGCCGGCCTTGAGCGCCTCGGCGCACTTGCTGTAGACGTCGAACAGGGTCAGCTCGGCGTCCGGCGCCTCCGTGCGGATGCGCTCGGCCGGGGTGGAGCCGCTCACCGAGCAGACCTTCTTGCCCGCGAGCGTGTCCTTCCCGGTGATGGCGGTCTCCCCGGCCCGCACCATAAGCGTCTGACCGGCCACGTAGTACGGGCCGGCGAAGTCGACGACCTGCTTGCGCTTGTCGTTGATGGTGTAGGTGGCCACCACCAGGTCAACGCGGTGCTGCTCGATGAACGGCTCACGGTTGGCCGAGACCGTCTCGACGAACTTGACCTTGTCCGCGGGGATACCCAGCGCGTCGGTGATGATCTTGGCGATCTCGACGTCGAAGCCCTCCGGCTCGCCGCGCAGGTTCTTCAGGCCGAACAGCGGCTGGTCGAACTTCGTGCCGACGGTGATCGTGCCCGCCGCCTGGAGCTTGGCCATCGTGCTCCCCGCCGGGAACGTGGTGGCGGTGGCGGCGGCCGGCTCGTCGGAGCTGTCGTCGTCGCCGCAGGCGGCCAGCGCGAGCGAGCCGGCCAGTGCCGCGGCCAGTAGCAGAGCCGCGCCGCGCAACGGCCGCCGCGGGCGGGAACCCGCGGCCGCGCGGGTGGTGGACTCGGTTGTGTCGATGGCGTCCGTGGGGGCCGTTCGCCGTTTGCTACGGGTAAGCGACATGCGCATGGGCGATCCTTTCCAGAAGTGTGACGTCGGGATTCAGATAGCGCTTTCCGCGGCTACCGACCGCATCGCCGTAGGGGTGTTCGGTCCCACGATTCCAGCGGATGTGGCCGGCGAGTATCGGCTCCGCGACAGGCCGCCGAATCCGATCACGAACCGGCCGGGTCGGCTCCGGATCACGCCAGACCCCGGCGACGAGCCCGTTTCCGTCGGGTCGGGTCGCGTCGGGCGGATCCCACCGGGTCGGATCCCACCGGGTCAATGAGTGAGGACCTTTGCCAGGAAGTCGGCGGCGCGCTCACTCGCCGGCGCGGCGAAAAAGGTCTTCGGTGGGGCCACCTCGAGCAGTCGGCCGTCGGCCATGAACACCACGCGGTCGGCCGCCGAGCGGGCGAACCCCATCTCGTGCGTCACCACGATCATCGTCATACCGGACGCCGCCAGCGACCGCATGACGTCCAGAACCTCCTGGATCATCTCCGGGTCGAGCGCCGAGGTCGGCTCGTCGAAGAGCATCAGCTTCGGCTCCATCGCCAGCGCCCGGGCGATGGCCGCCCGCTGCTGCTGGCCGCCGGAGAGCTGGCGTGGGAGCCGGTCGGCCTTGTCCGCGATGCCGACGCGCTCCAACAGCGCCCGGGCCTTCTCCTCGGCCTCGGCGCGCCGGACACCGTTCACCCTGCGCGGGCCGAGCGTGATGTTGTCCAGGATCGTGCGGTGCGCGAACAGGTTGAACGACTGGAACACCATGCCGACCTGGGCGCGCATGCGGGCCAGCTCCCGGCCCTCGGCGGGCAGTGGGTGGCCGTCGAACGTGATGCGGCCCTCGTCGATGGTCTCCAGGCGGTTGACGCACCGGCACAGCGTGGACTTTCCCGAGCCGGAGGGGCCGATGACGCACACGACCTCACCGGCGTCGACCGCCAGGTTGATGTCGTTCAGGACACGGTTCTTCCCGAACGACTTACTGACACCTTCCAAGGTCACCAGTGGCATGCGGCCCTCCCGGCTCTTGTGGTCGACGGGAGGCGGGCGGATGCGGCCGCGACGGAGACGCCGGAAATCACGGCACCTGGATAGGCGGCGGCGAGTGGACGGCCTGAGGAGCACGGCTGACCGGAAGCGCGTGACCGACCTGGAGTGCACGACCGACCGGAATCGCGGGACGGACGGGCCTGAACGGGTTCCGGCCATCGCATCATGGTCGTGAACATTTTCGAATGCTACGCCCCGATCATCCGCGCTGGCGGTGTCCGCTCGGTGGTTTTACCTGTCGGGAACAGGATGTACCACGGGTGCGGCACGCCCGGTGGCGGTCCTGACGCACCCGGCACGTTCCGGGGCGAAGCGTCGATGCGCCGCGGACGTGCGACAGGCGCCAGCCTGCCCTGTCGCCCTGTCGCCCTGTCGCCCTGTCGCCCTGTCGCCCTGTCGCCCTGTCGTCTCGTCGGCCGATGGCACGGTTCGCAGGGGTCGGTCCCGGCGTGTCGAACGGTGTCCGGACGCGGGCCGTAGGCTGGGCGGGTGAGTGGCCGTAGCTACCAGGTCCGGACCTTCGGCTGTCAGATGAACGTGCACGACTCCGAACGGCTGGCCGGCCTCCTCGAGTCCGCCGGCTACGTTCCGGCCCCGGAGGGGTCCGACGCCGACGTCGTCGTGTTCAACACCTGCGCCGTCCGGGAGAACGCCGACAACCGGTTGTACGGAAACCTCGGTCATCTGTACCCGGCGAAGAAGAGCAACCCGGCGATGCAGATCGCGGTGGGTGGCTGTCTGGCGCAGAAGGACCGGTCGGTGATCCTGGACCGCGCGCCCTGGGTCGACGTCGTGTTCGGCACCCACAACATCCACCGGCTGCCGGTGCTGCTCGAACGGGCCCGGCACAACTCCGCCGCCCAGGTGGAGATCGCCGAGGCGCTCGAGGTCTTCCCGAGTAGCCTGCCGGCCCGCCGGGCCAGCCATCACTCGGCGTGGGTCAGCATCAGTGTGGGCTGCGACAACACCTGCACCTTCTGCATCGTGCCGAGCCTGCGCGGCGGCGAGCGCGACCGGCGCCCCGGCGACGTCCTGGCCGAGGTGGAGGCGCTGGTCGCCGAGGGCGCGCTGGAGATAACGCTGCTCGGCCAGAACGTGAACTCCTACGGGCGCTCACTGGGCGACCCGGGGGCGTTCGCGAAGCTGCTGCGCGCGTGCGGGCGGGTCGACGGGCTGGAACGGGTCCGTTTCACCTCGCCGCATCCCCGCGACTTCACCGATGACGTCATCGAGGCCATGGCGCAGACGCCGAACGTCTGCCCACAGCTGCACATGCCGCTGCAGTCGGGGTCGGACGCGGTGCTGCGCCGGATGCGGCGCAGCTACCGCCGGGAGCGTTTCCTCGGCATCGTCGAGCGGGTCCGCGCGGCCATGCCGGACGCCGCGATCAGCACCGACATCATCGTCGGGTTCCCGGGGGAGACCGAGGCCGACTTCGCCGACACCCTGGACGTCGTCCGCACCGCGCGTTTCGCCGGGGCGTTCACCTTCAAGTACTCCCCCCGTCCCGGCACGCCCGCGGCCGAGATGGACGGCGCGGTCGATCCCGCCGTGGTCTCCGAGCGCTACGGGCGGCTCGCGAGCCTGCAGGACGAGATGTCGTGGGCGGAGAACCGGGCGCAGGTCGGGCGTCGGGTCGAGATCGTCGTGGCCGAGGGGGAGGGCCGCAAGGACTCCGCCACCGGCCGGCTCTCCGGCCGCGCCCGCGACGGCCGCCTCGTCCACCTGCTGGTGACCGGGCCGCACGCGCAGGACGGGCTCGTCCGGCCGGGCGATGTCGTCGAGACCGTGGTGACCAGGGGCGCGCCGCACCACCTGACGGCGGACGGCCCGCTGCTCGCCCACCGCCGCACCCGCGCCGGCGACGCCTGGGCCGCCGGCCGCGCCATCGCCGGTGACACCGGGCCCGCCGGCACTGGTGCCGGTGACACCGGTGCCGGCGACACCGGGCGTCCGGGCGGTCCCGCGGTCTCCCTGGGGATGCCGCAGCTGCGCCCGAGCGCCCCCGCCGCGCGGTGACCCTGGTCGCCGCGGCCGTCTGCCCGCATCCGCCGCTGCTCGTTCCGCAGGTCGCCGGGGTCGACCCGATCGAGGTCCGGGATCATGCCCGCGCGGCCGTCGCCCGGCTGTGCGCCCTGGCGCCCGACCACATCGTGGTCGTCGGCGACGACGCCTCGGACGCCAGCTACGACGGATCGGCCGTCGGCACGCTGGCCGGGTTCGGGGTGGGTCTGAGCTTCCCGCTCGGGACGTCCGGCGTGGGTCCGGCTGTGCTCCCGCTGTCGCTCACCATCGGTGCCTGGCTGCTGCGCGAGGCGGGCTGGACCGGGCGGTGCTCGGCCCGCGGCGTGCCGGCGACGACCCGGCCGGCGGCCGCCGCCGCGCTCGGCGCCGACCTCGTCGCCGCCGCGGCGGCGGACGGATTCCGGCTCGCCTTGCTGATCATGGGTGACGGCAGTGCCCGGCGGACGGTGAAGGCCCCCGGCAGCCTGGACCCGCGGGCCGCCGCGTACGACGCCGCGGTCTCCGCCGCGCTCGCCACACTGGACGTCGCCGCGCTGCTCGCCCTGGATCCCGCGCTCGCGGCCGACCTGCTCGTGCCGGGCCGCGCGTCCTGGCAGGTCCTCGCCGGCGCGGTGCGCCGCGCGACGCCGGGGGACCCGGCCCGGTCCTGGACGAGCCTGCTCCGCTACGACGACGCCCCGTTCGGGGTCGGCTACCTGGTCGCCGGGTGGGAGCGGGTGGACGGCGACCACGCTGTGGAAAAGCACGCCGAGGAAAACCGCGCCGAGGAAAACCGCGCGGCGGGAAGCCACGCCGACGGGCGGGAGGGGCGTGCCACCGCGCGGAGCGGCCGGTGACCGCAGCCCGCGACGGCCGGGCCGGGCCGGTCATCGCCGTCGTCGGCCCGACCGGCGTCGGCAAGAGCGATCTGGCGGTCGAGATCGCCCGCGAGCTCGACGGAGAGATCGTCAACGCCGACTCGATGCAGCTCTACCGGGGGATGGACATCGGCACGGCGAAGATCCCGCTGGTCGAGCGCCGCGGCGTGCCCCACCACCTGCTGGACGTCTGGGAGATCACCCGCACCGCGGACGTCGCCAGCTACCAGACCGACGCCCGGCGGGTCGTCGACGGCCTGCTCGCCGCCGGCCGGGTGCCGATCCTCGTCGGCGGATCCGGCCTGTACGTGCGGGCGGTCCTGGACAATCTGTCATTTCCCGGTACCGACCCGGCCGTCCGGGCCCGGCTCGAACGCGAGCTCGCCGAGGTCGGGCCGGGGCCGCTGCACGAGCGCCTGACCGGGCTGGCGCCGACCGCCGCGGCGGCGATCCTGCCCGGCAACGGGCGGCGGATCGTGCGGGCCCTCGAGGTCGTCGAACTCACCGGTACCTTCGAGGCAACTTTGCCCGAATATCAAGCGGTATATGACGTCGTCCAGCTCGGTCTGGACCGCCCGGACCTGGACCTGAGGCTCGCCGAGCGGGTGGAGCTGATGTGGCGCGCGGGCTTCGTCGACGAGGTCGTGGCGCTCGCGCGGGCCGGGCTGCGCGACGGGCGGACCGCCTCGCGGGCCCTCGGGTACGCGCAGATCCTGGCCGTTCTCGACGGCGCAATGGACTCCATGGACACGGCCAAACAGGCCACAACAACGGCCACCAGGCGCTTCGCCCGTCGGCAAAGGTCCTGGTTCCGGCGTGATCCGCGGATATCCTGGCTGGAATTTCCAGACGTCGCCGCGGCGCTCGCCGAGGTACGACGTCTGGTGGGTTCGCGCTGAACAGTGAGTTCACTCTGACAGTGGGTTGGCTCTGACAGTGAGTTCACTCTGACAGCGGGTTCGCTCTGACGTGTGGCCGGCCCAGCGCCGCGGGAGCTCCGCCTGACCCGTCGGCCCGGGTGCCGGCCCATCCCGGCGTCTGGAGAGTCCGACGTGACCGCGCTCGACCTTGCCCTGGTTCCCGCGCTGTACGCCTCGTTCGACGACGGTTCGCTGCGCCTGCACTACCAGCCGGACGTCGACCTGCGTAACGGGTCCGTTCCGGGGATGCAGGCGCGGCCCCGCTGGGCGCACGCCGAGTTCGGCCTGCTCGGCCCGGCGGACTTCATGCGTGTCGCCGAGGCCGCCGGACTGGTCGGCCAGGTGCACCAGTGGGTGCTGCGGATGGCGGTGACCGAGGCCCGCACCTGGCATCGGATGGCCGCGGGCACCTCGGTCCGCCCCCCGCGGCTGTGGGTGCGCATCGACGGCCGCCACCTTGCCCGCCCCGAGTTCCTCGCCGAGGTGGAGCGACTGGTGCTGGGTCGGTCGCTGCCGCCGGGCGCCGTCGGCCTGCAGTTCACCGAGGACACACTGGCGTTCGCGCCACCCGCGCTGCCCCGGCTGCTGACGCGGCTGCGGGATCTCGGCGTCGCGGTGGGCGTCGACGCGTTCGGGACGTGGTACGGCTCGTTGTCCACTCTGGACGTGCTCCCACTGGACCTGGTGCGGATCGACGGTCGGTTCCTGCGGGCGACGATCCGCGACCTGGAGGGCGAGGCGGCCTTCGCCTCCCTGGTGGGGGTGGCGCACCGCCGGCGCATGGTCGTCGTCGCCGAGGACGTCGACACCGCGGGGCTGGCGGACCGGGTCGGCCGGTTGGACTGCGACCGGGTGTCCGGGCCGCTGTTCTGCCCGCCGGTGCCGGTGGAGGACGCCCGGATGATCGCGCTCGGCCGGGGCCGGCCGGACAGGTGGTACAAGCCGTCCGCCGAGACCCGGGCCGAGCCTCGCGCCGAGACCGGCTTCCGGCCGGCGAGCGAACCCGGTCCGCGTCGTGAACCGGCGGCTCCTCCGGCTCCTTCGGGTCCCTCCGGCCACCCGCGTGTCGCCACCCGGCCGGGCCGGCCCACCGGGCATCCGGGTGGTTCCGGGCGAGGGGACAGATCCTGGGCGGGTGCCGCGGGGTGAGTGGGCCCCGGCCGTACGATCGCGGCGTGCGCTTCGTCAAGGGACACGGAACGGGCAACGACTTCGTCATCCTGCCGGATGCCGACGGCGAGCTCGACCTCAGCCCCGCGCTGGTGCGGGCGCTGTGCCACCGGGGCACCGGCATCGGTGCTGACGGCGTGCTGCGGGTCGTGCTGACCGCCGCCGAGCCCGCTGGTGCCGCCGCGCTCACCGCCGGCGGCGGTGAGCGCGCGGCGGCCCGCTGGTTCATGGACTACCGGAACGCCGACGGGTCGATCGCCGAGATGTGCGGCAACGGGATCCGGGTGTTCGCCCGTTATCTCGTCGACGCCGGCTACGCCGCGCCCGGCCGTCTCGTCATCGCCACCCGGGCCGGCCTGCGGGCGGTCGAGGTGCCGGCGGACGGCGACGTCACCGTCGAGATGGGGCCGCCCGAGCTCGCCGCCGGCCCGGTGCCGGTCACGGTCGCCGGGCGGGAGTTCGCCGCCGTACCGGTTTCGATGGGGAATCCGCACGCGGTCTGCTTCGCCGACGACCTCGACCCGGCCGGCCTGGCGCGTCTCGACCTGCGCGCCCCGGCCTACCCGGCCGCCGCCTTCCCCGAGGGCGTGAACGTCGAGGTGGTCGTACCGGCCCCGGACGGGGTCGCCATGCGGGTCTTCGAGCGGGGCGTCGGTGAGACCGCGTCCTGCGGCACCGGCGCCTGTGCCGTCGCCGTGGCCTGGGCGACCCGCAACGACGTCGGGCCGCCCGCGCGGGTCGCGGTCGATCTGCCCGGCGGGCGGTTGACCGTCGGCTGGCGGGAGTCGACCGTCCTGCTCAGTGGCCCGGCCGTGCTGGTGTCGGACGGTGTCCTTCGTCCCGACTGGCTGCGCGCGGCGGGTGGTCCCGTCCCGGTGGCTCCCGGCGGCGAGCGGCGTCCGAGCGCTGTCGGCGCCGGCTGAGCGGGGCCGGGAGCGGCCGGGCGGGGTCGGGTGTGGACCGCCGGGTGTCCGGTGCGGATCCGCCGATGTCGCCCGTGGCGGGCGCCGCCTGGTAAAGGGCTCGCGATCGTGGGTACGCCGTGTCACGCTGAGGGCGACGGTGTTCCGTCGGCCGGGTTCGCCCGGCCGGCGGGGCGAGGCAGTGCCGTCCCGGCCGGGGCGGACTGGAATGACGCGGTCACCGTGCCGCGTTGAGAACGGATGGTATGAGTCTTCGCGCTGACGCCGCTGTGGCGTCCACCCGGCATCTGAAACTGCGTTCCGACGGAAGCGACGGTCACGACGACCACGAGGGTCACGAGGGTCGTGACGTCACCGCGCTCGCCCTGGCCGAGACCGACGGGTTCTCGTTCTTCGACGAGGAGGGCGACGGGCTCGACCTGGCGGACCGTGGCGCGCTGCGCCGCGTCCCGGGCCTCACCACCGAGCTCGAGGACGTCACCGAGGTCGAGTACCGCCAGCTCCGCCTGGAACAGGTCGTTCTGATCGGGGTGTGGACGTCGGGCTCGCAGGTCGAGGCCGAGGCGTCCATGGCGGAGCTGGCCGCGCTCGCGACCACCGCCGGGTCGGTGGTGCTCGACGCGCTCGTGCAGCGCCGGGACCGGCCCGACGCGGCGACCTTCGTCGGCTCCGGCAAGGCCAAGGAGCTGGCCGAGATCGTGCTGGCGACCGGCGCGGACACGGTGATCTGCGACGGCGAGCTGACCCCCGGCCAGCTGCGCCAGCTCGAGGAGGTCGTCAAGGTCAAGGTGATCGACCGGACGGCGCTGATCCTCGACATCTTCGCCCAGCACGCGACCTCGCGCGAGGGCAAGGCGCAGGTCGAGCTCGCCCAGCTGCAGTACATGCTGCCGCGGCTGCGTGGCTGGGGTGAGTCGATGTCCCGGCAGGCCGCCAGCGGCGGCCGGGCACCGATCGGTACCCGCGGCCCCGGTGAGACGAAGATCGAGACCGACCGTCGGCGGCTGCGCGCGCGCATCACCAGGCTGCGCCGTGAGCTCACCGGGATGGCCACCGTCCGGGCGACGAAGCGGTCGTCGCGCCGCCGCGGCGCCGTTCCCGCCGTCGCGATCGCCGGCTACACCAACGCCGGGAAGTCGTCGCTGCTCAACCGGCTGACCGGGGCGGGTGTCCTGGTCGAGGACGCGCTGTTCGCGACCCTCGACCCGACGGTGCGCCGGGCCACGCTGCCCGACGGCCGGGTGTTCACCCTGGCCGACACGGTCGGCTTCGTGCGCCACCTGCCGCACCAGATCGTCGAGGCGTTCCGCTCGACGCTCGAGGAGGTGGTGGACGCCGACCTCGTCCTGCACGTCGTCGACGGCTCGGCCCCGGACCCGATGGGGCAGATCTCGGCCGTGCGCGAGGTGCTCGCCGAGATCGACGCGGCCGGGGTCCCCGAGCTCATCGTGGTCAACAAGACGGACGCGGTCGACCCGACCACGCTCGCCGTCCTGCGCCAGGCGGTGCCGGACGCCGTCTTCGTCTCGGCCCGGTCCGGGGCGGGGCTGCAGGAGCTGGTGGACGCGCTCTCGGCGCGGATACCGCACCCGGAGGTCGAGATGTCGCTGCTGGTCCCCTACACCAGGGGCGATCTCGTCTCCCGCATCCACCAGATCGGCGAGGTGCTCCGGGTCGAGCACACCGGCAGGGGCACCGAGGTCGCCGCACGTGTGCCGGTGGGCCTGGCGGCCGAGCTGGAGCCGTTCCGCGCCTGACACCGGCCCTGACAGCCGCCCGGCCCTGCCAGCCAGCCTCGCTGGGCGGCTGGTGGCTGGACCAGCCGGCTGAACACCGCCGCCCGGCCTGAACACCGCACCGGTCAGACGTCCGACGTCTGACCGGTGCCTGTCACGCCCTGCCCGGCCGGCCGCGCGCCGGGATCAGACCCGGCGCATCACCGCCACGATCCGGCCGAGGATGGTCGCGTCCTCGGCCGGGATGTCCGAGAAGGTGGGGTTCTCCGGCGCCAGCCACACCCGGCCGTCCCGCTGCCGGAACCGCTTGACCGTGGCCTCTCCGTCGATCATCGCCGCGACGATCTCGCCGTTGTCGGCCACCGGCTGCTGCCGGACGACGACGAAGTCACCGTCACAGATGGCGGCGTTGATCATCGACTGGCCGACCACCCTGAGCAGGAACAGGGTGCCCTCGCCGACGATCTCCTTCGGCAGCGGGTAGATGTCCTCGATCGCCTGCTCGGCGAGGATCGGCCCGCCGGCCGCGATCCGCCCCACCAGCGGGACGTAGGTCGGCGTGCCGGCCTCCAGCGCCGTGGCCCCGGCGGGTGCCGCCGCGGCACCCGCGCGGGAGCGCCCGCCGGTCTTCGCCCCGCCGATCGGAAGCACCTCCATCGCCCGCGGCCGGTTCGGGTCGCGCCGGAGGAACCCCTTCTCCTGCAGCACCTTGAGCTGGTGCGCCACGCTGCTGGTGCTGGTCAGGCCGACGGCCTCGCCGATCTCCCGGACGCTCGGCGGGTATCCGCGCCGCTCCACCGCGGACCGGATGACCTCGAGTACCTTCTTCTGCCGTTGCGTCAGGCCCGAGGCGTCCGCGGGGCTGTCGGGGAAGTCCCGCACGTTGCCACGGGTGTCACCTCGGCGGGTACCCCGTTCCTGGCTGGTCATCGCCTACCGCTCTCCTGTCGATGCTTCCGCCTGGTGGATGATGCCACCGGCGGCTGCCGCGGACCGGGTGGTCGACGGCCCGGCTCCGCCAACACCCACCCGGTCGTTCCAATGCTTTGTCCGATTAGTAACTTTTTATCGGTTCGGCTGATCGGTTTGGTGGGGTCCTTCGTGCTCGGTCCATCTCGCGGTCCATCTCGCGGTCGATCTCGCACGATCGTCCACAACTGATCGTCCTTGACGGTAGTCGGCCGATCGCCGAATCTCAAACGTCTGTTCGAGCGTGTCGGGGGAAGTGTGCGTGGCGGCCGTGCAAGAATCGCTCAGGCGTTCGATCGAACAAGTGTTCGTGCCTGGGAGGTTGGCATGACCGACGGTGGCGGTGCGGCCGGTGGGAATGCGTCGGTTCGACGGGGTCACCCGGTGTCCCGCGGCTGCGCGGCGCGGCAGGGTCCGCGGGTGGCGACGGGTGCGCGGGGCGTGCGCGGAGCGCGCGGTGTGCGCGGGGCCGCGGTGGGCGGAGTCGCCGTTCGTGGTCGCGGGGTGCGGGGGGTGGCGGTGCGCGGTGTGGGTCGCGTGCCGGTAGGGCACCCGGTCCGCTCTCGTGGCGCCCGGTGTGGTCTGCCGGTGGCGGCTCCCGTCGCCACGGCCCCGCCTGGCGAGTCCGGGCGGCGCGGTGAGTCGAGGTCCGAGGGGGCCGGAGGACGCGGGGCCAGCGTCATAGAGATGCCCGGGATGTGGTGGCGTGTGGCCGCCGTCGGGTTGGCCCCGGCCGAGCCGGCCCCCGGCCCGCGACCTCGCCCACAACCTCGTCCGCCTCGTCCGCGGCCCCGTCCGCGACCCGGGTCGCGGGCCGGCCGGCGGGGGAGGCCGGGCGCCCGGCCGCCGCTGCGGCTGACCAGGCGCGGCCGGATCGTCGTGGTGGCGCTGGCGAGCACCCTGCTCGGCCTGGTCTTCTCTCTGGCGCTGGTGACCACGTCACAGGCGTTCACCGGCGTCCCGGTGAGCTACCGGACGCACGTCGTCCGGTCCGGGGAGACGCTCTGGGAGATCGCCCACGACGTCGCCCCCGAGGCGGACGCCCGCGACACCGTCCGCGGGCTCATGACCCTGAACGGCCTCGACACGGTGACGCTCATGCCCGGTCAGGAGCTCCGGCTGCCCTGACCCGGCTCCCCTGCCGCGGCCCCTGGGCCCCGAGGGCTCGACAGCGCGGCGGTTCGGCGTGCCCGGTGCGCTCGGCGTGCCAGATGTCGCGGATGGCCCCTGCCGGGGGCACGTCCGGCTGTCGCCGCCGAGGGTGTGTCGGGCCGGTGTCACGGCCTGTCGTGGCGTCGGCGCGGGCTGGCGAAAACACACCCGAGGACCACACGCGCCGGAGGGGCCGGTGTCGGATCTGTCGGTGGTGTGCGCTACGGTGGACACAACATCTTGTAGTTGCAGCACCGCAAGTCATCCACAGGTTGTTGCACAGGTAATCCACAGAGCCTTGACCGTCTGTCCACAGGGCCGTCGGTCGAAGTGACGGAACCCAGTCGGACGCACCCCGCGGGCGGCAGGGCCAGCCTGCCCGGGGTTGAGGGGAGCGGACCATGCGGTGCCCTTTCTGCCGGCATCCCGACAGCCGTGTCGTCGACAGCAGGGAGGCCGAGGAAGGCGCCGCGATCCGGCGCCGGCGGTCGTGTCCGGCCTGTGGCCGTCGGTTCACGACCATGGAGGAGGCCTCCTTGCGGGTCCGTAAGCGCAGCGGGGCCACCGAGCCCTTCAGCCGCGCGAAGGTGATCGTGGGAGTGCGCAAGGCGTGCCAGGGCCGCCCCGTCCGGTCGGACGATCTGGCGCTGCTGGCGGAGCGGGTCGAGGAGACGGTGCGCTCCTCGGGTTCCGCGGAGGTGGCCGCCGAGGATGTCGGCCGAGCGATCCTCGGCCCCCTCCGGGAGCTGGACGAGGTGGCCTATCTCCGCTTCGCCTCCGTCTATCTGGCGTTCGAGTCGCTCGGCGACTTCGAGGCGGCGATCGCGGCCCTGCGCGCCGAGTCGGCTGGCAGCGGCGAGCCGCCCGCCGCCGGGAAGCCGACCGCGGTGTCGGCGGCCACCCGGGCCTCAGCCGTCGTCGTTCCGGTGACCACGGGCCCACGGGCGGCGGCCGGCCCCTGACGGCCGGCCCGAGGTCCCGGAACCGGGATCCGGGCGTCCCACCAGTCATCCAGCCCGATTCGCGCCGGCCCCACGAACCCGGGCCGGTGGGCCGCCTGCCGACTCCGGCATCACGGGGGCCGGTCGCGAGAAAGGCCCGCGGCGCGCTCCGGTGAGCCTCCAGGCCCGTGTACCGGCCTGGAACGGAACCGGCCTGGAGCCGTGTCGGTGCGGAACCGGAGCCCCACCCGCCTCGGAGCCCCACCGGTCCCGGAGTCGTGACGGTTTCGGGCGGCGGTGGTCCGTGTACTGCCTGAGGTCACGGGAGCCGCCCACGGCGCACGTATTACAGGCATCGGCGCACGCGCCGCGGCCAGCACCTTCGCACCTGATGTTCGGACCCGACCACCAGTGCCCCCGCCCGCCCCCGACCCGATCCCGTCCGGCGCGGCCACGGGCATCGAGCGCCACCAGCCGGACCGGCCCCCGGGTACGCCGCGGTGCCCGCTGTGCCTGTCAGGGCCCGGCCAGGTCCGGCACGGCCTCAAGCCATACACACCGTCTCAGACCACACGCACCCGGCCGATCAGCGGAACAGCTGGTCCGGCCATCCCACCCTGCACTGCCGGCGCCGGGCCGGATCTGGCCCGGACCATGCCTGACCAGGCCTGCTCCGGGCACGTAAGCCCGGTGGCCGCTGTTTGAACCCGTCGAACGCGAACACGAGGAGCGCTATGACCGAGACCCGCGGCAAGGGGAACAGATCGGCCGCGAAGGTGGCCGGGCTGAAGATCCGGCGGGTTCGCACCACGCCCGGAGTCCACCCCTACGACGAGGTGGAGTGGGAGTCCCGGGACGTCGTCATGACGAACTGGCGGGACGGATCGATCAACTTCGAGCAGCGTGGGGTGGAGTTCCCGACCGCCTGGTCGGTCAACGCCTCCAACATCGTCGCCAGCAAGTACTTCCGCGGCGCGCTCGGCTCGCCCGAGCGGGAGTCGTCACTGCGCCAGCTCATCGACCGGGTGGTGCACCGCTACGGCGCGGCCGGCCGTGAGCACGGCTACTTCGCGTCGGAGGCCGACGCCGAGGCCTTCGAGCACGAGCTGACCTGGATGCTGCTGCACCAGGTCTTCAGCTTCAACTCCCCGGTCTGGTTCAACGTCGGGACGGCCGCGCCGCAGCAGGTGTCGGCGTGCTTCATCCTCGCGGTGGACGACACCATGGAGTCGATCCTCAACTGGTACCGGGAGGAGGGCCTGATCTTCAAGGGCGGCTCCGGCGCCGGCCTCAACCTCTCCCGGATCCGGTCCTCGAAGGAGCTCCTCTCCTCCGGCGGCACCGCCTCCGGCCCGGTCAGCTTCATGCGCGGCGCGGACGCCTCGGCGGGCACCATCAAGTCGGGCGGGGCGACCCGACGGGCGGCGAAGATGGTCGTCCTCGACGTCGACCACCCCGACGTCGTCGAGTTCGTCGAGACGAAGGCGCGCGAGGAGGACAAGATCCGCGCGCTGCGCGACGCCGGGTTCGACATGGACCTCGGCGGGCGGGACATCGCCTCGGTGCAGTACCAGAACGCCAACAACTCCGTGCGGGTCAACGACGAGTTCATGCGCGCCGTGGTCGACGGGACGTCCTTCGACCTGCGGGCCCGTCTCGACAACCGGGTGATCGAGTCGGTGGACGCCCGCGGGCTGTTCCGCACGATCTCCCAGGCCGCCTGGGCGTGCGCCGACCCGGGCATCCAGTACGACGGCACGATCAACGACTGGCACACCTGCCCGGAGTCCGGCCGGATCTCCGCGTCGAACCCGTGCTCGGAGTACGTCCACCTGGACAACTCGAGCTGCAACCTGGCCTCGCTGAACCTGATGAAGTTCCTGCGGCCGGACCGCACCTTCGACACCGAGACGTTCGTCGCGTCCGTCGAGCTGATCATCACGGCGATGGACATCTCGATCTGCTTCGCGGACTTCCCGACCCCGGAGATCACCAAGGTGACCCGGGCGTACCGACAGCTCGGCATCGGGTACGCGAACCTGGGCGCGCTGCTCATGGCCAGCGCCCGCGCGTACGACTCGGACGGGGGCCGGGCGCTCGCCGCCGCGATCACCTCGCTGATGACCGCCACCGCCTACCGCCGCTCGGCGGAGCTCGCCGGCACCGTCGGCGCCTACGACGGCTTCGCCCGCAACGCCGACGCCCACCGGCGGGTCGTGCGCAAGCACTCGGCGGCGAACGACGCCGTCCGCACCGTGCACGCCGAGGAGGCACGCCTGATCACCGCGGCTTCCAAGGAGTGGGAGCGGGCGCTGTCGGTGGGGGAGAAGCACGGCTGGCGCAACGCGCAGGTCAGCCTGCTGGCCCCGACCGGCACGATCGGCCTGGCGATGGACTGTGACACCACCGGGATCGAGCCGGACCTGGCCCTGGTGAAGATGAAGAAGCTGGTCGGCGGGGCCAGTATGAAGATCGTGAACCAGACGGTGCCGGCGGCGCTGCGCGCGCTGGGCTACGCAGAGGAGACGATCGAGGCGATCGTCGAGTACATCGCCGAGCACGGCCACGTGGTCGACGCCCCCGGCCTGCGCACCGAGCACTACGAGGTCTTCGACTGCGCCATCGGGGACCGCGCGATCAGCCCGATGGGCCACGTCCGGATGATGGCCGCCGTCCAGCCGTTCCTCTCCGGTGCCATCTCCAAGACGGTGAACATGCCGGCGACGGCCACCGTCGCCGAAGTCGAGGAGATCTACCTCGAGGGCTGGCGGCTCGGCCTCAAGGCCCTCGCGATCTACCGGGACAACTGCAAGGTCGGTCAGCCGTTGACGGACGTGAAGGGCGCGAAGCGGGACGCCGACGCGGCGGCCGAGGTGGCCTCCGACGTGGCCGCCCGGGCCGCCGCCGGGGCGGCCGCGGTCGCGGCGCAGTCCGCCGTGGCGACGCAGCCCGTGGTGCAGCCCGCGGCCGACCCCGGTGAGCACCGGCCCGTACGCCGCCGGCTGCCGAAGACGCGCCCGTCGCAGACCGTCTCGTTCAGCGTCGGTGGCGCCGAGGGGTACATGACCGCCGGCTCCTACCCGGACGACGGCCTCGGCGAGGTCTTCATCAAGATGTCCAAGCAGGGCTCCACGCTCGCCGGCGTGATGGACGCGTTCTCGATCGCGATCTCCATCGCGTTGCAGTACGGCGTGCCGCTGGAGGCCTACACCAGCAAGTTCATCAACATGCGGTTCGAACCGGCCGGCATGACCGACGACCCGGACGTACGGATCGCCCAGTCGATCATGGACTATCTGTTCCGTCGGCTGGCGCTGGACTACCTGACCGAGGAGCAGCGCGCCGAGCTGGGCATCCTGTCCGCCTCGGAGCGGACACGGCGGCTGTCCGAGCAGACCGGCGGCGGCCCGGTCGCGGCGGCCGAGCCGGAGATCGACATCGAGTCGCTGCGGGCGTCCGCCCCGGTCGAGGGCGCCTCGGTCCCGGCGGCCAGCGCCGGTGCGGGGTCGGCCGGGTCGGCCGGGTCGGCGGGAGCCGGGCCGGGTGTGGGCGGCGGGCCGGAGCTGGTCGCGCAGGAGCTACGGCTGGCCATGCCGGGCGGTTCGCTGACCGCGCAGACGGTGGTCGACGCGCCGCTGTGCTTCACCTGCGGCGTGAACATGCGCCCGGCCGGGAGCTGCTACGTCTGCGAGCAGTGCGGCTCCACCAGCGGCTGCAGCTGACAACGAGCGGTACCGCGTCAGGTGCGCCTGCCGTGGGGCCGGTGGTCACCCACCGGCCCCACGGCTTCACCCGCCGGCCGCCCGGCGGTCCGCGCGGTCACTCGTCGCCGATCGCGCGCCCCGCGAGCAGGTTGGCAGTGAGCCGGGCGATGTCCTGGGCGAGCCCGGGGTGAGCCTGCGGACGGGGAGCCTGGGTTCTCACCAGACTGAGCACTGTGGTCAGGGTTTCCTCAGCGAGCTCTGCCGCCCCGACGAGGGCGACCTCGCCGTCGACGGGCAGGTGTGACTGGGCACGAGGTCACAGGCGGGGCCGAGCGTCATCGACCCGTCCAACCCCCTGGTGGATGCGGCCCTGCGGGGCGTCGGGCGATCGGTCGTAGCGTTCGATCGTCACGGCTGGCGCGCCCTCGAACTCCTCGACCCACGTGGAGTGGGAGGTGAGCCCGGTGGCCCGCGCGACGCGTGCCCCGAACTCCTCGTCGTAGATCGTTGTCGGGTAGTCCCGCGACCGTGGTTTGAGGATGTGGGTCGACGGCCAGCCGTCGACGACCCTGTTCCAGCCCTCGCCGGTCTGCGCCAGCACGATCTTGCCCTGGACGCCGGCCAGGGAGGTCTTGCCCGTGGCAGGCCTGTTTCCGAGCGGGTCGCGCTGGACATGGGTGAGCATGTCCGCCACCCCGGAGGCGGAAATCGGCTCGAGCGCAGGCTGCCTGGGCTCGCCAGGGACGTCCGGGTCCCAGATCCGTAGGGCTCCGGCGACGTGACGGCCGTACCGGCGAAGCAGGCCGATGACGTCCGGTTCGGAGACGTTGGCCTGCTGCGCGAGACGGGAGAGCGTCCGGGCCTCGGGCAGCAGTTCGCGGAAGAAGTTCTGTCGGCACTACTATGTCGAAGTCGGTCCTCGTGACGTCGACATCGAAGTCGTGACCCGGCAGTTTGGTTGAGGCGTCGCCGGCATTGGCAGGCGCCGGGTACAGATGACCAATCGACGGTGTGTTGTCCCGTCACGTTCCTCCGCCAGACCGGCCACATCGGGGATCCTGGGCGGGTGAACGCCTTTGCGGTGCGGGTCGCTCGGCCGGACGACTACGACGCCATCGCGGCGGTCGCGGACGACTGGTGGGGCCGGTCCATCGGCGCCGCGCTCCCACGACTTTTCCTTGATCACTTCTGTGCTTCAAGTCGGGTCATCGAGGATGATCACGGCCTGGCGGCCTTCCTCGTTGCCTTCCCCTCGCCGTCCCGGCCTCACGTCGCCTACATCCACTTCGTCGGCGTGCGGCCCGACCAGCGCGGTTTCGGTCTGGCCCGCCACCTCTACGAGGACTTCTTTCACCGCGCGCGGGCGGTGGGCTGCCGAGAGGTCCACGCGATCACCGGGCCGGGTAACATCGACTCCATCGCGTTCCACCGCCGCCTTGGGTTCGCCGTTGACGGTCCCCTCCCGGACTACAACGGCCCAGGGCGACCCATGGCGATCTTCCGGCGGTTGCTGGCCGACGACTCGTACAGCCCGTTCCCCAAGGATTGATCGACCACGGTGTGTGGTGCCCGCTTTGGGCGGTCCGGCGGGGTGGGAGCGCGATGCGAGTTGCCTGACCGGCGAATAGAGGGGCTGACGCAACTCGCTTTCGCTTCGGGGCCTCCGTCCGGCCCGGAGGCGAGCCCACCCGGGGCCCGGGACCCGGGGAGCGGCCGTCAGGCGGGGGTGCGGGTGGTGGGGATGGTCGCCTGGGCGCGGGGGGTCGGGCGGGCGCCGTTGTCGAGCATGTCCACCAGCAGGGCGGCCGTCCAGGAGAAGCGGTTGCTGCCGGCGCCGGAACCGTCGAGTGGTGAGTAGTACTCGAACATCGATCCCGACGACATGATGACGTCGAGGGTGTTGCGGCGGATCGCGGCGGCGGCCTCGGTCCGGCCGTAGCGGTCCAGCCCGTCCGCGATCAGCCAGTTCATGTTCACCCACACGGGGCCCTGCCAGTAGCAGCGTGGCAGGAAGGCGGGGTCGTCGGTCGGCACGCTGGCGATGCCGTACCGGGCCCAGTACCGCGGTGACATGAGGGCGTCGACCATGCCGTCCACCTGGGATTCCGGCACGACACCCGCGTACAGCGGGAGGAAGCCGGCGATGGTGTGGTATTCCAGCAGCTCACCGGTGCGGAAGTTCCGGCTGTAGTAGACACCGTCCGAGCACAGCTCGTTCAGCGCCGAGCGGGTCCGGCGCATCGATCGGGACAGCCAGCGCGGGATGCGCACCCCGGCCTCGGCCGCGATCGCCTCGAGATGCTCGTTGGCCCGGGCCAGGATCGCGTTGAAGGCCACGTCCTGCACGAGCGGGACGAAGGTGGAGCGGATCGTCCGGAAGTCATACCGGCTGCGGCGCAGCTCGCGGACGATCCGGTAGAGCGTGAACAGGTCCGCCGAGGTCAGCCGCTCGTCCGGCGGCACCTCCTTGGAGTCGCGGCGCAGGGCGTCGAGCGCGTCGTCACCGTTGATCCGGCGCAGCGCGCGTACCGACCGCGGGGCGACCGGCTTCGTCATCTCCATCCAGGTGGGGGTGTTGTCCATCCCGGACTCCCAGGAGTGGACCAGTGCCACCAGGCCGGTGTCGTCGGGGTCGCGCTCGCGGTAGAGCCACTCGTGGAAGCGCACCAGCCCCGGGGCCAGGCGCCGGTAGAAGTCGACCCGGTCCTCCCGGCTCATCGCCTGGCCCACCCGGACCGCCGCCTCGGCGATCATGGGTGGCTGGGTCACCCCGGTCGACTGGACCCCGCCGGCGGTCGTGCAGACCCGGTCGCAGCGCCAGCGCTGCGGACCCGCGTGGTAGTAGTCGGTCGTCTCGGCGAAGATCACGTGCGGGATCATGCCGCCGGGCCACTGGCCGCGCAGCAGCGAGAGCAGCTCGGTCGCGGCGCGCGCCGGGTCGAGGTGGCGCAGGCCGATGGCGATGAAGCAGCTGTCCCACAGCCACTGGTGCGGGTAGAGCGTCGGGGACGGCCGGGTGATGTCACCCAGGTCGTTGGCGCGCAGCACCGAGACGGCGGTCTCGCGCACCGCGGCGATGTCCGCCGGCAGCGGGATGTCCGCCGGCAGGGGGAGGTCCGCCGGCAGGGGGGTGCTCGCCGGCCGCGGGATCTCCGCTGCCGGCGAGGAGACCGCGCCGGGCCGGCCTGGCCCGTCAGGCCCGTTGGTGTGGGTACCGGGACCGCTGGAGTTCGCCGTGGTGGGGGTCACATCGACGGCGTCGATCAGGTCGGTGGTGCCGGCGGGCGCGGCGGCGGCGACCGGCGGAGCGGTCGCCGCGTGGTCCGCGGGTGGCCGGTTGGTGCCCGTGCCCACCACGGAAGGTGGTGCGCCCGGATGGTCCGCCGGTGTCTGCCGTGGCGCCGTGACGGCCGTGCCGCCGGACACGGTGGCCGCGGCGGGGTCGGGCACGGTCACGGTCGCGGCGCCGGTCGCGGTGCCAGGCGTGGTGGCGGATGGGTTGGAGCTCGAGGTGGCTGGGGCGGGCATCGGGGAGACCGACATCGTGAGAGAGTAGCGGTCACGCGGCGTACTCGCCTGGTGGGGGTGCCCGGTGTGGCCCGGCTAACGGGAGGCCGTTGTCGCGGGGTTACCGAGCTGGTGCTCCGCGCGGTTCCCGGGCCGGTGGCGTAGGAAAAGTCCGGTTCGGAGGCCCTGTCCCGATCGCCGGCGGCGGTCAGGCCCGGCCCGACACGCGCGTCCCGAACTTCTTCGAGTCGTTCCGGGGCGATCGGCGGTTCGCTACGTAGGGTAATCATTGGTCGGTCGGCGGAAAGATCTTCATCGTCGGTCGGCTGCGTGGCCGGCGGCTCCGGGAGGGCCCGCCGGCCACGGGAGGAAATCCCGTTCGGTGGCGAGCGGGTGGATGTCGGGGTCGGCGCGACCGGTGTTGCGGGCGCGGTCGGCGAGAAGGCCCGGCGCGTGCCACACGCGGCACCGGGCGCGGTGCCCGACGTGGGTCGCGCGCGGTGCTCGGCGCGGGCCGTGCGGTGGGCCCGGGTGGGGTGAGGGGTGGTGAGGTCGGTGCGCGTCGCGCGTTCGCCGCGGGGGGCGTCGGCACGGCGTCGGTCCGTGGGTGAGCCGGGCTCGCCCGTCGGCGGCCATCGCCTCTCGTGGCACGTGCCACATCGGCGAACCGGACCACACGGGGGTGCGTGAAGGGGCGCCCACCGGGTACTGCCGTGGTCTGCTGGTAATCCGATTCGTCCCCGCGCCGTTCGGCCGGGTCGAGAAAGGAGTCCGTCGCGTGACCGTGCGAGGCGTCGTACCCTCGCGCGAACACCGTGAAGGTGACGCCGATCTCTGGATTGTGCTCCCTAAGGTGTCATGGCAACCACTCTCCGTTACTAAAGGTCACCGATAGTCGAGGGTGAACGTCGCGGGTCGTCGAGATAGTTGCTCGTTCCCGCCACAGCACACGATCTGCCAGGTAGTCTTCGCGACAGCGGGTTCAGCGGCCCGATGGCAGGGGTCTACACTTCCCAGTAGGCCCGGCGATCGCTGACGTCCGGCTGTGCCTTCACGGGGAATGGTTGCGTCTGTTCAGTCGTTACCTCTCGTGCAAGCAACTAGACGACCCACCCGCACCGACCATCGGATCTGCCACTGATGACGCTGCCTGCCCTGGAACTAGCCGAGCGCACCGACGAGTCACGCCCGCGTCCGCGGCGTACCCGTCGCTCCGCTTCTCCTGTCCGTAACACTCCAAGCCGCACGCTGGCCGCGGTCCCCGACGAGCTCGACGAGCTCGACGTCTCCGCCGTCGCGGAACTCATCGCGCGTGGCCGCGAGACCGGCGAGCTCAGCCGTTCCGAGCTCCGGGAGGCTCTCGAGGCCGCCGACATCGGCGTCGAGCTGCTGCCCGCGCTGATCTCCCGCCTGGGTGCCGCGGGAATCGACCTCGTCGAAGAAGAGGAAGAGGGGCGTGTCACCCCCGGCACCCCGGCCGCCGGCCGTACGGTCGCCGACCACGCCGGCACCGCCGACCTCGTCCGCATGTACCTGCGGGAGATCGGCAAGGTCCCGCTGCTCAACGCCGCCCAGGAGGTCGAACTCTCCAAGCGCGTCGAGGCGGGCCTGTTCGCCGAGCACAAGCTCGACACCGACCACGACCTGGCCGACGGCCTCCGTCGGGACCTGGGCGTGCTGGTCACCGACGGCCAGGCTGCCAAGCAGCAGCTGGTCTCGGCCAACCTGCGCCTCGTGGTGTCGGTCGCCAAGAAGTACAGCGGCCGGGGTATGACGCTGCTGGACCTCGTCCAGGAGGGGAACCTGGGCCTGATCCGCGCGGTCGAGAAGTTCGACTACGCGAAGGGCTACAAGTTCTCCACCTACGCCACCTGGTGGATCCGGCAGGCGATCGGCCGCGCTCTGGCCGACCAGGCCCGCACGATCCGCATCCCGGTGCACGTGGTCGAGCAGATCAACAAGATCACCCGGTTGCAGCGCCAGCTCGTCTCGACCCTCGGCCGTGAGCCGACGGACGAGGAGCTCGCGCTCGAGCTGGACATGCCGATCGAACAGGTCGTCGAACTGCGCCGTTACGCGCAGGACACGGTCAGCCTGGAGACGTCCGTCGGCGACGACGGCGACTCCGTGCTCGGCGACTTCATCGAGGACTCGGACGCGACGTCGCCCGCCGACGCCGCCTCCTACGGCGCCATGCAGGACGAGATCGACAACGTCCTCGGTGCGCTGAATCCTCGTGAGCGCGAGGTCATGCGGCTGCGTTTCGGGCTCGCCGACGGGAAGCAGCACACCCTCGCCGAGGTCGGCAACCGGCTCGGGCTCACCCGTGAGCGCATCCGCCAGATCGAGCGGGACACGCTGCGGGAGCTGCGCAAGCCGGCCGTGGCCGGAAGGCTGCGCGAGTTCCTCGACTGAGGAGCCGGCGTCTGGGACGAGGTCGTCTATGGGCGCCGGCATCGCGGGCCGGCACCCATGACCGCCCGGGGTGTGGGCCGTACGGTCCCGCTTCGGCAGGGGTGGTCGGAGGCCGGATCTTCGCCTGAGGGCGAGGATCCGGCTTTTCCCTTTGGCTCCTCGGCGCGTTGACCCGGTCGTCTTGGCGTGCCTCTCGCCTGTGCGTTGCGGCCTGTGCGTTGCGGCCTGTGTGGTCGCGGGCCTATGCGTTCGCGGAGCGGGCGCCGGTGGGCGCGGCCACGGCGTCCAACGGGCCTTCGGTGACGATCCCGCCGGCCCTGGTCACCCGCGCGCGCTCGCCCTGCCACCACCAGCCCGGGAACCTCGCCAGGTGCTTCTGGAGCAGCCAGGAGCCAGCCGGGTCGCCCCACACGAACAGGGGCGCCGACGGCATCGGCGCGGTGACGACCAGCTCCCCGGTACCGCCGCCGGCCACCTCCCGACCGGACGGGTCGACGACGGCGACCGAGCATCCCAGCGCGGGGCCCGCCTCGCCGGCCCGCACCGGGTCGGTCGGCAGCCCCGCGACCAGCGCGGTGCAGACCTCGGTGCCACCGCTCATGGCGGCGAAGGCGACCGACGGGCTCACCGCCTCGTAGACCCAGGCCCCGGCCTCGGGGGTGAACGGGGCCCCGAAGGCACCGACCGTGCGCAGCAGCGAGAGGTCCGCGATGTGGCCCGGCACCACCCCGGCACGCCGGCAGGCCTCGATCAGGGCCACGGGGACGCCCAGGCAGGTGACGTCGACGGCCTCGGCGAGCCGCCAGAGGATCGACACGTCCGGGTGGGCCGGGCTGCCGTCGTAGAGCACGATCGTCGCGCCGGCCAGCAGCCCGGAGACCTGGTAGTTCCACATCATGCCGCTGGTCGTGCCGTGCCAGCAGAAACGGTCGTCCGGGCCGAGGTCCAGGTGCAGCACCAGCGACTTCAGGTGCTCCAGCAGGATCCCGCCGTGCCCGTGGACGACCGGCCTGGCCGGGCCGGCGGTCTCGTCGGTGAACAGGATCCACAGCGGCGCGTCGAACGGCAGCCGGGTGAAGGCCGGCTCCTCCTCGGCGGCGAGCAGGTCGTCCCAGGTGAGCAGGCCCGGCAGGTCGGCGCCGGCCGCTCGCGGGTAGGCGTCGGCCGACAGGTAGGGGACCAGCACCGTGGCCGCCAGGTTGGGCAGGCGCCGGGCCAGATCGGCCAGCGGCGGGATCGCGTCGTAGCCCCGGCCGCCGCGGGTGTACCCGTCGACGCCGAGAAGCACCCGCGGGGTGATCTGGGTGAACCGTTCGACGAGCGCGGCCGGCTCGAGATCCGGTGAGCACGACGCCCACACCGCCCCGATGCTCGCCGTCGCCAGCATCGCCACCACCGCGTGCACCGTGTTCGGCAGTAGCGCGCCGACCCGGTCGCCGGGCCGGACCCCGAGCCGGCGCAGCCCGGCGGCGGCCCGCGCGACCTGCCGGCGCAGTTCGTCCCAGCTCACCACCGCGGTCGCGCCGTCCTCCCGGACGGCGATGATCGCCGCGGCCGGGCCGCGGCGGGTGAGGGCGTTCTCCGCGTAGTTGACCCGGGCCGTCGGGAACCAGCGGGCGTCCGGCACGGCCGTGCCGGTCAGCGCCGGCCCGTCGCCCCGGTCGCCCTCGACGGCGCAGAACTCCCAGACCGAGTCCCAGAACCGGCCGGGTTCGGCCTCGGCCCACAGTCGTAGCCGTGTGGAGTCGGCGATGCGCAGCTGGTGCTCGTCGGCCAGCCACTCCCGGTACCTCGTCACCGAGGCCTCGGCCACCCGTCGCGGTGAGGGCTCCCACAGCACGGTGCCCTCGCCGACCCGACGCGGGGGGCCACCCGGTCCGCTCGGGCCCGCACCGCCGTCCCGCCCATCGCGTGGTTCGTCGTGTTTCGGTCCTTCGTCTGCGGCCACGTGATCTGACCCTAATGCGTCGGGGTGGGACGTCCGTCCACAGCGTCGCCGGTGCGCCGGCTCCGGTGCCGACCCCCGGTGGTGCCGCCGGGACGGTTGTTCCGGCCACGGCGGGTGTCGTCGGGACGGTCGTGCGGGGGGAGGTACGGAGCTACCGTCATCGTGTGAGCACGTCCGCGAACGCCGAGCCCTCCGCAGACATCGGGTCCTCCGCAGACATCGGGTCCTCCGTGAACGCCGGGTCCTCCGTGAACGCCGGACCCTCCGCGGGCGCCGAGCCCGCGCCGGCGGCGTCCGGAGCGGGTGGGTCGGCCCTCATCGTCTGGGACAGGGCGATGCTCGACTACGACTTCGGCCCGACCCACCCGCTGCACCCGGTGCGGCTCGAGCTGACGATGGATCTCGCCGGCGCCGTCGGGCTTCTCGACGCCCCGGGGGTCACCGTCGCCCCGGCCGGGATGGCCGGCGACGACCTGATCGAGCTCGTCCATGATCCCGCCTACCTCGGCGCGGTGCGCGCGGCGTCGCCGGGGTCGCGGGCCGGCGCCCTGCTGGCGGGCCGCTTCGGGCTGGGCACCGCCGACAACCCGGTCTTCGACCGGATGCACGCCGCCGCCGCGCTGGTGACCGGCGGGACGCTCGCCGCCGCCGAGGCGGTGTGGACGGGCACCCACCGGCACGCGGTGTCGCTGGCCGGGGGCCTGCACCACGCGATGCGCGGCTCGGCCAGCGGGTTCTGCGTCTACAACGATCCGGCCGTCGCCATCGCCTGGCTGCTGTCGGCCGGCGCGAGCCGGGTCGCCTACGTCGACGTCGACGTGCACCATGGCGACGGCGTCCAGGCGGCCTTCTACGACGATCCGCGGGTGCTCACGATCTCGCTGCACCAGAGCGGGCGGTCGCTGTTCCCCGGCACCGGTTTCGCCCGGGAGGTCGGCTCGGGCGACGCCGAGGGCACGGCGGCGAACGTCGCGCTGCCCCCCGGGACGGGCGACGCCGGCTGGCTGCGCGCCTTCTCCGGGGTGGTCCCGGTGCTGCTGCGCGCGTTCCGCCCGCAGGTCCTGGTCACCCAGCACGGGTGCGACACGCACGCGCTCGACCCGCTGGCCGACCTGCGGCTCTCTCTCGACGGCCAGCGCGCCTCCTACGAGGCGCTGCACCAGCTCGCCCACGAGGTGTGCGGCGGGCGCTGGCTCGCCTGCGGCGGCGGCGGCTACGCCCTGGACGCCGTCGTGCCGCGGGCCTGGACGCAGCTCGTCGCGATCGCCGCCCACACCCCGCTGGACGCGGCCCGGGCGCTGCCCGAGGAGTGGGTCGCGGGGGCCCCGGCCCGGGTCCGCGCGGCGACCGGCCACGACTCGGTCGGTGCCGCCGGGATGCCGTCGACCTTCGGTGACGGCGCCTCGGCCGCCTATCACCCGTGGGACGCCGGCGAGGGCGACCCCGACGACCCGCTGGACCGCTCGGTCGCGCAGACCCGCGCCGCGGTGCTCCCGCTGCACGGGCTCGACCCGCTCGTGGACCGGTGAACGCCGGCCCCGATCCCGGCCTGCCGCGCGACTATCCCGCCCACTGGGAGGCCGACGTCATCCTGTCGGACGGCGGGACGGCGCACATCCGCCCGATCCGGCCGTCGGACGCGGCACTGCTGCGGCCGTTCTGGTCCCGGCTGTCCCAGCGGACGATCTACTTCCGGTACTTCAATGTCCGGCGCGGGCTCAGCGACGAGGACATCGCCCGGACGACCAACGTCGACCAGTGGGTCCGCGGCGCCCTGGTGGCGCTGATCGGCGGCGAGATCGTCGCCCTCGCGCACTGGGAGGGCCGCCCGGCCGCCGCCGAGGCCGCGGTCGACACAGCCGAGGCCGTCGGCGGCGTCGGCCGTCCAGCGCCGGATGCGGAGGTCGCCTTCCTCGTCGAGGACGCACAGCAGGGCCGCGGGCTCGGCTCGGTGCTGCTGGAGCACCTGGCCGCCGCCGCGGCCGAGCGCGGGGTGCGCCGTTTCGACGCCGACGTCCTCAGCGAGAACCAGCAGATGATCCGGGTGTTCCTCGACGCCGGCTACACCGTGGCGCGCACCTGGGAGTCCGGCGGGGTGCGGCTGTCGTTCGGCATCGCGCCGACGGCCCGCTCGGTGGACGTCATGCGCGCCCGGGAGCACCGGGCCGAGGCCGCGTCCATGAGCCGACTGCTGCACCCCCGGGCCATCGCGGTCGTCGGCGCCGGCCGGGACCGCGCCTCGCTGGGCAACATCGTCCTGCGCAACCTGCTCGCCGGCGGCTTCGACGGCCCGGTTTACCCGGTGAACCCGGCCGCGGCCGCGGGGGAGGGCGCCGTCGCCTCGGTCCGGGCGTACGCCTCGGTGGCGGACACGCCGCGGCCCGTCGACCTCGCGGTGCTCTGCGTGCCCGCCGAGGTGGTCCCGGCGGCCGTCGCCGCCTGCGGCCGGCACGGCGTGCGCGGCCTGGTCGTGGTGACCGACCAGCGGGACGACGCCGCCGACGCGCGGCTCGCCTCCGCCGCCCGCGCGCACGGCATGCGGGTGGTCGGCCCGGCCAGCCTCGGGATACAGAACCCGGCGGTGGGGCTGAACGCCTCGCTGGTCGAGCGGATGCCGCCGGCCGGCCGGATCGGCTGCTACTCGCAGTCCGGGCCGCTCGGCGGGGCGCTGCTGGAGGCGGCCGCGGGCCGCCGGCTGGGGTTCTCGGTCTTCGTCTCCGCCGGTGACCGCGCCGACGTCAGCGGCAACGATCTTCTGCAGTACTGGGAGGAGGACCCGTCGACGGGTGTGGCGTTGATGCACCTGGAGACCTTCGGGAACCCGCGCAAGTTCGCCCGACTGGCGCGCCGGCTCGGCCGGGACACCCCGGTCGTGGTCGTGCTCGCCGAGCGCACCCCGCTGGACGAGGCCCTGCTGCGCCAGGCCGGCGTGATCGGCGTCGACCGGGTCTCGCAGGGCCTGGACGTGGCGCTCCTGCTGGCCAACCAGCCGCTGCCGGCGGGCAACCGGGTCGCCGTGGTCGGCGACTCACGTGCCCTGGTGCGGTTCACCGCCCGCGCGGCCGACGCGGCCGGACTCGCCGTGCGGGAGGTGCTGCTGCCGGTCGACAGCACCGCCGAGGCGTTCCGCGACGCCCTGGTGTCGGCCTCGACCGAGGTGGACGCCCTGCTTGTGATCGCGGTGCGGCTGCCGTCGTCGTCGCCCGGCCACGCGGCCGGGGGAACCGGGGGAGCCGGCGCGGCCGGGAGAGCCGGAGGAGCCGGTGCGGCCGGGGGAGCCGGGGGGATCGGCGTGGCCGCCGGAGTCGGCGCGGCCGCCGCCGCGCCGCTGGTGCGGGTGCCCCTGCTGGCGACGGTGCGGGGCCCGCAGGCGCCGCCGGAACTCGGCGCGATACCGGCCTATCCCTCGCCCGAGGGCGCGGTCGCGGCGCTGCGCCGGGCCGTCGGGTACGCCCACTGGCGGGCGCTGCCCTCCGGGGCGGTGCCGGCCATCCCGGTGCGGGCCGAGGATGCCCGCCGGCTCGTGGCGGGGACGACCGGCCACCTCACCGACGGCGCGGCCGGCGAGCTCCTGGCCTGCTACGGCATCGAGGTGGTGCCCCGCCGGGTCGTCGGCGGCGCTGACGAGGCGGTCGCGGCCGCCGACCTGCTCGGCTGGCCGGTGGCGCTCAAGGCACTGTCCGACGGGTACCGGCACCGGCCGGACCTCGGCGGGCAGCGCCTGGACCTGCCCGACCCGGCGGCCGTGCGCGCGGCGTGGCGTGCCCTGACCGAACGGCTCGGGCCGGACGCGCCGATCGTCGCGCAGCGGATGGTCCCCGGCGGGGTCGCGGTGGTCGCCGGGGCCGAGCAGCATCCCCGATTCGGCCCGCTGGTGTCCTTCGGGCTGGCCGGCCCGGCCACCGAACTGCTGGGCGACCGGGTGCACCACATCCTGCCGCTGACCGACGCCGACGCCGCCCGCCTCGTCCGCTCGGTGCGCGCGGCGCCGCTGCTGTTCGGCTACCGCGGCGCCGCGCCGGTGGACGTGGCCGCGCTCGAGGATCTGCTCCTGCGACTGGCCCGCCTCGTGGACGACATCGGCGGGGTGAAGCACCTCACACTCGAACCCGTGATCGTCTCGGTGGACGGGGTAAGCGTGCTGTCCACGGACATCGTCCTGGCACCGCCGACCCCGCGCGCGGACGCCGGTCCGCGCAGGTTCTGGCGCCCCGTCGTGGACCTGCCGGCCGGGCCGGAGCCCCGGGCCGGTTCGGCACAACGTGTCCCCACCGTCCACAATCGTCTGCCATGACCACGCCGTACTCCGCGCAGCCCGCCGGCCGGCCGTCCGCCGGCCCAGAGGCGCAGGCCCACGAAGCCACCGGCGACGGGCCGGCCGGAGCCGGTGGTCCGGACCCGACCGGTCCCGGCGGTCTCAACGGTCACAACGGTTCCGGCGGTCTCGACGGTCTGGCCGGTCCGGGCGCGCTGGGCGGCCTGGGCGGGCTCGGTGCTCCCGGTTCCGAGTGGGCGGGTGGGAACAGCGGCTGGGCCGGCGGGCCGGTCGGCTGGCCCTCGTACACCGACGTCACCGGCGGGGCGATGCCCACCGGCCCGCGGGGGACGCCCTCCGGATGGGAGCCGCTCGTGGGAGGCGACGACGCGCCGCCGCCGATGTCCTCGGTCGGCCTGCCGCCGCCAGGCTTCCCGCCGCCCGGGGGGCCGCCGCCGGCTGAGCCACCGTCCCCCGGGCCCGGGGGAGGCGGGCAGTCCTCCGACGCGGGCGCCCCCGTCGGGGCACCGCCGGACATCGTGCCGCTCGCCGGACTGATCCCGGGGCCGCCGCCGGCGGTGGCCCCGCCCGCGGGCGGGAACACCCCGCCGCCGGTGCCCCCGCCGGGGGAGTCCACCGCGCCGGCCCCGCCGCCGACCGTGGCCGCCCCGCCGTCGTCCGAGTTCCCGTCGTCCGAGTTCCCGCCGCCGGTGCCCTTCCCCGGAGGGCAGGCCGCTACCGGGCAGGAATCCGGCGGGCCGGGGCAGCCCGGGTCCATGGCGTCCGCGTCGTCCGACGGCGAGCGCGGTTTCCCCGGCGACCTCGGGCCGGGTTTCGCGGTCACGCCCGGCTTCCCACCCGGGCGGCCGCCGCACGGGCCGGCGTCGTCTGACTTCGGTACGCCCTGGGGAGTCCCGCCCCTCGAACCCGATTCCGGGGCCGGTCCGGGCCCGGGTGGCGCCGGTGATGCGGGTGGCGCCGGTGGTGCGGGTGCTGCCGGTGCCAGTGGGGCGGGCCCCGACGGGCCGGTTCCGGTCGGGTCGTCCCACCCGGGCGGTGGCGGGGCGCCGGAGGACGCGGACGCCGCCGGGGCGGCGCTGCGGGAGGCCCTGTTCGACCAGGCCCCCGTCGGGCTCGCCCTGTACGACGCCGCCGGCCGTTACCTCCGGGTGAACGACGTCCTCGCGCGGCTCAACGGCCGCCCGGCCGCCGAGCACCTGGGCCGCACGATGGCCGAGCTCCTCGGGGAGATCGGCCAGGAGATGGACGGCCTGCTGTCCCGCGTCCTGCGCACCGGCGAGGCGGTGACCGACCTCGAGATCGGGGTCGCCACCGGCGGTGCCGGCCCGAACCAGACCTGGTCGGCGAGCTGGTATCCGGCCACCGACCGGCTCGGTGCCCGCGCGGGCGCGGTCCTCGTCGCCCTCGACGCGACCCGCGCGAAGACCGCCGAGCGGGACCACACCCGCGCCGTCGCCCGGGAGCGGGCGCTGGGCGAGGCCACCGCGGCGGACGTCTTCCACGCCGGCGGGGACGGCGCGCTCGACACCGACCTGCCCCGCTGGCGGGCGGCCACCGGCCAGAGCGGCGCGCAGGCCGCCGGTTTCGGCTGGCTCGACGCGATCGGGCCGGACGACCGCGAGCGGGTCGCCCGCGCCTGGCACGGCGCGATCGAGCGCCGCGAGCCGTTCGACACCGAGTTCGGCGTCCCGGACGTCACCGGCGCGCACCGGACGATCACGGCCCGGTTGGTGCCCGTGGTGGACGGGCCGCAGGTCGAGTGGATCGGCGTGCTGGCCGACGTCACCGACGCTCGCTCCGTCCGCGAGCCGCGGGCCGCGCAGGGCGACCCGGCTGACGAGGCCACCTGGCGCCGCGAGCAGTCATGGCGGCTGACCTCGGCCCTCGGGCGGGCGGTGACCGTCGACGACGTCGTCGCGGTGGTGCTCGACAGCGGCGGGCGGGCCGCGCGCGCCGTGGGCCGCGGCGTGGCGCTGATCGACGAGAGCGACGACCGGCTCCGGTTCCGCTCCCTGGTCGGCACCTCGGCCCAGTACGCCGAACGCTGGTCGGAGGTCGGCCTCGGCGCCATCCACCCGCTCGCCGAGGTCATCCGCGGCCGGCGGGCGCTGTTCCTGCGCAGCCGCGACGAGCTCAGCGGGCGCTGGCCCGTCGCGGACCTGCTCGGCGCGGTCGAGCCGGGGCCGGAGCACGCCTGGGCGCTGCTGCCGCTCGCGACCACCGACGTGCCCTTCGGCGTGCTCCACCTCGGATTCCCGTCGCCGCGTGAGTTCGACCCCGACGATCAGGCATTCCTGATGGCGATGGCCGAGCAGTGCGCGCAGGCCCTGGAACGCGCGACCCTGTTCGAGCGGCTGGCCGCCGACACCGCGCGCAGCCGGCGGGACCGCGACGAGGCCGAGGCCGAGCTGACGGCGGCGCTGGCGGCGGCGGACGTCCAGCAGTCGGCGGCGGGTGCCGCGCGGCGGCGGCTGGAGCAGCTCGCCCGCGCGGGCGAGGCGGTGGCCTCGGCCACCAGCCCGGAGCGAGCCCTGGTGGCGCTGGCCACGGCGGTCGCCGGGGAGATCGCCGACGTCTGTGTCATCCACCTGCTGCCGCCCGCCGACGAGGCCGAGACTTCAGCGGCGTCCGGGGCGTCCGGGCGGCCCGCGTCGCCCACGGCGCTCGCGTTGCCCGGCGCGCGTCCGGCGGTGTTCGCGGCCCGCGACGGGCTCACCGCCGCGGCGCCGCCCGGTGCGCCCGCGCTCGTCCTGCCCGGGGCGGGCCCGCTCGCCGAGGTCGCCGCGGGCGCCGATCCCGTGCTCCTGCCCGCCCGCACCGACCTCCCCTTCCTGGACGGCTTCCTGGACGGCGCGCTGACCCCCGAACTGGCCCGCTGGGTGCGGGGGGTCGAAGGACACAGCGCCGCGGCGGTGCCGATCACCTTCCGGGGCCGCCCGGCCGGCGTGCTGACCGTCATCGCCGCCGGTGAGCGCCCCGCGTTCACCGCGGACGACCTGCCCTTCCTGACCGAGGTCGCGGCCCGTACGGCGCCCGCCCTGGAACGCGCCGAGGCCGGTGGGCGCGACGGTGGCGACGCGCTGGCGCTGCAGCGGGCACTGCTGCCGCGCACGCCGGCCCCGGCCGGACTCGACCTGGCCACCCGGTACCTGCCCGCGGGCGAGGACGACCAGGTCGGCGGCGACTGGTTCGACGTCATCGACCTCGGCGCCGGTCGGGTCGCGCTGGTCATCGGCGACGTGATGGGGCGCGGCGTGCGTGCCGCCGCGCTCATGGGGCAGCTGCGCAGCGCCGCGCGTACCTGCGCCCGGCTGGACCTGCCACCGGCGGAGGTCCTCATCCAGCTCGACGGGCTGGTCGCCGACCTGGCCGAGGATCTGATCGCCACCTGCATCTACGCCGTCGTGGAGACCGACACCGGGCAGCTGACCCTGGCCAGCGCCGGGCACCCGCCGCCCCTGGTGGTCGCCCCGGACGGCCTCGTCTCCCGCCTCTACATGGCGGCCGCGACCCCGCTCGGCCTGGCCTGCGACGCGATGACCGAGTACACCGTCGCGCTCGGGCCCGGGTCGCTGCTGGCCCTGTTCACCGACGGCCTCGTGCGCGGGCGCGACCTGGACATCGACGCCGGGGTCTCGAACCTGGCCGCCGTCCTGGCCCGTCCGGCCGAGGAGTGGGACGGCCGGCTCGACGACCTGGCCCGGGCCGCCTGCGCGGCCCGGGTGGGCGTGGGCGGCCCGCCGCCCGGCGACGACGTCGCGCTGCTGCTCGCCCGGCTGCCCGTGCCGGACCCGCTGGCCGAGCCGCTGGACGTCTCCGCCGATCCCTCGGTGGGGCTCAGCCAGGTCCGCGCCCAGGTCCGGGTGGCGTTGGAGAACGCCCTGATCGAGCCGCCGGTGATCGACACCGTCGTGCTCGTGCTCTCCGAGCTCGTCGGCAACGCGCTGCTGCACGGGCGGGCCCCGCTGTCGGTCCGGGTCCGGCGGCTGGCGGCCGCCGGTGCGGTGGGTGTCGGTGCGGTGGGTGGCGGCGTCCGGCGCATCCTGGTCGAGGTCGGGGACGCCGGCGGCCGGATGCCCCGCCGCCGGCGGGCCGGTCCCGACGACGAGACGGGCCGCGGGCTCGACCTGGTCGGCCGGCTGGCGCTGCGCTGGGGCGTGCGGCCCGTCGGCGACGGCAAGCTGGTGTGGGCGGAGATCGACCCGAGCCGGGTCTGACGTCCAGCCGGGTCTGACGTCCAGCGGGGTCCGGGCGCTCGGGCGGGTCCGGCTTCGTGCCGGCCGGGTGCCTGGAGGGATCTCCGCCCAACGGGCGACGGATCCGTGCCCGGCAGGTGGGATCCGGTGGGGGCACCGTGGTGCGTGCGCACGGGCACGTCCACCCGCCGTCTGCCGGGGCGGCGCCTCGCGTAACGTGAGCGCCATGCCGGACGCGGTGCTGCGCCTCGACAAGGTCACGGTCAGGCGCGACGGGGTTGACCTGTTGCGGGACGTGAGCTGGGTGGTGAATCAGGGCGAGCGCTGGGTGGTGCTCGGGCCGAACGGCGCGGGCAAGACCACGCTGCTGCAGATCGCCTCCTCCCGGCTGTTCCCCACCTCCGGCGCGGTCGACCTTCTCGGCGCGCGCCTGGGCCGGGTGAACCTGCACGATCTGCGTTACCGGATCGGAGTCGTCAGCCCGGTCCTCACCGACGCGCCGCCGCCCGACGAACGGGTCCTCGACGCCGTCGTCACCGCGGGCTGGTCCGTGCTCGGTCGGGCCGACGAGGCGTACGACGACGTCGACCTTCGCCGTGCCGCCGACCTGCTCGGTCAGTTCGGCTGCCGGGGCCTGGTCGAGCGCACCTTCGGCACCCTTTCCGAGGGGGAGCGCAAGCGGGTCCAGATCGCCCGGGCGCTGATGACCGACCCCGAGCTCCTGCTGCTGGACGAGCCGGCCGGCGGGCTGGACCTGGGCGCGCGGGAGGCCCTGCTGCGGCTGCTGACCCGGTTCGCCGCCGATCCGGTCGCCCCGGTCACCGTGCTGGTCAGCCATCACGTCGAGGAGATCCCGGTCGGCGTGACGCACGCGCTGCTCCTGCGCCGCGGCCAGGTTCTCGCCGCCGGACCGGTCGAGGAGGTCATGCTCTCCGACCGGCTCTCGGCCTGTTTCGGGATTCCGCTGGAGATAACGTCCGCGGCCGGCCGCTACGCCGCCCGCCTGGCGGCCCCGGCGCCCCGGCCGCGACCGCCGGCTCCGGCGCCGGCCTGAGCCCGTTCCGGCACCACCGACAGCCGAGGCGCGAGAGCGGGAGTACGGCGGGACACCTCCGTGCCGGACTTCGTTCCGCCCGTTCCGCCTGCTGATCCGTCCCAGGCCGCACCGGCCGGGCGAGGCCGGCCGGGTCCGCCGCGCCCGGCCGGAGGAGACCCGCGCGCCCCGTGGCTGAGAGACATCCATGCCCGCGCCGTTGAGGACACCCACGCCGGCGCTGTTCAGCGGCACCCGTGCCCGCGTCGTTCCGGGTCGGCTGCGCGGGGGGGCCTGTCTCCAGCGGGCCGATAGTGGCCCTCAGCGTGTCTCTACGGGCCTTACGGCCGCTTTCCGAGGTTGTTCCCCGCCGGTACCCCCGATCGGGCTGCTTCCGTTCCGGCTGAGTTCGCTCCCCGCGGGCGGGTCCGGGTGGCTCCGCCGGGGCCGGTCGGGCGGCCCCGCCGGCGACTGGTCGGCCCCGTTCACCGGGGGACCCGGCGGCCCGTTGGGTTCAACTCCCGAGGGGCGCGTCGTTCGTGGGCGTATCTCCGGGGGGTCCCCTGGTCGGCGGCGTATCTCCTACGGGACTCCCCGGCCGGGGAGCGTGTCTCCTGGGCGACACAGCTCTGCCAGGTGTTCCGGCCGGCGTCCGGGGGGAGTTCCGGGCTGGTCGGGAGTTCCGGGCTGGTCGGGAGTTCTGACCGGGGAAGTTCCGGCACGCGGTACGGGGCGGACACCATCCGTGCGGAGTGCCCGCTCGCCGGGCCGGACTTCCTGCTCAGATAGGTGTGATTCCTGACATAGTTATTTTTCGTGATTCGGTGTGGTGGCCGCGTCGAGGCGATCCCGAAGCCACCGGGAGCCGGCAACCCGCGCGCCCAGGGCTCGAACACGATCCCCCAGCGCCCGATCCGATGTGACAACCAGAGCTGGTCCGGCCGTGGCTCGTACGGCATCCACGATGGCGTCGTCCCCATCGGCGGGAGCATGGATCACCACGAGCCATGGGGGTTCGCCGGCCATTCCGGGTAACGGGCTCTTCAGTTCCGGTGGCATGGGCGGAGCCGGGTCTTCCGGCCGCCCGGTGGATATACCGCCCGTACCGACCGCGGGGGGTACGAACTTCGGTGTGCTCGGGCCGGCCGGTACACCGGCTCGGGCGGCCCCCTCCAGAACAAGAAGGACGCGTGCCGGCCCATCGGCCCGATCACGGTGTCCAACGGTCCGGGCGAGCAAGGTGAGAATGTCCCTGTGTAGTCGGTCGGCCGCGGCCGCGCGGTCCCGCCACCACCCGTCCGGTCGTGCGCCAATCACGTTCGCCGCGTCCACCACCCAGGTGAGCCGGTAGTCCGCTCCGGTCGGGTGCATAGCGTCAGGGGCGGAATCCGGCGTACTCACCAGGCGTCCGGGGTCGGCTTTGCCAAACACGGCGGTGGGTTCCCGGTGCCGGAGCACGGCCAAAGTCGAGCCGGCACGGCTCCTCGTTTGGCTGCCAATCGAACGGTCCGCCAGGGGTACGAAGGTCGCCGCTCGTCCGCGTACCGGCGTCTGCGCCCCGAGGTGGGCCGCCGTCGGGTTGGCGGGCGGCGCGGTGGAGGCGTTCGTGGGTCGACGTTTCGAACCGGAAGGTGTGATTCGAAGAACATGATCATCCTTCTATCATGTCGATGTCGATCCGCTCCTTTGGGTGCGGTCGACACCCCACCACGAGCCCACCGACTTGCGCCATCGTCACGGTTGCCTCGCGCGTCCGACGAACCAGGCGTGACAGTTCACCGTCTTCTCGTGGTAATACTAGACCCGTAAGTTTCTGCGGTCCGCTGACCTGAAGGAGAGTGGCATGGCTCAGAAGACCATCGTCTCGTTGATTGACGATCTCAGCGGAGAAGAGGCCGACGAGACGGTCCGGTTCGGACTGGACGGCGCGCAGTATGAGATCGACCTGTCGGAGAAGAACGCCACCAAGTTGCGGGAGTCGTTGGCGCCGTTCGTCACCGCTGCCCGCCGTTCCGGTGGCCGGGCGGCCAGTGGCCGTCGCGGCGCGCGGGCCGCTTCGCGGCGTACCGGTGGAACCGACCGCACCGCCGACATTCGCGAGTGGGCGCGCAGCAACGGCTACACGGTGAGTGACCGGGGTCGTATCGCGTCGAACATCGTAGAGGCGTACGACAAGGCTCACTGAGTCGGGTCCCGACTGCTTTCCGGGTCGACGCGCCGAGCGGTTGACCCTGGTACTACCCGAGTACCACCGTGATAGTCGGTGGGCCTCCTCGGGCCGGCGGCCGAAGAAGACGTGATCATCTTATCGCGTCCCGGTTCCTGCCCATCGATCGGCCGATGGGCAGGAACCGGACCACGGATCGCCGATTGCCGGCCGACGACCGTACTACGCTCGGGGCAGTCAAATGGGCGGCCGGCCGGCTGGATCCCGCGTGGTTTCAGTGCCTGGCGGCCTCGCCGGCCATCCACTTTTCGACATCGTCGGCCGAGCGCGCGAGCGCGGCTGACATGTTACGACTTCCGCCTGGCGTGACCAGGATGTCGTCCTCTATCCGGACGCCGATCCCGCGCAGCTCCGGTGGAACAGTGAGGTCGTCCGGCTGGAAGTACAGCCCCGGTTCGACCGTCAGTACCATCCCGGCCTCCAGCGCGGCGTCGCGGTAGGTCTCGTCGCGCGCCTGCGCGCAGTCGTGCACGTCCAGCCCGAGCATGTGCGACGTGGAGTGCAGTGTGTAGCGCCGGTGCAGACCGGCCCCGGGCGCTTTCGGATCCTCGCTGAGCGACTCGTCGACCGTGGACGGCAGCAATCCCCAGTCGTGCAGTGCCTGCGCGATCACGCGCATCGCGGCCCGGTGCGGATCCAGGAACGCGGCGCCGGGACGGACCGCGTCTATCCCGGCCTGCTGAGCCCGGTAGACGACCTCGTGGACCTGGCGTTGCAGCGGGCTGAAGCGTCCGCTCACCGGCAGCGTCCGCGTCACATCGGCGGTGTACAGCGAGCGACCCTCGACTCCCATGTCGAGAAGTGCCAGGTCACCGGGCCGTACCGGGCCGTCGTCGCGGACCCAGTGCAGGGTCGTCGCGTGCGGGCCGCAGGCCACGATGGAGCCGTATCCGACGTCGTTGCCGTCGACGCGGGCCCGTCGCCAGAAGGTTCCCTCCAGCCAGCGCTCCCCGTTGGGCAGCGTGGCCGCGCGGCCGAGCTCGCCCACGCACTCGGTGAAACCGAGCGCGGTGGCCGCGACCGCCTCGTCCAGCCGGGCGATCTCGAAGTCGTCCTTGACCAGCCGGAGCTCGGAGAGGGTCTCGGCCAGCGCGGCGTCCCGGTCGGCGGACGAGCCGGTCGGCGACCACCGGCTCACCGCGCGGTCCACCCGGGCGTCCAGCCCGCGTACGACACGGGTCCTGGCGGGCGCGAGACGGGCCAGGGCTTCGGGGAGTTCCGGTAGCGGCCGGCATTCGATGTCGAGAGCCGTGGTCGTCTCCCGGACACCGGGCCGGGGGCCCACCCACAGTTCGCCGTAACGGCGGTCCGTGTAGAACGCGGAACTCGATCGGTCGGATCGGTCAGCGAGATAGAGCACGGCGTCATGGTCGCCGGCGGCGGTGGGATGCAGGATCAGGACGGCGTCCGGTTCGTGACATCCGGTGAGCCAGAAGAAGTCACTGCCGGGGCGGAACGGGTAATCAGTGTCGTTCGCCCGGACGTGTAGCCCGCCGCTCGGTATGACAAGCGCTTCGGTGGGGAATCGGGTGGCCAGAAGCGAGCGCCGTTTCGTGGTGTAGGGGGCACAGTCGTCACGCACCGCGACGGTGTCATCCACCGGGGCCCAGCCGCTCGCCATGAAACGCCTGAAGGCCGCGTGTGGTTCCTCGTCGTGCTTAGCCTGTCCGGTCCTGCCCAGTTCGTCCGCAGCTTGTTCCTCCGTCGTCGGACGGTCCGTGGTGGTGGGGGGAGCCCCCGGTGTGATGGTTACCCCCGCCGGCTCCTGTGCCCGGGTTGTCCCGATGGTCGGTTCCGAGGATTCCGCGTCCGGCTGGATCGATTTCCCTGGTGGTGCCGCGGTGGCCTCCTGGAGCCCCGGTGTGCCGGTGTCCGGCGAAGATGCGACGCGTTCCACTTCCGCGCCGTCCGAAGCGGGAGTCGTCCGGTGTGCGACGTCGTCGGCCGTACCGTCGGGGGATCGCTCCGCGACCGGGCGTGAAGCTGGTGTTTGGTGGGACTGGGCACTCATGCCGCTAACGGTAGGCCGCTTCCGCGGTGGTCGGGTAGCGCCGTTCGCCGTGGCGACCACGACCGGCCGGATGGCAGGTCTTCTCATCGTCGATCTGATCCGAATTTTGGCCGGCCCGTTCGCGACGATGATGTGTGCCGATCTCCGGTCCCCGGGTCATCAAGGCCGAACGACCCGGTGGCGCGGACGACCCCCGTACCCACGGTCCGTTCATGGACGGTCGGTCGCTGTACTTCGCGCGGGTCAACCATGGCGAGCAATCCGTCGTCCCGGATCTCGGGGAGACGACGGACCGTGACTTTCTGTTGCGGATCGTCGACCGGGTCGATGTTCTGGTCGAGAACTTCCGCCTCGCGGGGTGATGGATCGGCCGGACCGCGTCGTCGATGTGCTCACGGCGCGCAATCCCCGCCTCATATACGTCAGCATCTCCGGCTTCGGGCAAACGGGTCCGTGCGGGGAGCGGTCGGCATACGACTCTGGCGGGCCGGCGGCCGCGGACCTGATGTCGATCACCGGACACCCGGGTGAGGAGCCCGTCAAACCGGGTGTTCCGATCGTGGTCCGCCCCCGGAACTCATCTTGATATTGTTCTGTTCGACTCTTCGGTCCGCCTGCTGGCGGGGACCGGGCGGTCTATCCCGCGACCGGCGCCACTGCGCCACAGATGCCACTGCGCCACGGACGCCACTGTGTCACGGAGGTCACCGAGCCACGGGACGCCACGGATCGGAAACGGCCGTCACTCCATCGCCCCCTTTGTCGCGTTCGCGTTCGCGGGTGGTGACACCGGAATCCGGACCCGTCTGAACACCCGGCCGCGGCCGCGCTCGACACGGAGGACGCCACGGCACGGACGGAGTTCGCGGGCCCCGCCGCCGGCTGACCCGGCCCGTGCGCGGCTACCCATCCACCCGACCGGCGTGGCCGGCTGGTTGGCCGTAGCTACCGCGTCCCGCCGGAGCGTGCGAGGCTGGGGCAGAACGGGCAGCCCGGTTTCCGGCGGCGTGGACGGCTCGAAACAAGCGGTGCCGGCACCGACCGGACTGCCGGACTACAGACGACACCACTGGATGTCGGCAGAGATACCGGTACAACGGAGCAAGCCGGCGGAACACCGGTAGAACAGTGATGGGCCGACGTGGAGGTCCGCGGGTTCGCCCAGGCGGCGCCCGGGGGCCGGCCGCGGCGGTCCGATGGGTACCGAGCGGTACAGCACCGGCCAACCCGGTGTGAGCGTCGGACGAGATCCCGACCACCGCCCTCGCTGCCGCCTCGCGGCGGCCGGTGGCGCGGCGGGCAGGCGGTCTGCGGCGTGAACCTGTCGGGACCGTCGGGAACGATGATCCTCGTACCCGGCGGGTGAGCGAGGGGAACGTGGCCATGACCTGGCCTCCGAACAGTGGCGATCCGGACGGCCGGGACCCGCGCGACCGCCGCCGTCCACCGCCCGGCGCGGGATCCGGCCGCCCCGGGTACCCAGGTCAGGGCCAGGGCCGCCCACCGGTTCCCGGCCGCCCGCCGCAGGGCCGCCCGCCGCAGGAGCGCCCGGCGCGGGACAGCCGCGACCGCCAGGCGCAGGGGCGCCCGCCGGCGGGCCGTCCGGCGCGGGGCCGTCCGGCGTCCGGCGAGGAGAACTGGCCGGCCGGGGCATGGCCGCGCCACGAGCCCCGGGCGGCTCCGGCGCCGATCCCGCCCACCCGCCGGCTGCCCCCGCCGGGCGGCGCGGAAGGCGGGCGGTCCCGCCCCGGCCCGAACGGCGGGCCCGGCGGGTACCGCGCGCCGGGCGGCCCGGCGCCCGGGTACGGCGGCCCGCGCGGGCCGTACGACACACCGGGCGAGGACCTGCCCGCCGAGGAGCCCCGCCGCCCGGTGAGCGGCGTACGCCGGACGGTGACCCTGGTGGCCGCCATCGTCTCGGTGGCCGTCCTGGTCGTCGCCACCAGCGGCTGGGCCGTGCTGCGCCACTACGACGGCAAGGTCAACCACATCGAGCTCACGTTCTCCGACTCCGCCGCCCGGCCCTCCGCCGCCGGCGGGGGCACCCAGAACATCCTGCTGGTCGGCTCGGACACCCGCGCGGGCACCGAGGGCGAGTTCGGCCAGGCCGAGGGACAGCGCTCGGACACCACGATCCTCGCCCACCTCGACTCCGACGGCTCGACGACCCTGGTGTCCTTCCCCCGTGACCTGTGGGTACAGATCCCGGGCTACACCGACTCCGACGGCACCCAGCACGACGCGCAGAAGTCCAAGCTCAACGCGGCGTTCGCCTACGGCGGGCCGTCCCTACTGGTCCGGACGATCGAGACGCTCACCAACATCCGGATCGACCACTACCTCGAGATCGACTTCCTGGGCTTCCAGGCGATGACGGACGCCCTCGGCGGCGTCACCGTCTGCGTGAACGAGCTGACCCCCGAGCTCAAGGCGCAGGGCTTCGACAACCTCAACGACCGGTACTCCGGCTGGCACGGCCAGGTCGGCGACAACACGCTCACCGGCGAGCAGGCGCTGGCCTTCGTCCGACAGCGGTACGGCCTGCCCGGCAGCGACCTCGACCGGATCCACCGCCAGCAGCAGTTCCTCGGCGCGGTCTTCCGCGAGGTCGCCTCCACCGGGACCCTGCTCAACCCGCGCAAGCTGCTCGACGTCGTGGACGCGGCCACCTCCGCGCTGACCCTCGACGAGCACACCTCGCTCACCGATCTGCGCCTGCTCGCCGTCAGGATGCAGGGCATCAGCACCGGCGGGGTCACCTTCGCCACCGTCCCGGCGACGCCGTCCCAGGCTGGCGGGCAGTCCGTGCTCCTGGCGAAGACCGACGAGCTGACGACGCTGCTCGCCGGGATCGGCGGCTCCCCGCCGCAGGCCGCCGGGCCTCCCGCCCGCGGCGCCGCCGTGCCGGCGTCCGGCGCCGGCCACGGTTCGGTGGTCACCGCGAACCTCGCCGCCACCGGCGGGCGGTCCGCGGGTGGCGCGGTGCGCCTGGCCCAGGCCGCCCCCGCGCCGTCCGGCGGGGTGGGCTGCACCTACTGACGCGTAGGAGCCGGCTCCCCGCGGGTGGGGAGCCGGCTCCTACGAGGGGCTGCTACAGCGGCTGCTACGGCGGGGGAGCCTGGTCCGGCCCGCCCGGCCGGGCCCTGGCGTGCCGCGGGCCGCGGCGTCGGCGTGGCGGGCGCTCGTCGATCGCCGCGTTCAGCTCGGCGCCGAGCAGCACGGCCAGCGCCGTGATGTAGAAGAACAGCAGCGCGGCGACGGGCGCGCCGAGCGAGCCGTAGACCAGCTCGTTGCTGAAGACCAGCTCCAGGTACATCCGGAGCAGGTAGCTCCCCACGAGCCACAGGAAGAGGGCGAGCGCGGCGCCGGGCAGCGCCCGGCGCCAGGACCGCCGCACGGGCAGTGCCAGGTGGTAGAGCGTCGTCAGCATCGCCAGCGACACCACCCCGACCACCGGCCAGAAGAGAACCTTGAGCAGGTCGTCGACCACCGGATGTCGGCCGGAGTTGAGCAGGTCCGAAAGCAGGCCGGGCCCGAGGACGAGCGCGGGCAGCAGCAGGACGCCCGTCGCCACCTGGGCCAGGAACAGCCCGAGGGCGAGCAGCCGGCTGCGGACCGCCGAGCGGAGCTCCCGCTGCCCGTAGGCGATCGTGATGGTGTTCACGAACGTCGCCATCGCCGTGGACCCGGTCCACAGCGACAGCACGAAGCCGATGGAGATGACGTCCGGGCGGCCGCGGGAGAGGATCTCGTCGATCGTCGGCCGGACGGTGTCGTCGACCACCGACGCCGTCAGCAGGTTGTCGGCGCCGTCCAGGATGCTCTGGCGGACGTTGTCGAGGGCGTCACCGCCCAGGAGGTCCCCGATGTAGCCGATCGTGCCCAGCAGCGCCAGGAGCAGCGGGGGCATCGACAGCAGCTGCCAGAAACCGGCTTCGGCGGCGAGACCCAGAACACGGTGTCGCCAGGCGTTCGCGACGGTCGTCCGCGCCAGGCGCAGGGCTCCCCAGGGGACCCATGACCTCGGTCGCAGCAGCCGTCGGGCGAGATCACGCACCGTCGCGCCGCGATCGTGCCCCCCGGGACCGAGACATGCCCCTAACCCGCGCAGCGCCAGTAGCGCCCGTCGGGTCGGGTAGCGCGGGCCGGGGCGGGTCGGACCAGGTCCACCCGCTGGGGGGGCCATGGCCGGCACCGCGTCGTTCCCCGTGGTGGACACGCGCCCCACCGTATGACTATCGGCCCGCGGTTCCGGTGAGGGTGTCCTTTCGCCGGACGATGCTCGTCGTACCGGCCCGGTGGCCACGGCACCGGGCCGGTGACGAGTCGAGGGCATGCCATGTGATCATGGCATGCCCTCGGGAGTCAGTCGTGTCAGGAGACGCTCAGCTTGTCGGTCTCGTCGTGGTACTCGACTGCGACCGAGCGGAGCTTGGAGTCGTGAGACTTCGCGTGATGGCGGCAGAAGAGCAGATCTCCGCCTCCAGGCAGTACGACCCGGACGTAGGCCTGGGCGCCACACCTGTCGCAACGGTCGAGGTTGGTCAGCGTCGGCATCGTGGTAGTCCCTGTCACACCTTCTCCAACTGTGTTGAGCGGCCAGACGTTCCGCCTGGCCATGTGACGGTTTACTCACAGCCGGCTCTCTCGGCGTCGTTGCATCCAGAGCGGCCTCCGCCCCCGGTGCCTCCTCGTGGCGGACCGGTGACGAATCTCGGGTTCGACCCCCTCCTAGGGCCGGCGGGCGCCGAACACGATGTCGTCCCATGCTGGCACCGACTTGCGTCCACGTCGACCGCCTGCGGGACGTTCGCCGCCACGACCTGCCGCCGGCTGCCGTCCGCGGTTGCCCGCGGCGGCCTGCTGAGCGGTCCGTGTGGCCTGCTGGGCCGCCTCCGTGGCGGCCTCGGCGGTCGCGTCGGCCGCGGCCTCCGCGGAGGCTTCGGCGGCGCTGTCGTCGGCCGTGGCGGCCGTTGCCCGCGCCGTGCTCTCGAGCTCGCTGTCGGCCGCGGTGGCCGGCTGGGCGGGCTGCTCCGCCGCGGCGGGGCCGGAGCGCGCGGGGCGGTCCGCCGGCCCGTCCTCGGCCCGGGCCGGTGTGGCCCGGACCGCCGCCGGTCGGCGCGGTGCCCCACCGCGCCCCGGTGCCCCGGCGCCCCGGCCGCCGACGGCCGGAGCCGCCGAGGCCGCCGCGCGGCCGTCCAGGTCCTCCGCGGCCGCCGCGAGCGCTCCGAGTGAACGGGCGCCGCCCGTGGTGCGCGCGACAGCTGGCCGGCGGGCGGCAGCGGCGGCGGGACGGCGCGGCTCCCGCTCCACCGGCGTGGCGGGCTCCTGTGCCTGCTCCGCGGCGGGCGGAACGATCGCGGCCGGCCGGAGCTCCGGCCGGCCCGCCGGTGCGGGAGCCGGGGACCGACCGGTCCCGGCGGGCGCGGTCCCGCGCACCGGCCGGTCGCCGTCGCCGTCCTCGTCGAACTCGTCCTCGTCCTCGTCGTGCTCGTCGAGGCCGGCGGTGCGAGCGGCCTCACCCGGGATGTCGGCACTCGGGATGTCGGCCGCGGCCGACTCCGGGGCGAAGGCCGCCTCGGCCGCCGCGACCAGGTCCGCCTGGGTGAGCTCCGGGCTGGCCGGGCCGGCGTGGGTGAACCGCGGCTCGTTGGCCGGCCCAGCGTCGACGGCGGTGGTCTCCTCGGGGTACTCGGCTCCCGGGCGCGGCAGGGACCTCGGCTCGTCCGCCGGTGCGGCCGGCGGGACGGCGCGTTCCCGGGAACCGAACCGGCTCGGCGCGGTGGCCGCGCGCCGGCCGCCAGTGCCACCGTGCCGCCCGGAGAGGCCCGGGGCCCCACCCTGGGCCGCCGGCCACGCGCCGGGCATGCTGCGGCGCGCGGCGCCGGCCGTACGGCTCGCGGAGGAGGACTGGGCCGGGGCGGACACCGGGCCCTGGGGTTCGTCCCGGCCGGCCTGGTCCGTGCCGTCCGCCCGCGTCGCGCCGTCCTGGCCGGTGATGTCCCGGGCGGAGCTGTCCTGGGCGGCGCCTGCGGGGCCTTCGCGGCCGGCCGCCCCCTGACCGGGGGCCGCGTAGTCGGGCGCTCCGTAGCCGGGAGCGGGGTGGTCCGGGGCGTAGTCGTCGCCGTCGCCGGCCCGCTCGGCCGGGCGGTGGTCCGGGGAGGTGCCCGCGGGCACCTGGGCCGGTGACGGCCCGTAGCCCGGCGCCGCGCCCGGGAGGTAGCCCGTCCCGTTGACAGCCGCCGGAGCGGGGAAGGTAGTCGGGGGAGCCGTCGCGGGCTGCGCCCCGGAAAGCTGCTGGCCGGGACCACCGGCCGTGGACTGCGTCGGGTAGGCCGCCGCGCCCTGGTCGTGCACCAGGGTCAGGGCCGGCCCGGCGGCGCGCACGGGTGGCTGCGCCGGCTGCGGCGCCGGCGGCTCCGCGGATTCGGGGGCGACCAGCGCCCGGGCGGCGTCGTCGTGCGGGCGCACCCGGCGCACCACCGGGTCCCACGTCCAGCGGGCGCATCTGCTGTCCGAGGTGAGCTGGACCAGCCAGATCCCGTCCACCCGGCGCCAGGCGTCCCACTGGGCGGTGTCCGGATTGTCCTGAACGCTGAGCAGTCGCGCGTCGACCACCTCGCCGAGCGGACGGCCGGGCACCCCGCCGGGGTCCTTGGGCAGCAGCGCGGCGCGCGCCTCCTGGACCACCCGGGCGCGCTCGGCCAGCACCGGCCCCTCGTAGCGCTCGACCCGCTCCACCGGGATGCCCGCGGCCCGGGCGACGTCGGCGGCGGTCTCGCCGGCCCGGAGTCGGGCCTGGATCTCACGGGGGGTCAGCGCGCTTTCCGCGCGTACTTCACTACGTCGGGCTCCGCGCAACGCCGCGCGCAGCCGATCGTCCACCGCGACACGGAACTGTTCCGCGTCCGAGCGCCCGGCGGCGTCGGCGAGCACGAGATAACCGCCGTCCTCGCTGAGTGCGACCGCCCGCAGCTCGCGCATGGCGCCTTCTCCTCCCGTCGATCTCCTGACGTGCGGCCGGCGCGGCACGGACACCGTGCCGGGCGCCCGCACGGCAGCCGAGCGTGCGGGGTGCCCTGTCGGACACCCCCAGGGCGCACCGGCGCACGAGTGCGCGCGAAACCGCCTCGCCGCCATGCGTCCCGGTAGGTGACAGCCTGCCATCGATGGCGCCGGACGGTCGCATTGCGGCGGGCGACACGCACAGTCTGACCCCCGCTGACGGTTCTGAACACGTCGGGGGCCCGTCCCGGGCCCGGGTGTGACGTATCACCGCCCCGGTGCCCACCCGGCCGGGCGGCGTGATCACGCCCACCGGCCGGGAGCCGGGCCGGGGCCGGTGGCGGCGCTCAGGGACGGAGCGACGGCGCTCGGGGACGGAGTTCAGCGGCAGCGCTCAGGGACGGCGACCGCCGGGGGGCCGGGTCGCCGGCCCGCGCCGGCGGGCCGGGCGTGGAGCGGGCCGGGCACGGGTCTGGTCACCGCCGGCGTACAGCGCCGCCCCGACGATGCCGGCCTCGTTCTGGAGCTGGGCGGGCACCACCTTAGTCCGCAGTTCGAGATGGTCGAAGAACTTCTCCGCCTTTCGGCTGGCGCCGCCGCCGACGATGATCAGATCCGGCCACAGCAGGGCCTCGAGGGTGCTCAGGTAGCGGTTGACCCGCTTGGCCCACTTCTCCCAGGAGAGGTCCTCGCGTTCCCGGACGGCCTCGGACGCCCGAGTCTCCGCGTCGTGGCCGTGGATCTCCAGATGTCCCAGCTCGGTGTTCGGCACGAGCTGGCCGTGCAGGAACAGGGCGGTCCCGATGCCGGTGCCGAACGTCGTCATGACGACGAGGCCGGAGGTGTCACGGCCGGCGCCGAACGCCATCTCGGCCACTCCGGCGGCGTCGGCGTCGTTGACGACGGCGACCTCCGAACCGGCCAGGGCCGGCCCGAGCGCCCCGCCGAGCACCGCGGAGACGTCGGTGTCGATCCAGCCCTCGTCGACGTTCGCGGCGGTGCGGGCCACCCCGGATTTGATCACCGCCGGGAAGGTGGCGCCGACCGGGCCGGTCCACTCGAAGTGCGCGACGACCTCCGCGACGGTCCGCGCGACCGACTCCGGGTCCGCGGGCTGCGGTGTCGGCACCCGGAACCGCGGCGCCGCCAGCGTGCCGTCCTCGATGTCGACCGGGGCGCCCTTGATGCCCGTCCCACCGATGTCGACCCCGAAGACCCGCATCGCGCCGTCCTCCCGCATGTGTCGCTGGCCGAGCGGTCGTCCCCCGGACCCGGGTGCCGCGTCGTGCCGAGCCGTGCCTGACCCTGCCTGGCCTGGCTGGCCTGGCTGTGCCTGTCGTAGTTTCGCAGGCCCGCCCGACGCCGTGGCGGCGGCGGGCGCTTTCGGTGGTGGGCCCGGTCTCCGGTGGACGTCCACCCCGCTCGACGTGGGGTCGGGATCGCCCGGAGTGGGCCGGACAACGCGTGTGTCCTGTTCCGGGGGCACCTACTGTGAGGAGATGCGGTTAACCGATTCCTACGGGCGGGTCGCCACCGACCTACGGGTGTCGCTGACCGACCGGTGCAACCTGCGCTGCGCCTACTGCATGCCCGCCGACGGCCTGGACTGGCTGCCCGGTCCGCTGCTGCTCACCGACGACGAGATCCTGCGGCTGGTCACGATCGCGGTGGCCCGGCTGGGCGTCACCGAGATCCGGCTGACCGGCGGCGAGCCCACACTCCGCCCGGGCCTGGTGCGCCTGGTCGAGCGGATGGCGGCGCTCTCGCCCCGGCCGGAGCTCTCGCTCACCACCAACGGTCTGCGCCTGGCCGGCCGGGCCGGCCTGGCCGGCCCGCTCGCCGCCGCCGGCCTGGACCGGGTCAACATCTCGCTGGACACGCTGCGCCCCGAGCGCTTCGCCCGGATCACCCGCCGCGACCGGCTCGCCGACGTCCTGGCCGGTCTCGCCGCCGCGGCCGACGCCGGGCTGGGTCCGGTGAAGGTGAACGCGGTGCTCCTGCGTGGCCGCAACGACGACGAGGCCGCACCGCTGCTGCGCTGGTGCCTGGCGCGTGGCTACCAGCTGCGCTTCATCGAGCAGATGCCGCTCGACGCCCAGCACGGCTGGCGGCGCGCCGAGATGGTCACGGCCGGCGAGATCCTGGCCCGGCTGGCGGCGGAGTTCGCCCTGACCCCGTTGCCGGGGCGGGGGAGCGCGCCCGCCGAGCTGTTCGCCGTCGACGGGGGGTCCGGCACCGTCGGGGTGATCGGCTCGGTGTCCGCGCCGTTCTGCGCGGCCTGCGACCGGGTCCGGCTCACCGCGGACGGGCAGGTCCGGAACTGCCTGTTCGCCCGGGAGGAATCCGATCTCCGCGGCCCGCTGCGGGCCGGCGCCACTGACGACGACCTCGCCGACCGGTGGGTCCGCGCGGTGTGGGGGAAACACGCCGGCCACGGAATCGACGCTCCGGGCTTCCACCAGCCGGACCGGCCGATGTCGGCGATCGGCGGGTGACACCGCCCTCGTCATCGTCGCCGCCGTCTTCGCTGCCGGCCGCGCCGGCGGTGGCGGTGGCGCGGCGCGTGGCCGGCCCGGGTGAACCGTGGGACGCGCTGGTCCTCGCCGGCGGACACTCCCGGCGGCTCGGCGGTCAGGACAAGGCCAGCGTCGTCGTCGGCGGCCTGCGGCTGCTGGACAGGGTGCTCGACGCCACCCGCGCGGCCGAGCGGATCATCGTCGTCGGGCCGCCGCGCCCGGCCCGGCCCGGTTCCCGGCCGGTCCGCTGGACCCGCGAGGACCCGCCGGGCGGCGGGCCGGTCGCCGCCATCGCCGCCGGGATGCGGCTTGTCGCGGCCCCGCTGGTCGTCGTGCTCGCGGTCGACCTGCCCTTCGTCGGCGTCGCGGAGATCACCGGCCTGCTCGGATCGCTGGGGGGCGCGTCACCGGGTCACGGTGCCGCCGACGTGGCGGTGGACGTGGCGGTGCTCGCCGACCCGGCTGGCCGGGCGCAGTACCTCGCGGCGGCCTGGCGCGCCGCCGCGCTCCGCGCCGCCCTGCCGGCGGACCCGGCGGGCCGCTCGGTGCGCTCGCTGCTGGCCGGCCGGGAGGTGCGGACCGTTCCGGCCACCGACCAGGCCTGCCTCGACTGCGACGACCCGGCCTCGCTGGCGGCGGCCCGGGCACGGGCCGTCCCCGGACCGCACGGCTGGGGCACGATGCGCTGATGACCGCTGAGGACGAGACGGACGGGCCCACGGCCGCCGAGGGCACTGCGGGCACCGCGGGTACCGGCGCCCCACCGCTGGGCGACGCGCTGGCCGAGTGGGTGAGCCGGGCCGGCGCCGCGCTCGGTCTGGCGCCCGGGTCGGTGGACGCCACGCTCGTCCTCGACCTCACCCGGGACGTCGCCCACCAGGTCGCGCGGCCCGCGGCGCCGCTGACGGCCTTCCTGGTCGGGCTCGCGGCGGGCCGTGGCGGTGGCAGCGCCGCCGACGTCCGGGCCGCCGTGGACACGGTGCTGGCCCTGCTGCCGGAACACGACGCCTGACGTCTGACAGACGCCTGAGGCCTGACACCTGACACCTCGTGCCCGGGCGCGTCGCCTGACCGCCCGGGCGGTCAGGCGACGCCTAGTGCATGCGGACGGGGCCGGTCTCGTCCAGGTAGCCGCGCATGTCGATGGCCATCGTGTGCACGTCCTCGGCGTCCGGTTCGGGGATGTCCTCGGCGTCGTCGCGGGGGTAGCCGAAGGTCAGGCGCGGCAGCATCTGGGTGGGTGCGTCGACGAGCCCGGGCGCGGCCTCGATCAGCCCGGACTCCCAGTCGAGCTCGCGGCCGCTCAGCGGGCCGGAGGGCAGCTTGCGGGCGGCCGGTGACGTTGTGACGATCACATAGTCCAGCACGCCGAGGGCGGCGATCACGACGAGGGCCGGCAGCGCCGCGAGCGGACGCCACACCGTCAGGCCAACCATCACGAACACGGCCACCACGGTCAGGCCGCCGACGATGTGCCTGCGCACCGGGGGTAGCGCTGGAACCTTACGGCCGCGCCGGTAATGCGCCATGCACCACAGTGTGCCCCCGTCGTCGGAACTGTCCAGGCGGTGGGGTGTTGTCAGCCCCCCGACTGGCGGCCCGCAGAGGCGCGACGCAGGGTGGGACGCGACGTCGGAAGCCACCGGCGGGGGAGCCGACCGCGACAGCGGAGGGTATCTGGAATGCCTCTTTCCGGTGAAGGCACTTCGACAGTGCGCCGGAATGAGTCACACTTACCGTGGGAAATGAGAGATCCATGGGCCGACCGACCGGTCAACGGTGTATCCAGGGCCCGGCGTCGCACCATGGGATCGACCTCGCGAGGCTGGAGGATCGCCGTGGAGGTTACAAGTCGTGGCCGTTGGCCGCGACCGCTGCCACGACCCCGGCCAGGGTCGAGGCCGAGGTCAGCCCCGGTACTGGTCGTCGCCGCGGTGGCGGTGCTGCTCGTGTCGATCTCCGGATGCGGGTCGTCCAGTTACGACTATGTGACGAACAAAGATGACGGCGCGTTCCTGAAGGTGCCGGCCGCCTGGACGCATCAGGAGATGCCCGGGCCGGCCCTGTTCGGCATCGACGCCCGCAATGTGAGCCCCGAGATGCTGACCGGCCTGATGTCCCGCGAGTGGGTCGTCGGGCTGGACGCCGCCGAGAAGTTCGACGAAACCAGTCTGTTTGTTCCCGATGCGCCGTTGCCGAAGGGTTTCGTCCAGGTTAGGCATCTTCTCCCGGAGGAGGCCAATGCGGTCTCCACCAACGACCTGCGCAACTTCGTGGTCACCGTCGACGACGCGGTCGCGGCGCAGGAGGAGGCCGTCCGCCAGGACCCGTACGGCGCGCGCCTCGCGCCCAGCTTCCTGCTCCTGACCGACCAGAAGGTGACGCAGGACAGCGGCGTCCACGGGGTGCACCTGATCTACCAGGTGGCCACCGCGGCCGGACTGGTCACCATCGACCAGACCAGCCTGCTGGACCAGAACCAGACCGTGCTCTACCAGCTCGTCCTGGCCTGCTCCGCGTTCTGCTACGCCCAGCACGGCGGGCAGATCGGCGAGGTCACGGGCTCGTTCACCATCAAGCCGACGGACCGAGGGCAGTAGGCATGAGCGCAACCGACCGGGCGACCAGTTCGGGTTCCTCCGCGCCCGCGGGGGAGACCACCGCGGGCGACGCCGCTTCCGACTCCTCGACCGCGCCGCGCCGACGTCCCGCGGCGCTGTGGGACAGAACGAAGTTCCTGTTCCTGCTCGGCGCGCTCTTCGCCTTCGTGGTCGCGGCGGACGTCTCCGGCAACCCGCTGATGACCTGGGGCGACGCGTTCCGCATCCAGTCGCGGTCGAGTTGGTGGATCCTCGCCCTGTTCGGGCTCGAGGTGGTCCACCAGATCCACGTCTTCCTCGGCGAGCGGTCGTCGCGGTACTACGTGTTCTGGACCGACAAGGTCTTCGGCCGCGCCGAGCGCCGGCTGCTGCGCCTCAACGACTGGAACCGGTACCGGGCCAGCCGGGCGCTGAAGATCGTGGCCGCGTTCGCGCTGTTCCTGTTCGTCTACGCCCGCATCGTCGACCAGTCCATCTTCGAGGCGACGGTCGGCCTGCCGGGCGCGGCGTGGAAGGCCATCCCGCTCGTCCTGCAGATGGTGCTGCTGCTGGTCGTCGTCGTCGGGCAGTTCGTCGCCATCTTCTGGTTCCTGTCCAAGGGCGGCGTCGAGGTCTACTTCCCCGAGGACATCAAGACCCGCTTCGCCGACGTCTGGGGCCAGGACCACGTCGTGAGCCGCGTCCAGGAGAACGTCTTCTACCTGGAACGCCCCGAGGAGATCGAGGACAGGGGCGGCTACGTACCCGGCGGGATCCTGCTGTGGGGCCCGCCCGGCACCGGCAAGACGCTCATCGCCGAGGCGGTGGCCGGCGAGACCGGCAAGCCGTACGTCTTCGTCGACCCGGGAGCCTTCTCGGCGATGTTCATGGGCGTCGGCATCATGAAGGTGAAGTCGCTGTTCCGCAAGCTGCGCAAGCTGGCGCTGCGGTACGGCGGTGTCATCGTCTTCTTCGACGAGGCCGACACCCTCGGCAACCGCGGCCAGCTCGCCAGCGGCTTCACCGGCGGGGGCAAGCTCGGCGCGGGCGGTCTCGGCACCGGGGCGGCGGCTTTCTCCACCGGGCACAGCCCGTTCGGCGTGCCGGCGGGCGGGGAGTCGTTCGACGCCTGCAACGGCTTCTCCTACCTGGACTCGTTCGCCCGGGCCCAGATCGCCCGCGACCACGCCCAGCGCGAGAACTTCGTCATGGGCGGCGGAATGGGCGGATCCAGCGCGGACGGCACGCTGCAGGCCCTGCTCACCGAGATGTCCGGTCTGAAGAAGCCGCGCGGCTTCCTCAACCGGATCGTCCGGCGGACCCTCGGCATGCGTCCCAAGCCGCCGCCGAAGTACCGCATCCTGGTGATGATGGCGACGAACATGCCCCAGTCGCTGGACGAGGCGCTGCTGCGGCCCGGCCGCATCGACCGCATCTACAAGGTCGGCTACCCCAGCAAGGAGGGCCGGATCCGGACCTTCGAGGGCTACCTGGCCAAGGTGCGCCACCAGCTGACCCCGGACCAGGTCGAGCGGCTCGCCATCATGAGCCCCGAGGCCACCGGCGCCACGATCAAGGACACGGTCAACGAGGCGCTCGTGCAGGCTGTCAAGGACGGCCGCGAGGTCATCACCTGGCAGGACATGCTCCGCGCCCGGGTGGTCAAGGAGTACGGCCTCGCCGACGACCACGAGCACATCGCCGGGGAGCGGCACAGCATCGCCCTGCACGAGGCCTGCCACGCCGTCGTCGCCTACCGCACCCAGCGTGGACGGGTCATCGACCTGGCGACCATCGAACGGCGCGGGGGAGTCGGCGGGTTCGTCGCGCACGTGGCGGTCGAGGACCGCATGTTCATGTGGAAGTCGGAGATCGAGGTCCAGGTGATGGTCTCCCTCGCCTCCCTGGCCGGCGAGCGGATGTTCTTCGACGGTGACAACACGGTGGGCGTCGGCGGGGACCTGCGCAGCGCCACCCTGCTGGTGTCGAGCAACATCTCCTCGGCCGCCATGGGCGAGACGCTCGCCTCCCGGCTGAGCATGATCGAACATCAGATGGGCCAGGCGTCCATCGACTCCGACCGGCCCTTCGGCGAGCAGGTCGAGGCCAAGCTGCGGGAGATCTACACCCGCACCGAGGCCGTCCTGTCGGCGAACCGGCGCGAGGTGCTGGCCCTCACCCACGCGCTGGAGACCCACAAGACGATCACCGGCGAGGACGTCGAGGCCATCATGGAGGGGACGGTCGGCCCGACGCTCGACGGCCGCCGCTACCTGGAACCGGGCTTCCTGGCCGTCGCGGAGGACTACCACCGCTCCGCGGTCCAGGCCCACCGCGGGATGCACCACGACGATCTCCGGGAGCTTCCCGAGCTCGGCCGGGCCGCCGCCCGCGGGGCCACCCCCGTGGCACAGGCACTGCCGGAGGGCCCCTCCACCGCCAGCTGACGCCGCCCACACCCAACAGCCCGCAACCCGCGCGAGCCGCACGGGCCGGGCTGGGCCAGGCTGGGTCGGGTCGGGCCGGGCGGGTCACGGCGGCTTGGCACGGGACCGCGAACCGAGTTGCCCTCCAGCGGACAGGCCAGCTCAGGCAACACACTTCGACAAGTCGTTCGGAGCGCGGCTGACGCGTGCTGATTGCCCCGAGCCGGGGTCAGACGTCCTGCAGAGCAGGTCCGCGTTGCGGTGTGGCAGCGGTGCTGAGCACCGCCTCGACCGGGTTGCCGAGCGTGGTGTCGGTCGTCGTGGCGGCCGTCGGGTCGCTCGCGCTGGTGCTGGTGGCGGTGCTGGCGCTGGCGGAGGGTATCGGGTCGCCGGACGGCGCGGCCGGTGGCTGGGGGACGGCCGCCGCCGGAACCGCCTGGGCGCGCGTGGCCCGGCCGCGCAGGGACGCCGCCGCGAAGGCGGATCCGGCCAGCGCCGCCGCGCCGGCCATCGCCAGGCCGGCCCGCGCACCGAACGTCTCGGACACCCAGCCCGCGATCGGGCCGCCGACCGGGGTCGAGCCGAGGAACGCCACCGACCACAGCGCCATCACCCGGCCGCGCATCTCCGGCGCGGCGGAGAGCTGCACGGTCGCGTTGCCGGTGGAGATGAACGCGACGCTCGCCGCGCCGACCACCACGAGCGCGGCGACCTCCAGAGCCAGCACCGGGGCCGCGGCCGCCACCAGGGTGACCACGCCGAACACCCCGGAGGTGACCGCGAGGGCCGGCACCCCCACCCGCCGGTGCCGGGCGACGACCAGGCCGCCGGCCACGGCCCCCGCACCCATCGCGCCGGTGAGGAGGCTGTACGTCGTGGCCGACCCGTCAAAGGTCTCACGTGCCACGAGCGGCAGCACGACCTGGAACTCGTAGGACAACGCTCCGATCACGGCCATCATGAGCAGCGGGATCCGCAGACTCGGCGTCCGCATCGCGTAGGCGAGCCCGGAGCGCACCTGCCTTGGCGCTCGCGGCACGGGGCGGCGACGCATCAGCGCCGTGGTGTCGATCCGCTGCAGCGCGATGACCACGGCGATGAACGAGACGCCGTTCAGCAGGAAACAGCCGCTGGTGCCGACCAGGCTGATGAGGACGCCGGCGATGCCCGGCCCGACGACCCGGGCCGCGTTCATGGTCACCGAGTTCAGCGTGACCGCGTTGGGCAGGAACTCCGACCCCACCATCTCCTGGACGAAGCTCTGCCGCGCCGGGTTGTCGACCGCGCTGGTCATCCCGATCGCCGCCGCGACGGCGGCGACCATCCACAGCTGGGCTGTGCCCGTCAGGTCCAGGACGCCGAGCAGGACGGCGAGGGAACCGAGAATGATCTGGGTGGTGATCAGGAGCCTGCGGGTGTTCGAGCGGTCGGCGATCAGCCCGCCGTAGGCGCCGAACAGCAGCACGGGCAGGAACTGGGCCGCGGTGACGAGCCCGAGCTCGGTGCCGGACGCGCCGAGCGACAGCACCAGCCAGCCCAGGGCGATCATCTGCATCCAGGTCCCGCAGAGCGAGACCACCTGACCACCGAGGAAGAGGCGGAAGTTCGGTACCTGCAGGGCGGCGAAGGTGCCGGTGGACGACGGTGACCGGCTACCCGTGCTCTCCGCGCCTCCTGCGCTCCTCCTTGACGTGACCTGGTCCGAACCACTCATGCGGCGCACCTCCGACGTGGACAACATGCCTCCGCCGATATTTATTTCGCGCAGCTAAGTATTTCGCGGCCAGGTCGGCGGACGTTCGGGTGGGGGTGTGGCGGGACCGGCGGCTCGGGGTCGCGGGTCGGTCACGCATCCGGACCGCGGCTTGGCGATGGGGTGGCGATGCCCTAACATTCGAACATGTGTTCGATAATCTCTTCGGTGGGGCCGACCGGGCAGGTCCCACCGGTGTCACCGACCGGGCAGGTGGTGCCCGCGGGTGGGTGCGGGGCGCCCGGTGAGTGGAGTACGGGTGTGGGGCGGGAGGTGGCGGTGAAGGACCTCGACGCGCAGGTGGCCCGGCTGGCGGCCCTCGACCCCGGCGAGGTGCCGGACACTGAGCTCGCCCTGCTGGTGGCGGACATGCGCCGGCTCGTCGACGCCACCGACGCCTGCTGGGTCCGCCTGCTCGCCGAGTTCGACCGGCGTGAGCTGTGGAACCTCGCCGGAGCCCGGTCGGCGGCCGCCTGGCTGCGCCGGGAGTGCCGGCTCGTCCACCCGACGACGACCTCGGCGCTCACGGTGGCGCGCGCGCTGCGATCCCTGCCGGTGACCGCGGAGGCTTTCCGGACGGGCACGATCAGCTTCGACCACGTCCGCGCCATCGCCCCGGCGCTGGAGGCCGCGCGTGGCGAGCTCGCGCGCAGCGCCGACCCGATCTTCGCCCGGGCCGCCCTGTGGATGAACCCCCGACAGATGGGCAACGTCGTCCGGACGTGGATCCGCCTGGCCGAATCCGAGAGCTCACGTCCCTCGGGCAGGCCCAAGCCCCCTGTGCCGTGACGAGACGCCGTGACGGGGCCGCCGTCCGGTGGCGGGACCCGGAAGCGCGGGCCGGCGGGCGGCAGTCCCGACAGGAACGTGGCGGCCGGGGAGTCCGGAGACTCGCCCGGCCGCCACATCTCGACGGTCGGTGCTGCCGAAGGCCTGAGTCATCGCGGGCCTGAGCCGTCGCCTGGCTGGAGCGAGAGGGACTACAGAGGGATGTTGCCGTGAACGTTCTTGTCCACCCGGGCCTCGGCGGCCGCGTCGGCGAGCGCGGCCGCGACCGCTCCGCGGGTCGTCGCGGGTGTGACGACCGCGTCCACCACGCCCAGTTCCACCGCGCGGTCGATCCCGCCGACGGTCCGGACGTGCTCCTCGGCCAGCTCGGCCATCACGTCCGGGCGGCGCTGGACGGGCACCTCGGCCAGCTGCCGGCGGTGCAGGATGCCGACCGCGGCCTCCGCCCCCATGACCGCGAGCTGAGCCGTCGGCCAGGCGTAGACCGCGGTGGCGCCCAGGCAGCGGGCGTTCATCGCGATGTACGCGCCGCCGTAGGCCTTACGGGTGACGACGGTGACCCGGGGCACGGTGCACTCGGAGAACGCGTAGAGCAGCTTCGCGCCGCGCCGCACCACACCTTCCCACTCCTGGCCCACGCCGGGCAGGTAGCCGGGAACGTCGACGAGCACCACGAGCGGAACCCCGAACGAGTCGCACATCCGCACGAAGCGCGAGGCCTTCTCCGCCGAGAGCGCGTCGAGGCAGCCGCCGCGGCGCAGCGGGTTGTTCGCCACCACGCCGACCGTCCGCCCGCCGAGGCGGCCGAGGGCCGTGACGATGTTGCGCGCCCACTTGGGGTGCAGCTCGACGACCTCGTCGTCGAGCAGGCCGGCGACGAGCGGCCGCACGTCGTAGGCGCGGCGGGGGTTCTCCGGCAGCAGATCGCCGAGCTCACGCTCGGCGACGTGGCCGATGGAGCCCTGGTCGGCCAGCAGCGCGGTGATCGCGCGGGTCCGGTCGAACGCGGCGTCGTCGGTGTCGCAGGCGAGGTGGACGACCCCGCTGCGGGTCGAGTGAACCTCGGGGCCGCCGAGGCTGTCGGCCGTGCACTCCTCGCCGGTCACCGAGCGGACGACGTCCGGGCCGGTGACGAAGACCTTCGCGTCGGGCCCGGTGATGACCAGGTCGGTGAGCGCCGGTCCGTAGGCGGCGCCGCCGGCCGCGGCCCCGAGGACCAGCGAGAGCTGCGGCACCCGTCCCGAGGCGCGGACAGTCGCCGCGAAGACCCGGCCGACGCCGTCGAGCGAGGCCACGCCCTCCTGCAGGCGGGCGCCCCCGGAGTGCCAGATACCGATCACGGGGCAGCTCATCCGGACGGCCGACTCGATCGCGTGCACGATGCGCGCGCAGCCGTCCCGGCCCATCGCGCCGCCCTGGACCGTGGGGTCGGTGGCGAACGCGACGACCTCGTTGCCGTCGACGAGCCCCTGGCCCGCCACGACACCCGAACCGTCGGCGGAGGCGAACAGCGAGAGCGTGTCCGGGTCGAAGAAGCGGCTCAGCCGCGAGACGGGAGTGCGGGAATCGGTGCGGTCGATGGTGGACAGACTCACCGTAGGTCTCCTTGGTTGAGCGGTATCAGTCTGCTCCTGCGCAGATGGCGGCCCCGGTGCGGCCACCGTGAGGTACTTCCTGGCCGGAGGGTGGAACCCGGCGAACCGCCCCGGCGCCCCCAGGTGTGCCGCCGTCGTAGCGGGTGGCACGGTCTTTCCCGGGGGCGCCGGGCGCGTGTCCTACACCGTGAACGCGAGACAGACGTCGTGCCCACCGAACCCGAACGAGTTCGACAGGCCAGCGCCGGTGCCGAGCTCCCGGTTGTCGATGCTCACGACATCCAGAGCGATCTCGTCGTCGAGCGCGTCGAGGTTGCGCGTCGCGGGGACGACACGCTCGCGCAGCGAGAGCAGCGTGACCACGGCCTCCAGCGCGCCGGCCGCCCCGAGCAGGTGGCCGGTCATCGACTTGGTCGAGGTCACCGCGATCGAGTCGATCGCGGAGCCCAGCGCCAACCGAAGCGCGATCGACTCGGCGACGTCCCCGGTCGGGGTCGACGTCGCGTGCGCGTTGACGTGGATGACGTCCTCGGGCTCCAAAGAGGCCGAGCGCAGCGCCGTCCGGATCGCCCGGGCCGCGCCGGCCCCGGTCGGATCCGTCGCGGCCACGTGGTAGGCGTCCGAGCTGATGCCGGCGCCAGCGAGGGTCCCGAGGACCCGCGCGCCGCGGGCCTGCGCGTGCTCCGCCGACTCCACCACGATGACCGCCGCGCCCTCACCGAGCACGAAGCCGTCCCGGGCCTTGTCGAACGGGCGCGAGGCGGTCTCGGGTGCGTCGTTGCGCCGGGAGAGCGCCTGCATCTGCGCGAACCCGGCGATCGGCAGGGCGGCGATCGCCGCCTCCGTGCCGCCGGCGATCACGATGTCCGCCCGGCCGGCGCGGATGATGTCCAGCGCCAGCGCGATCGCCTCCGAGCCGGACGCGCACGCGCTGACCGGCGCGTGCACACCGGCCTTGGCGCCGAACGCCAGACCGACCGTGCTCGCCGGGCCGTTCGGCATCAGCATCGGCACGACGTGCGGCGACACCCGCCGCGCCCCACGCTCCCGCAGCACGTCGTGCTGGTTGAGCAGGGTCAGCACCCCGCCGATCCCGGACGCCACGCAGACGGCGAGGCGCTCGGAGTCGACCTCCGGGGAGCCCGCGTGGGCCCATGCCTCCCGCGCGGCGACCAGCGCCATCTGCTGGCTGCGGTCGAGGGTTCTGGCCTCGACACGGCCCAGCGGTGGTTCGACGGCGAGCGGGGCGGCGATGTGGACGGGGAGCTGTTCGACCCAGTCCTCGGTCAGGCGACGCGCGCCGGAGCGGCCGGAGAGCAGCCCCTCCCACGTGGACGGCACGTCGCCGCCGAGGGGAGTGGTAGCCCCGAGGCCGGTGACGACGACCTGCCTGGGGGTCGGGGTCACGCGGCGACACCCGCCCGCTGGATGTACGAGACGGCGTCGCCGACGGTCTTGAGGGTCTTGACGTCCTCGTCCGGGATCTTCACACCGAACTTCTCCTCGGCCGCGACGACGACCTCGACCATGGAGAGCGAGTCGACGTCCAGGTCGTCGATGAAGGTCTTGTCCGCGGTGACGTCGGCCGGGTCCACTCCGGCGACCTCCTCGAGGATCTCGGCGAGGCCGGCGAGGATATCGGTTTGCGACATTGTTTTCCTCCTGTGCGTTACGGGATCAGCGTTCCGGCCGGGCCGGTGGCCGCGCGGGCGGCCCGCGCGGGCAGCTCCGCACGGCGGTGGTGCGGGGCCCGGCCGCGGCACGGGTGGCCGCGGCCTGGGCCGGGGTACTCGGGGGCAGCGGAGTACCGGGGAGAAACGCGGTGCTCGGGGGCGGTGCTCAGGGGCATCGGACGACCTGTCCGCAGTAGGTCAGGCCGGCGCCGAAACCGAACAGCAGCACCGGATCGCCCGAGACGACCTCGCCGGCTTCCATCATCCGGTCGAGCGCGAGCGGGATGCTTGCCGCGGACGTGTTGCCGGAGTCCACCACATCGCGGGCGATCGGCACGTCGGGGACACCGAGGCCACCCGCGAGCGCCTCGACGATGCGCAGATTCGCCTGGTGCGGCACGATCGCGGCCAGCTCGGCCGGCGCGACACCGGCCCGCTCGCAGACCGTCCGCAAGGTGGGTACGAGCGAGATGGCCCAGCGGAACACGGCCGGGCCCTCCATGCGGAACGAGTTGTCGCCACGCCCGGGAACCTGGATCGCCTCGGGCCGCGACCCGTCGTGGCCCCAGACCGCCGGGCCGATCTGCTCGGTCTCGGCGGCGCCGATCACGACCGCGCCGGCCCCGTCCGCGAGCAGGATGCAGGTGGAGCGGTCGCTCCAGTCGGTGTAGTCGGAGAGCCGCTCGGTCGCGACGACCAGCACGTGCCGGGCACTACCGGCCCGGACCATGTCCGCCGCGGTGGAGACGGCGTAGCAGAAGCCGGCGCAGCCGCCGTTGATGTCGAAGGTTCCCGCGGCCGAGGCACCGAGCCGGGCGGCGACCTGCGGCGCGGTGCCCGGGATCTGGGATGGCGCCGTGCAGGTCGCCCCGATCACGGCCTCCACGTCGCGGGCGTCGAGCCCGGCGGCGGCCAGTGCCTTGTCCGCCGCGCTGACCCCCATCGCGACCGTGGTCTCGTCGTCGTCGGCGATCCGCCGGGTCGAGATGCCGGTCCGGCTGCGGATCCAGAGGTCCGAGGTGTCGACCTGCCGGATGATCTCGTCGTTGGTGACCAGTCGGGCCGGCCGGTAGGTGCCCAGCCCCAGCATCCGCGCCCCCGTCATGAGGCCGCCCCGACCAGGGGCTCGGCCTGGGGCGGTACGGCAACCCCGGCGGTGGGCAGGTACTCGGCGACGAGTTCGCGGGCGGCGTCCAGGTCGTCGGGTGTCTTCACCGCGACGATCTTCGCTCCGCGCAGCTCGCGCCGGGCGATGCCGGCGAGTGTGCCGGCGGGCGGCAGCTCGATCACGGCGCTCACCCCGGCCTCGCGCATGGCGGCCAGGCACAGATCCCAGCGCACCGGTGCCGCCACCTGGGCCACCAGCCGGGTGACCAGGTCGGCGCCGTCGTGCACCGCGGCGCCGTCGGCGTTGGAGAGCTGGCCGAGGGCCGGAGCCCCGGGCCGGATGCCACCCGCGACGGCCCGCAGCACGTCGCCGGCCGAGGCCATGTGGTGGGTGTGGAACGCCCCGGCCACGGACAGCGGCCGCAGCTTCGTCTTCGGTGGGGGGGAGTCGGCGAGCTTCGCGAGATCCTCGAGTGTGCCCGCGGCGACGATCTGCCCCGCGCCGTTGCGGTTCGCGGCGGTGAGGCCCATTTCCGCCAGCACCGTGGCGATCTCGTCCGGGTCGCCGCCGAGCAGCGCGGTCATCCCCGTGGGGGTCCGCGCGGACGCCTCGGCCATCGCCCGGCCTCGCAGGCCGACGAACAGCAGCGCCGACTCCGGGGTGAGTGAGCCGGTGATCGCGGCGCCGGTGATCTCGCCGACGCTGTGCCCGGCCACGACCGTGCGGGCACCGCCGGCGGGGGCCGCCGGCAGCAGGCCCAGCTGCTCGGCGGCCAGCAACCCGTTCGCGACGATGAGCGGCTGGGCGATCGCGGTGTCCCGAATGCTCTCCGCCGGTGCCTCACAGCCGATGTCGACCAGGTCCAAACCGGCCGCCGCCGACCACCAGCGCAGCCGGGCCTCGACGCCGTCGAGTTCCAGCCAGGGACGGAGCTGTCCCGGCGTCTGAGCACCCTGTCCTGGTGCGAGGATCGCGAGCACGTATCCACCTAACCCCGTGTGGCCGGTCGTTGTCGCTGGCGGCGAGTCACCGATGTCTCGTCGGCTCGTTGTCGGTGTCCTACAAAGCGGCAGGCTCCGACGGTACGTTAGTGCCCCTCCGTGCCTCTGGACCGGAATCCGGCGACAGGGCAGTAAATTTGCTTGGTGTGATGGTTCTCGCACCGACGGGAAGGGCCGTGCGGGCAGGTCGCGGACGGGGGTCCGGTCCGATCTGACCTGTAGGTTACGCACCGTCCAGGCGACCGAGCACCAGAGCGATGTGCAGGATGAACCGCTCGCGGTGATCGGCTGGATCAAGACCACAGACGTCCGCGACCTTGCGCAGCCGGTAACGCACCGTGTTCGGATGAAGGTAGAGCGCCCGGGCGGTCGCCTCCAGCGACGCGCCGAAGTCGAGGTATGCGCCAGCTGTCTCCAGAAGCGGGGTGCCGGCGTGGCGCAGCGGGAGGTAGACCTCCCTGATCAGGCTCTGCCGCGCGTCCGGATCACCGGCCAGCGCCAGTTCCGGCAGCAGCGCGCTCGCCGAGACCGGGCGCGGCGCCGCCCGCCAGGCGGCGACGACATCCGCGGCGGCGAGCGCCGCGCGGGCGCACCGGGGCGCACCGGTGAGGTCGCCCGCGATCGGCCCGACCACCACCGGGCCCGGCCCGCAGGCGGGCAGCAGTGCGCGGGCGGCCTCCAGCGCGGTGTCGGCGTCACCGGACGGCCGCGGGGTGTCGCCGCGACCGGATCCGCCCCCGGCGCCAGCCGCGACGGCCGGAGACCCGGACCCGGACGCGGACCCGCCGGCGCCGCCCGGCCCACCCCCACCGTGTCCACTCCCACCGTGCCCGGCCGCCCCGTGCCCGGCCGCCCCGTGCCCGGAACCGCTGTGCCCGGAACCACCGTGCCCGGCCCCGTTCGCCCCGCCGGGCCCGCTTCCGCCGGCGTTCGCCGGCGAGCCCGGCGGGTCACCGTCGTCAGGGCCGAAGGCGCCGCCGACGACCATCACGAGCCGGTCGTGGTGGACCCCGGCGAGCACCTCGAGGCCGGCGCCCCGGGCCAGTCGGTGCACCTCGTCGACGGCGACCTCGGGCGAGGTCGGCGGCGCCGCGCCGACGACGACGGTGACCGACGGCGGGTTGCGCCAGCCGACCGCGGCGGCCCGTGACGGCAGGCCGCGGTCGACCTCGCCGCGCACCACGTGGTCGACGACCAGCGCCTCCAGCCGGGCATCCCACGCGCCGCGCTCCTCGGCGGCGCGCGCGTACACCACCGCGCCCGCGAACGCGATGTCCCGGGAGTAACGCAGCACGTCGGCGAGCAGGCGCTGTTCGTGTTCCGGGCCGGCCAGGGTCGAAACCTCGGCCTCGATGGCCTCGACGGCGACCCGGACGAGATCGACCAGCCGCCGGAAGGTCACCGCCCGCACCAGCTCGCGGGGCGCGACCCGGAAGACGTCGCCGGACAGTTCCCGGGCGTGCTCGGGGCGGCGGCACCACTCGACGAACGACGAGATCCCGGCCTGCACCACGAGCTGGATGTCGGCCCGGTGCCGGGCGGACATCGCCGGGTACCAGGGGAGCACCTCCGTCATCCGGGTGACGGCCCGCGCGGCGAGCCGGCCGCTGGCCAGTTCGACCCGGCGGATCACCTCGTCGGTGGAGCCGCGGGGCGGGAGCGGCCGGCCGGCCGGCGCGTCGTCGGGGGAGGCGTCTCGGGCGGCGGGCGCGGTCCGGGCCGGCGGCACGACATGGCCGGGGCCCGACGTCGACGAGACGGGGGTGGAGGAGGAGAAGGAGGCCACGGTGGCCGGGGAGAGGGACGGGGGCAGTGGGGTGCCCTCCGCCGGCTCGTGCGCGGGTGCCTCGCCGGACGGGTCTGCTGCCACGGCGTCGAGCATGTCACCAGAGCTCCCCGCGGGGCGCCCCGACCGTCGGCTCACCCGGGGAACACCCGGGTGAGGAGGTCAGCTCGTCAGAGCTGGTCCCGATAGGTGGCGGCCCAGTCATGCACCCTGGCCACGTAGGAACGGGTCTCGTCGAAGTCCGGGATTCCCCCCGCGGTGCGGACGGCGTCCGGCCCCGCGTTGTAGGCGGCGAGCACGAGGGAGATGCGGTCTCCGGGCAGGTCGGCCACGGCCTCGGCCAGGTGTGCCTCGTAGTTGGCCGCCGAGATGATCGCGTCGCGGGGTTCGAGTGGATCGGCGAGGCCGTCTCCGTCGCCGTCGATGCCGAACTCCGCCCAGGTGGTGGGGAGGAACTGCATCATGCCGCGGGCGCCGGCGTGCGAGACGGCCGAGGGATCGAAACGGCTCTCGACCCTGGCCTGGGCGGCGAGCTGCGCCGCGCTGAGGACCCCGTAGGTGCTGGCCGCGGCCTGGAACACGGGGATCAGGTCCGCGGGGACGTCGGCGAAGGGCCGTTCGAAGATGTGACTGCATCCGGACAGCAGCGCGATCACGATGATCACGGCCAGGACCGCGGTGACGGGCGCGCGCCGGATCATGCCTCCTATTGTCCGTTCCGTACGGGGGATGTGTCCGCGCGGTCGTGGTCTTCACCGCGGCCGCTAGGTTCTCGTCTCATCGGTTCGTGTCTCAACGGTTCGTGTCTCAACCGACGAGCAGTGACCGCAGCGAGCGAAGGTCCTCCTCGGGGACGCCCGCCGCGCGCGCCCAGGCGGCCGGACCGCCCCAGATCTCGGCGACGCCGCCGAGGAAACCGCGCATGACCTCCGGCCGGCAGCTCATCTTGTCGATGGTCAACGGGTCCTCGGGCCGGTTGTAGGACGGCCGGCGGGCGAGCCGGGCGTCGACCCGGGCGATCCGCTCGTTGGTCAGGGCGTAGTCCTCGATGATCGCCTCGTCGACGACGCCGACGATCCCGAGCAGGAGCGCCGAGAGCACCCCGGTGCGGTCCTTGCCCGCGGCGCAGTGGAACAGCGCCGGCCCCGTCGCCGGCTGGGCGAGCAGGCGGACGGATCCGGCCACGGCGTTCCCGGCCAGGCGGAGGTAGTCCAGGTAGTGCTCGACCCGGTCGACCGAGTCGAGGTCCTTCACGATCGCGGGGAACCGGGGATCGTCCGGCATGATCCATTCGCCGGGCAGGAACGAGAGGTTGTGGTAGGCCACGTCCTCGTACTCCAGCGGGCCGCGGCCCTCCCGGGCCGCCTCCACCGGGGCCCGCAGGTCGAGCACCGCCCGCAGGCCGAACACCTCGCGCAGCCGGGCCACGTCGGCGGCGGTCAGCTCCTGGAGGGTGTCGCTGCGCAGCAGGACACCCGACCGGGTCAGGCGCCCGTCGGATGTCGGCAGCCCGCCGAGGTCACGGGTGTTGTCGGTGCCTGCGAGGTCGAACCACCGGTGCACCTTCCGATCATAGGTCGGCGCGTGGTGCCCCGGTCTGGGGTTCCGGCGTCCTCGGTTCCACGATCGGCGGTCGGGCGGCGTCCGCGCCGGCGTCGGAGGGGTCGATCGGGCGGGCCGGCACCCCGGCCACGACGAGTCCGGGACGCACGTCTCCGGTGACGACCGCCCCGGCGCCGACCACCGCGCCGGCGCCGATCCGCCTGCTGCGCACGACGCTCGCCTGCATCCCCACCCAGGCGCCGGGGCCGACCTCGACGGCGCCGCCGATCCGGGCGCCGGGGGCGAGCGTCGCGTAGTCGCCGAGCCGGCAGTCGTGCGCGACACCGGCGCCGATGTTCACCAGGACGTGCCGGCCCGTCTCGATGTTGGTGGTGAGGCTCGCGAGCGCGCAGACCACGGTGCCCGGCCCGAGCTTCACATCGCCGCCCAGGTAGGCGCGGGGATGGACGATGGTGGCCGGGCGCCGCCCGCAGGCGCTGGCGTACCGGTCGATGCGGGCCCGTGAGGCCGCCGCGCCGACCCCGATCAGGTAGTCGGCATCGAGGCCGGCCAGCAGGTCGAGCCCGCCCAGCACGGTGCTTCCGCGCCGGGCGAGCGGGTCGGGGTCGACCTCACCGTCGTCGAGGAACCCGAGGAACCGGTAGATGTCCCGGTCGCCGGCGGCGTTGACCGCCTCGACGAGGTCGAGGAGCTCGCGGCCGTGGCCGCCGGCTCCCACGATGACGAGCTGGCGTCCGAGGTCTGGCACGGGGCCGACCGTAGAGCGATGACGACCCACGTTCAATTGGACACTCTGAGTAGTCGACCCCGACTGGGGGTGCCCCTGTGGGGTGGGCGGTATCTCGGGGGGCGCGCCCCGGGATGCGTGGTATCACCGCCCAGCCCTCTCATCTCGATTACTATGGGTGTCTGATCGATTGCATATCGTCGCTTAACCTGCTCAGGGAGAGTGATCAGACGATGAGGGTCGTGGTGACCGGGGGCGCCGGGTTCATAGGCGCCCACCTGACCCGTGCCCTGCTGGCCCGTGGCTGTGAGGTGATCGTCGTCGACGACCTCAGCACCGGAGCCCGGTCGAACCTGCTCGGCCTGCCCGTGCGCCTCGTCCTCGGCAGCGTCACCGACCGCGAGCTGCTCGAGGACGCCTGCACCGGGGCGGACAGCGTCGTCCACCTGGCGGCGCGGCCCTCCGTCGAGCGCTCGCTGCTCGACCCGCTGGCCACCCACCATGTCAACGCGACCGGCACCCTGACCGTGCTCGACGTGGCGCAGCGCGGCGAGACCCACGTCGTGGTCGTCTCGTCGGCGCTGGTGTACGGGACGTCCGACGGCCGGCCCCAGACCGAGGATGATCCGCCGCGCCCGACCAGCCCGTACGCGGCCAGCGCGGCGGCGGCCGAGGGCTACGCCCTGGCGCACCAGGCGAGCTTCGGGCTGCCGGTGCTGGTCACCCGGCTGTTCAACGTCTACGGCCCGTACCAGCCGGCCCGGCACGTCCAGGCCGCCGTCGTGCCGTCGTTCATCGACGCCGCGCTGCGTGGACGTCCGCTGCCGGTACACGGCGACGGCCGGCAGACCAGGGACTTCACCTACGTCGAGGCGGTCGCCGGGCTGCTGGCCGACGCGGCCTGCCGCCGGCTGGCCCACCCCGGGCCGGTGAACCTGGCGTTCGGGACGAGCACCGACCTGCTGGCGCTGGTCGCCCACCTCGAGGACATCCTCGGCCACCGGCTCGACGTCGCGCACGGCGCGCCGCGCGCGGGGGACGTCCGCGACTCGCGGGCCCGCCCGGACGCCATGTACGCGCTGTTCGGCTCCGTCGAGCGCCCGGACCTGCGGGCGACCCTGGAGGAGACGGTGCACTGGTACCGGGAGCGCCTCGGCGATTCCCCCGGCGCGGCACCCAGATCCGCGGGCACCACCCCGCACCGCTGACCACCCCGCACCGCTGACCGCGGCGGCGGCGGCCGCCGCCGCCGGCTCAACCGATCCGCACCTCGGCCGGCCCGGTCCGGCGCTGCCCAGCCCGGCCCGATCCCGCCTGGCCCGGCTCGATCTGGTTCGGCCCCGGCTGGCTCGGCTCCCTCCGGTTCGGTCCGGCCTGGTGCGGCACGCTCGGCATGGGCTGGTCGGCGGCCAGCCGGGCCAGGGTGGCCCGGATCAGGGCCGGTGCCGCGTACGGGTCGACGTCCCGGACGGCAGTCGGGTCCAGCGGCGGCACCGGTACCTGCGAGATCAGCGGGTGCCGCGGCCGGGAGTCCCGCTCGCCGGCGCCCAGCAGCTCCTCGTGCAGCTTCTCGCCCGCGCCGAGCCCGGTGTAGACGATGTCCACCGGCCCGGGGGCGTGGGCCGCGATGCGGCGGGCGACGTCCGCGATGCGCACCGGTTCCCCCATGTCGAGGACCAGCGCCTCGCCGGCCGAGCCCAGGGCCGCGGCCTGCAGGACGAGCTGGACGGCCTCCTGGATGGTCATGAAGTAGCGGGTCACCTCCGGGTGGGTGACCGTCAGCGGCCCGCCCGCGGCCAGCTGGCCGGCGAAGACGGTCAGCACCGAGCCGTTGCTGCCGAGCACGTTGCCGAACCGGACGCTGACCAGCACCCCCGGCGCCCGGCCCGCGACGTGCGCGGTGAGGCGCTCGGTGATCCGCTTGGAGTGGCCGAGCACGCTGCTCGGGTTGGCCGCCTTGTCGGTCGAGATGTTCACCAGGCGCCGCACCCCACAGGCGGCCGCGGCCTCCAGGACGGTCAGCGTCCCCCACAGGTTCGTCTTCACCGACTCGCCCGGGAAACGCTCCAACAGCGGGAGGTGCTTGAGCGCCGCGGCATGGAAGACCACCTCGGGCCGGCGCGCGGCGAACAGCGTGGCCATCAGCTCGGTGTCGCGGATGTCGCCGAGGACGATCGAGTCGTCGTCGAGCATCGCCCGGCCGTGCAGTGAGAGCTGGACGGCGCGCAGCGCCGACTCGTCCCGGTCGAGCATGATCAGCTCGGCCGGCCCGAAGGTGTGGATCTGCCGGCACAGCTCCGAACCGATCGACCCGCCGGCGCCGGTGACGAGGACCCGGCGGCCGGTGAGATAGCGCTCGGCGGCCGTCATGTCGGTCTGGATCTGCCGGCGGCCGAGCAGGTCGGCGAGGTCGAGATCGCGGATGTCCGCGACGCCGACGGTGCCGTCCACCAGGTCCGCGACGCGGGGGAGCACCTTGACGGCGAGCCCGGCCGGTTCGGCCAGTGTGCTGATCTCCCGCAGCAGCGCCGCGTCCGCGCTCGGGATCGCGACGAGCAGGGTGCGTGCGCCGGTGGAGGCGGCGACGCCGGCGATCGCGGCCCGGCCGCCGCGGACCCGCACCCCGGAAAGCTGCAGGTTCCAGGTCCGTGGGTCGTCGTCGAGCAGGGCGACCGGGTAGTAGGGGCTGCTCGGTGTGCGCAGCATCGCGGTGAGCACCCGCTGCCCGCCGTCGCCCGCGCCGAAGACGATCAGTGGCTCGGCGGCGTCGGGGGCCGGCCGGCGCAGCCGCTCCTCGGTCAGCCGCCACAGATAGCGGACGCCGAGCATCAGCACCAGGGTCACCGCCCCGCCCAGCGGCGGCACGCTGAGCGGCACCGGCCGCGGCGCGCCGAACGCCAGCACCACCACGAGCACCCCGAGAACGGTGAGCGTGACCGCGACCAGGATGCCGAAGACCTCCTCGAACCCGCCGAACCGGTACCGGCCCAGGTAGAGGTGCAGCGCCGTGCCCAGGAAGTGGAGCAGACACACGGCGAGGAAGACGATGACCCAGAAGCCGGGCTCGGCGAGCGCGGCCGGGTCCAGGTCGAGCCGGCCGACCTGGGCGGCGATGAACCCGAGCGCGAGCGCGCAGACGTCCAGTGCTATCTGCAGACCGACCCGCTGTCGGAGGTCGAGTCGCGACACGCGCCGCGCAACCGCCGCCGTCCACAGACCGTGACGTCGTCCGTCTACTCTACGTCTCCACATGAGGCCATAGAGTAATTGCCACTGTGAGTAAATGACCGACTACCGCTGAGGTACGTTGCGTCTGTCGAGTGTCACGGTGAGTGTTCGGGCGAGGGTCCGGGAGGGTGGTCGACGAGTGGAACTGCGCGACTATATGCGCGTCCTGCGTCGAAGCTGGTTGCTCGTACTGACCTGCGTCGTGTTGGGAGGTCTGCTCGCGGCCGGCCTGAACTGGCGGGCGGACCGGGTCTACGCGGCCACGGTGACCATGGTGGTGTCGTCGTCCGACAACGGTGCGGACGCGGCCTCGGCGTACCAGGGCAGCCTGCTCTCCGCGCAACGGGTGAAGTCCTACGCCAACCTCGTGGCGAGCGACCGGGTCGCCGAGGCGGTGATCGACCAGCTGAAGCTCGACGTCAGCCCGTCCGAGCTGCGCGGGCGCATCCAGGCGCAGGCCGTCCCGGACACCGTCCTGCTGCGCGCCGTCGTGCGGGACGTCGACCCGCGCCGGGCGCAGTCGATCGCGGACGCGGTCGGCGAGACGTTCTCCGAGGCGGTGGCCCGCATCGAGCGGCCGGCCGCGGACGAGCCGCCGACGGTGCGGGTCAGCGTCTGGGAGCACGCCAAGCTCCCCACCGTTCCGGTCTCGCCGCAGCCGGTGCGCAACATCGCGCTCGGCGTGCTGCTCGGCCTGCTGATCAGCATCGGCGCCGCCTTCCTGCGGCACCGGCTGGACACCAGCATCTCCGGCGAGGTGGACGCCGCCGGCGTCACCGGCCTGCCGAACCTGGCGATGATCAATTTTGACTCGAGCTCCGGGCGGCGACCGCTGATCCTGCACACCGGCCCGCATACGCCGCGCGCCGAGTCGTTCCGCCAGCTCCGCACCAACCTGCAGTTCGTGGACGTCGACACCGCTCCCCGGTCGATCCTCGTCAGCAGCTCGGTGCCGGGGGAGGGCAAAACCAGTACCGTCTGCAATCTTTCCATCACGCTGGCGCAGGGTGGTGCCCGGGTGTGCCTGGTCGAGGGCGACCTGCGCCGGCCGTCCTTCGGCGAGTACCTGGGCATCGAGTCCGCGGCCGGGCTGACGTCGGTGCTGATCGGCGCGGCCGACCTCGACGACGTGCTCCAGCCCTGGGGTGAGGGCCGGGTCGGCGACGGCCGGATCGAGGTGCTGCCGAGCGGGCCGATTCCGCCCAACCCGAGCGAGCTGCTCGGCTCCCGCAACATGTCCGACCTGATCGAGGTGCTCTACTCCCGCTTCGACATCGTCCTCATCGACGCGCCGCCGCTGTTGCCCGTCACCGACGCCGCGGTGCTGTCCACCCGGGTGGACGGCACCCTGCTGGTCGCCCGGGTCGGCCGGACCCGGCGCGAGCAGCTCCGCCGGGCCGCGGAGGCGCTGCGGGCGGTCGACGCGCGGATGATCGGAACCGTCCTCAACATGGTGCCGATGAAGGGGCTGAACGCCCACTACTACGGGCGGTACGAGAGCTACGCGCCGCGCGCCCGGCACGCGCGCGTGCCCGCGGCGAACCGGGCCCGCACGCCAGCCGCCCCCGACCGCGGCCTGCGTCCGGCCGGCAGCCGATCCGCGGCGACCGCCGGCAAGGCCGCCGTTCCAGCCCCTTCCCCTTCCCCTTCCTCGTCCACCGCCTCCTCTTCCGCCGCCGCCTCCGCGGCCTCCGCCGGGACGTCGTCCTCCGGCCGGTCGGCGGGACGACGCTCGGCGTCCCGTGCGGGGGCCACCCCGTCGAGCGGATCCCCGGCCCCGGGCGGCGCCGCGTCGGCGGCGCCGGCGAAGCCCGCCCCGGGCGCCCGCCAGGCCGCGACCGCGACCGGGGCCGAGCCCGGCGGCCGGACGGGTTCACGGGCCGGGCGCCAGCTGGGATCGAGGTCCGGCCCCCGGAACCCCGCCGGCGCGAACGCCAGCCTGACCGCCGCCGGCGCGAACGCCGGTCCGGGCGCGGCCGGCGCGGCTTCCGGGGGCGCGGTGTCCGCCGATGACGGGTCGGGTCTTTCCGTCCCGGCACAGGCATCCGCCGCGACCCCACCCGCCACCGGTGCTCCGTCTGACGTCGCGGCGTCGACGCCCGCCGCCCCGGCCGCGAAGCGATCGGCCGTCGGACGGCTGGGCGCGCGGCGGCGGCAGGGCGCCGCGGCGCCCGGTCCCAATTCGCCGGGGCCCGCGGACGCCGCGCGGCAGGCGCCTGATCAGGTCGGCGAGGCCGGGGCGAACCCACCGACCGTCGAGATCGCCGCGCAGCGCGAGCCCGGGGACCACACCGCGCCGCTCGCCTATGGCACCGGTTCGTCCGAGCGTGGCTCCGAGCGCGGGTCCGACCGTTCGACAGGCCGGTGACCCGGCGGCCGACCGGGGAGACGAGGGGCCTGGCCGGGCAGGCACGACAGCCGGCCGGGACGAGGAAGTCGGCCGCGGTGCGGGAGTCGGCGGCGGCGCAGGAGTCGGCCGCGGTGCGGGAGTCGGCGGCGCAGGAGTCGGCCGCGGTGCGGGGACCGGCGGCGGGAGGGACCCGGCGGGGCGGCGGTGACGGCCCGAGCCTGTCGCCGCGGCGGGAGTGGCGACCGGACCGGCGGGTCGTGGCAGGCGCCGCGCTGCTGCTGGTCGTCCTGCTGCTGGCCGGCACCTGGATCGTCGTGCGCGGCCTGCTCGCGCGGTCGCACCTGGAGGCGGCCCGAGCTGAGATCTCCCGGCTACGGGCCGTCGTCGCGAGCGGGGCCGTTCCCGAGGGGGCCGAGCTGCGCCGGGCCGTCGACGAGATCACCGCGCAGACCAGGTCGGCCCGAGCGCTCACCGGTGACCCGCTGTGGTCGCTGGCCGGGCGAATGCCGATCGCGGGCTGCCCGCTGCGCTCGAGCGCGGACCTCGCCGCCGCGCTCGACGACGTGGCCGCGGGCGCGCTGCCATCGGTCGTCGAGCTGGGGGACCGGCTGGCCCCGTCCCACCTGCGGTCGGGGACGGCGGTGAACGTCGGGGCGCTCGCCGCGGCGCGGGAACCCGCCGAGCGGGCCATGGCGGCCGTCGAATCGTTCGAGTCGGCGGCCGGGCGGGCCGCCGACTGCGGGTGGCTCGGCGGCGCGATCGGCCTCGACGACGCCCGGGGGCAGGTGGTCGACACCGGCTCCCGGCTGCACGGTGCGCTCGACACGCTGGTCCTCGCCACCCGGCTGGGCCCGGGGATGCTCGGCGCGGGGGGCCCGCGCCGCTACCTGCTGGTGGTGCAGAACCCGGCCGAGTCCCGGGCGAACGGCGGCATCATCGGCGGGTTCGGCGTGCTGACGGTCACCGACGGCCGACTGGAGCTCGACGACGTCACGGGCAACGGCACGCTGCCCGGCGGGCCGACCCTGGCCCGGCCGGCGGCCTCGCTGACGCCGGAGCTCGCGGCGCGCTACGGGGCGTTCTGGCCGGCCAGCGTGTGGGCGAACGCCAACCTCACCCCGGACTATCCGGTCGCGGGGCGGCTCTACTCCCAGCTGTACCGGGCCGGCACCGGGACGGCGGTCGACGGGACGATCAGCCTGGACCCCACCACACTGTCCTACCTGCTGGCGGCCACCCGCCCGGCCGTGCTGCCCGACGGCCGGGTGATCACCGCGGGCGACCTGGTCGATCTGGTCGAGTCCCGGGTCTACCAGGAGATCGACGATGTCGCGGCCCGGGACGACTTCTTCGCCGCGGTCGGCGAGGCCGTCTATGCGGCGGTCGTGTCGGACGCGGGCGCCGCGGGCGGTACGGAGAACCTGCTCCGGGTCATGGCCCGGGCCGCCCAGGAGGGTCGACTCCTGGTGTCAAGTAACCACGCCGCCGAACAGAGCGCGCTTTCCTCGACCGCGCTCGGTGGGGCGCTGCCGACGGCGCCCGGCCCTTTCCTCGGGGTTGTCACGCAGAACGCGTCGGCGACCAAACTCGACTACTGGCTGCGGCGTAGCACCAGCTACCGAATGGAGCGGCAGCCCGACGGGACCGGACAGGCGACGATCACGGTCCGGCTGACGAACGCCGCGCCGACGGGTCTGAGTGACTACGTCCGGGCCCGCAAGGACCTGCCCGGCCCTGATCAGGGGAACGAGGAAGCCCAGAACAAGGTGTGGTTCTCCCTCTACACCGGGCGCGGCGGCTGGTTCGCCGGCGCGCGCCTCGACGGCAGCCCCGTCTCGCTGACCTCGGGTGAGGAACGCGGCCATCCGATCCTGTCGACATATCTGACGATCGACCGGGGCCAGACGCGGACGCTGGAGGTGCGCGTCCTCGAACCGGTGGCCGGCCCGACACTCGTCGTTCGGAAGCAGCCTCTGCCGTTTCCGGAGCGGCTGGTGGTAGAGGGGCTGCCCGCCAGCTCGCCATGGTCACGCAGAGTTGATAGGTGAGTGCGGAACGTTCTAGACACGGACAGTGACTCTCAGTAGTCTCCCTGTAGTCAATCATTCGACTGCTTGAACGGATCACATGCAGGGGGAGTGTCTGAATGAAGTTCCGAACTCTCGGCGTCGCGCTGGTGGCGGGCGGCGGGCTGGCGCTCGCCGCGCTGCCGGCTTCTCCAGCGGCGGCATTTGACGACAAGCCGATAGATCCCGCATACCCGCCTGTCGCCTGCTCCGGACCCACCGGAGAAGGCTCCGTCAGCAAGTCACTGCTCCTGGTTGGCGAGGCCACCTTCTTCAGCGGGTGCGGATTCCTGCCCGGATCGTCGGTGCAGATCGAGCTGGACGGCATCCTGGAGACGACCACGGTCGCGGACACGCTCGGTAACTTCAACATGCCGATCACGTTCGACGAGGCCGGCACGCACACACTCACCGGCCTCGGCCAGGCGGAGCACGACGCCGCCGCCACCGCGCCCGTGGTGGCCGAGCCGGACGGGATCTTCGACGGTTCTATCTTCCCCGACAAGGAGTCGAGCCTCCCCGGCGAGGACTCGATCTTCCCCGACAAGGAGCTGACCGAGGGGGACGTCGAGCCGGAGGGGCTCCTCCCGGACTCGATCTTCGGTGACAGGTCGCAGGCCGAGGTGACCGGGCCGGCGGCGGGCGTACCGGCTTCGATCCTTCCTGACCCCACGGTCGTGGACCCGGCGGCTCCGATCGTTCCCGCGGTTCCCGCCGTTCCGGCCGCTCCGGTGCCGGGCGCGTCGGACGAGGTCGCCGTCACCCCGATCCCGCCGGTGACCGCCGACCTGCCTCAGGTCGGCCTCGCCGCCCAGATCGCGCCGCCGCGGATCGCCCTCCAGGGCCCGCGTGCGGTCAGCGCGACGGTTGTCGTGATCGGCATCGGCGAGGGCGGCATCACCGGCCTGCCGATCGACCCGGCCCTGGTCGCGAGCTGGATCGGCAACTGGGGCAACTGGGGCTTCGACCACGACAAGGATCACGACAAGGACGGATCCTGCTTCGGCGACGACCGCGTCAAGGACGACAAGTTCGACCGCGTCAAGGACGACAAGTTCGACCGCGTCAAGGACGACAAGATCGACGGCGTCAAGGACGACAAGTTCGGTGAGAACCGCGGCGGTCTCGCCGCCCCGGTGGCCGCGCCGCTCGCCGACGGCTGGGATGACAAGAACGGCTGGGACGACAAGGACGGCTGGGACGACAAGGACGACAAGGACCGCGGCGGCGACTGCGTCATCGCCGGCGGCGTGGTCGGAGTCGGTGTCGGTGGTGTCGGTGGTGTCGGTGCGGGTGCCGCCGGTGGCACGGCCGGTGGGGCGCTGCCCTTCACCGGTGTCGAGACCGGTGCCATGGCCTCCATCGCCATCGCGCTGCTCGGTGGCGGTGTGCTGCTGCGGGTGGCCGCTCGTCGTCGCCGCCTGACCGGCCGGGTGCAGGGCTGACCCGTCCAGGCAGCGGAAGCGCGATCCGGCACCATGGGGAAGAGGTGATCCGGCACCATCTGTGAACGGCTCGGGCCGCTCGCGCGATTCTCGCGCGGGCGGCCCGTCGCCGTCGCGCCGCGAACCTCAGCCGGGCGCCACCTGCGGCCGGGCGCCACGGCCGGGCCCGGGCGCTACCGGTGCGGCCGGGCCGAACCGATGGGACGGGCCCGGCCGACCGGGCGGGGCCAGCGGGTCGGGCGGCGCAGCGGGTCGAACGGGGCCAGCTCGGGCGGTGTCCGCCCGTCGACCAGCGCCTCGGCCACCAGCCGCCCGGTGATCGGGCCCAGGGTGATGCCCCACATCCCGTGGCCGCCGGCGACGTGCACCCGCGGTGAGGACGTCGGCCCGACGAGCGGCAGCCCGTCGGGTGTGCACGGGCGCGGGCCGACCCATTCCAGGGTCCGGGAGCGCAGGTCGACCCCGCGCAGCAGGTCGCCCGCGGCCGCGGCGATCGCGTCGACGCGCCGCGGGTCGGGCGGGGCGTCGGGACGGCGGAACTCCATCATCCCGGCGATCCGCAGGCCGTCCCCGATCGGGGTGCAGGCCACCCGGGAGTCCGGGAAGTAGATCGGCCCGGTGGGCGGCTCCCGCACCGCGGCGGTGAACGAGTAGCCGCGGCCGGCCTGCACCGTCGAACGCACCCCGTAGCGGGCCGCCAGCCGGGGCAGCCAGGCGCCGGTCGCCAGCACCACCGCGTCGAAGTGCACGGGTGGCTGGGTGTGGTCGGCCAGTGCGAGCACCACCCGGGAACCGATGTCGATGACCTTGTCGACGCCGACGCCCTCCCGGATGATCCCGCCGCGCTCGCGTACCGCGTCGGCCAGCGCGGCGACGAACCGGCCCGGGTCGCAGTAGCGCTGCCCGTGCACCTGGACGACGTGGGTGATCCGCTCGGAGAGCAGGGGAGCGAGGTCCCGGGCGGTCAGCGGGTCGAGCGCGACCGCGTCGACCGGCTGGCCGCAGGCCCGGACGTCGTCGAGCTCGGCGAGCAGCGCGTCGGCGCCGCGCCGGTCGCGGTAACAGGCCAGGAACGGGGCGGCGGCCCGGGTCGGCGCGGCCACCCCGCCGTCGGCGAGGTCGTCGAAGGCGTCCAGGCTGCGCCGGGTCAGCGGGGACAGCGCCCGCATCGCCGCCCGCCACCGGTCGTGCGTACTGTGCGCGACGAAACCGGCGAGGAAACGGGCGAGTGCCGGGTCGGCCGCCGGCGGCAGGTAGACGGGGCTGTCCGGCCGGAGCAGCATCCGCAGGCCGTAGCGCAGCACGGCCGGTTCCGGCAGCGGCGTGGCCAGCCCCGGGGTGAGCCAGCCGGCGCTGCCCCAGGACGCGCCGGCCCCGCCCCAGACCGGCCCGGGCGTCACCCGGTCGCGTTCGAGGACGGTGACACCGACCCCGCGTTCCTGCAGGAACCAGGCCACGCAGAGCCCGACCATGCCGCCGCCGACGACGGCCACGTGGTCGGGGCGTGGCCCCGGGGAGCGCGCCCCGGGGACCGAGGCGATGACGTGCACGGGACGAGGGTCCACGACCGGAGATGTTCCCGCCCGCGGACGGTTCAGCCCTCCGGCCGCCGAGACACCCACCAACCGGGCACCCACGGGCCACCCCGCCACGTGGGCGGGGCGGCCGGCGTCCGAGCGGGGCGGGACGCCGCGTGGGCGGGCCGGCGGCGGAGCCGTCGCCGGGCTATCGCCGGGTGACGGCCCGCAGGAACTCGCGGTTCAGGTTCCCGATGCTCGTCAGCGGGATGCCCTTCGGGCAGGCGACGGTGCACTCACCGGTGTTGGTGCAGCCGCCGAAGCCCTCGTCGTCCATGGCCTCGACCATGCCGCGGACCCGGCTCTCGCGCTCCGGGGCGCCCTGCGGGAGCAGGTTGAGGTGGGTCACCTTGGCCGAGGTGAACAGCATCGACGACCCGTTCGGGCACGCCGCCACGCAGGCGCCGCAGCCGATGCAGGTCGCGTTGTCGAACGCGGCGTCGGCGACCGGCTTGGGGACCGGCGTCGAGTGCGCCTCCGGCGCACTGCCGGTGACCACCGAGATGTAGCCGCCGGCGCCGATGATGCGGTCGAACCCGGAGCGGTCGACGACCAGGTCCCGCACGACCGGGAAGGCGGCGGCCCGCCACGGCTCGACGTCGATGACGTCGCCGTCGTTGAACGAACGCATGTGGAGCTGGCAGGTCGTGGTGCGGTCCATGGGGCCGTGGGCCTGGCCGTTGATGACCACCCCGCACGCGCCACAGATGCCCTCGCGACAGTCGTGGTCGAAGGCCACCGGGTCGTCGCCCTCGAGGATGAGCCGCTCGTTCAGTACGTCGAGCATCTCGAGGAAGGACATGTCCGGGCTGACGTCAGGCAGGTCGTAGGTGACCATGGCACCGCGGTCCTCCGGGCCGCGCTGCCGCCAGATCCGAAGGGTGAGGTTCACGGTCGGGGCTCCTTCGAGTGCTGTGGGCTCGTCGCGCGGCGCGCGGACGTCCATGATCGCGCCGACTGCCGGCCGCCACCGTACCGCCCGCACGGGGCGACAGGCGGCGGCCGACCAGGAAGATCACGAGTAGTTGCGCTGGGCCAGGTGGACGTAGTCGAACTGCAGCGGCTCCCGGTGCAGCACCGGGGCCCCGCCGGTGTACTCCCACGCCGCCGCGTAGGCGAAGTTCTCGTCGTCGCGCAGCGCCTCGCCGTCCGGAGTCTGGCTCTCCTCGCGGAAGTGGCCGCCGCAGGACTCGGCGCGGTGCAGGGCGTCGATGCACAGCAGCTCGCCGAACTCGAGGAAGTCCGCGATCCGGTTCGCCTTCTCCAACGACTGGTTCAGCTCGCCGGAGTCGCCCGGCACCTTCACCCGCCGCCAGAACTCCTCGCGCAGCTCCGGGATGCGGGCGAGCGCCTTGCGCAGGCCCGCCTCGGTGCGGCCCATGCCGCACTCGTCCCAGATGAGCTCGCCGAGCTCGCGGTGGAACGAGTCGGGCGTGCGGTCGCCGTTGATCTCCAGCAGCCGGCCGAGCCGGCCGGTGACCTCGCCGACCACGGACGTCACCGTCGGGTCGTCCAGGCTGACCGAGCCCAGCTTGGTGCTGGCGATGTAGTTGCCGATCATGGGCGGCAGGACGAAGTAGCCGTCGGCCAGGCCCTGCATGAGGGCGCTGGCGCCGAGCCGGTTCGCGCCGTGGTCGGAGAAGTTGGCCTCACCGATCACGAACATCCCGGGGATGGAGCTCTGCAGGTCGTAGTCGACCCACAGCCCGCCCATCGTGTAGTGGACGGCCGGGTAGATCCGCATCGGGACCTTGTACGGGTTCTCGCCGGTGATCCGGTCGTACATCTCGAACAGGTTGCCGTACTTCTCGCGGACCTTGTCCTCGCCCAGGCGCTTGATGGCGTCGGCGAAGTCGAGGTACACGCCGAGCCCACCGGGGCCGACGCCGCGGCCGTCGTCGCACTGGTACTTCGCCGCGCGCGACGCGATGTCGCGCGGGACCAGGTTGCCGAAGGCCGGGTAGATCCGCTCCAGGTAGTAGTCGCGCTCGGCCTCGGGGATCTGGTCCGGCGAGCGGGTGTCGCCCTTCTGCTTGGGCACCCAGATGCGGCCGTCGTTGCGCAGCGACTCGCTCATCAGCGTGAGCTTGCCCTGATACTCCCCGGAACGGGGGATGCAGGTCGGGTGGATCTGCGTGTAGCAGGGGTTCGCGAACAGCGCCCCGCGCCGGTGGGCCCGCCACGTCGCCGTGGTGTTGGAGCCCTTGGCGTTCGTGGAGAGGAAGAAGACGTTGCCGTAGCCGCCGGTGGCGAGCACGACCGCGTCCGCCAGGTACGGAGTGATCTTGCCGGTGACCAGGTCGCGGGCGACGATGCCGCGGGCCCTGCCGTCGATGACGATCAGGTCGAGCATCTCGGTGCGGGGGTGGATCTCCACGCCGCCGGCGTCGATCTGGCGGGACAGCGCCTGGTAGGCGCCGATCAGCAGCTGCTGGCCCGTCTGGCCCCGCGCGTAGAAGGTGCGCTGGACCTGCACGCCGCCGAAGGAGCGGGTGTCGAGCAGGCCGGAGTACTCGCGGGCGAACGGCACGCCCTGCGCTACGCACTGGTCGATGATCTGCGTCGAGATCTGGGCGAGCCGGTAGACGTTGGACTCGCGGGCGCGGAAGTCGCCGCCCTTGACCGTGTCGTAGAACAGCCGGTAGACGGAGTCGCCGTCGTTGCGGTAGTTCTTCGCCGCGTTGATGCCGCCCTGCGCGGCGATCGAGTGCGCGCGCCGGGGCGAGTCCTGGAAGCAGAACTGGATGACCTTGTAGCCCTGCTCGGCCAGGGTCGCGCCGGCCGCGCCGCCGGCGAGGCCGGTACCGACCACGATCACGGTGTGGCGGCGGCGGTTGGCGGGGTTGACCAGCTTGGCGGCGAACTTGCGGCGGTCCCAGCGGGTCTCGATCGGCCCGTCCGGCGCGGCGGTGTCGACGATGTCGTCGCCCACCGACCAGTAGGAGCCTCCGCCAGAGCCGAGGGAGGTCGTCTCGGGCATCTCAGTCCACCAATCCGGCCAGCACGGCGATGGGAACGACCATGAAGCCCGCCGAGATGACAACCGCCAGCACGGTCGCGACGGCCTTCAGGTTCTTTTCCCGGGCCGCACTGTGCACGCCGAGGGTACGAGCGGCGCTCCAGAATCCGTGATGGATGTGGAGTCCGAGCGCCAGCATGGCGATGATGTAGAAAAGTGTGACCCACCACACGGAGAAGCTGGACACCACGTTGTCGTAGGCGGCGCCCTCGACCCCGTTGCGGTTGAGCGTCAGGGCCGTGAAATCGAGGAGGTGGTAGATGATGAACAGGCCGATGATGATGCCGCCGTAGCGCATCGTGTTCACGGCGTAGCTCGCCTCGAGCCGCTGCCGGTGCGAGTACTTCTGCGGCCGGGCCTTCAGGTCGCGCCGGCTGAGCTGGTACGCCGACGTGGCATGCAGAACCACCGCCACGAGCAACAGGGCTCGCATGATCCAGAGGAACCAGGCTCCGTGGAGCGCCGGCACTCCGATCGAGCGCAGCCAGTGCGCGTACTCGTCGAAGCTCTCGCGGCCGAAGAAGATCTTCAGGTTCCCGAGCATGTGGGCGAGGAGATAGAGGAGCATCACCGCCCCGGTGACGGCCATCACGGCCTTCTTGCCGATGCTGGACCGCCAGATGATGCCTACGGGGGACGTAGGCCGCGCGTCGTTCGTTACAGCCACGTTGGGAAACCCTAAGGACAAGTCTCCAAGTGGTCCAAGACATGATGGGCCTGGTCTCGATAGGCAGTAGCTATCGTCGGCTACCCTAAGGTGTGCAGCTTCATCAGCTCGCGTATTTCGTGGCCGTGGCCGAGACCAGGCACTTCACCCGTGCGGCCGAGCGTGAGCACGTAGCGCAGCCGTCCCTCTCGCAACAGATCCGTGCCCTGGAACAGGAGCTCGGTAGTCCCCTGTTCAACCGAATGCGGGGCAACATCACACTCACTCCGGCAGGGGAGACCCTGCTCCCACTGGCACGAAGGATCCTCGCCGACACCGAGACGGCCCGCCGCCAGGTCCAGGAGCTGCTCGACCTGCGGCACGGCACCGTGCGGCTGGGTGCGACCCCGAGTCTGTGCACCGGGTTCCTGCCCGAGGTCCTGTACGCCTTCCACCTCGACTACCCGGGCATCCGGCTGCTCGTCGAGGAGGGCGGCTCGCGTGATCTCATCCGCGACCTGGCACAGGGCCACCTCGACCTGGCGCTCATCATCCTTCCGCTGCACAGCTCGGACCCGGCGCTGTCGACCACGCCGCTGCTGCGCGAGGACCTGGTGGTCGTCACGTCGGAGAACTCGCCGCCGCCGGCGCGCGACGGCCACCTCCAGGTGTCCGACCTGCGCCACCGCCCGCTGGTGATGTTCCGCCGGGGTTACGACCTGCGGGAGTTCACCGTGAGTGCCTGCCGGATCGCCGGCTTCGAGCCGACCTTCGCCATCGAGGGCGGGGAGATGGACGCGGTCGTCGGCTTCGTCGAGGCCGGGCTGGGTGCCGCGGTGATCCCGAGCATGGTCGCCCGGCGGCAGCGGTTGCGTACCACCGCCTTCGCTCCGCCCGGCCTGCACCGGACGATCGGACTGGCCCATCGCCGCGACGTCGAGCCGCCCCGCGCGGCCCAGGAGCTGCGGCGCAGTCTGCGGGCCTACCTGAAGCGCACGGCCGAGGCCGGAACACTCCCGCCGGGCACGGATCTCCTGCCCGGATGACGTGTGTTTCGCGTGACCGATTCTGTCACGGAGAGTATTACCCTCGCGAATGTGATATACATCACGTTTATGAATTTGTAATTCCTGGTTAGCGTTGGCCACGAGCACTCCGTAATGTCCCTAACCGGCTGTTCGAAGCAATTCGGAGCCAGGGTGGGATTGGGGTGATGGTGCCGGGTGGCTGGCGCCGAAGTTGTTGCGGTGCAGGCGATTCCGTTGGCGGGTCCCGGTGCCGGGAACGGGGGGTCGGTGCTGTGGTGGACCATGTTCGCGGAGCCTTTTCTCGATCTTTCCTGCCGGCTGGGAGCCGGCCGGTGCCGCGCTGGCGCCAAGGAGGGTCAGTGGTCGCCCTCGCTCGCTGCCTGTGGCCCACCCACCCAGCTGACCGGCACATGTTCCCGGAGCTTCGTGGGTGTCCCGGCCTGGGAGGGGGCGCGGAGTCTTGACCGCGCTCGGTGATCGGGCGGGGCGCCTAGGCCAGTGGGGCGAGATGCGTAGACGGGCCGAGAACACCTGGTTCGAACGGTCGAAAGAAGCTGCGACTGAGCAGCAGGAGAACTCGTCGGAGCGTTCGGAACCCGGCGTTCCGGATACTCAGGAGATTCGTGCGGGAGGCAATATGAACAGCGTCGACATCGCTCTCAAAGAAGCGATGGAGATCGATGGTGCGACCGGGGTCGCGCTCGTCGACTTCACCAGTGGGATGACGCTCGGCACGCTGGGCAGCAGCCACACTCTGGACCTGGAGGTGGCGGCGGCCGGTAACACAGAGGTGATCCGGGCGAAGATCCGTACCATGGACAGCCTGGGCCTGGCGGACTCCATCGAGGACATCCTGATCACCCTGGGCCGCCAGTACCACCTGATCCGCCTGCTGCAGAGCCACTCCGGGCGGGGTCTGTTCCTCTACCTGGTGCTCGACAAGTCGCGGGCGAACCTCGCGCTGTCCCGGCACCGCCTGCGCACCATCGAGGCACAGCTCGACCTCTGAGTCACGCCGCCGGGCCCCCGGGGCCGCCGATCCGGCGGGACCCCGGGGGACGGGTACGCCGGCGAGGAGGATGGACCCTGTGACGACCACGCCGACGCTGCGGATCACCGGCCACGTCCTGGTGGGGCCCGACGACATCCGGGACGAGATCTGGGTGGTCGACGGCAGGGTGAGCTTCGCCGCCCCGACCGGGGCCGCCGCGCGCGACGTGCGTACCGTGTCCGGGTGGGTGATCCCCGGCCTCGTCGACGCGCACTGCCACGTGGGCCTAGTCCACACCGGGGCCACCGACGCCGCGACCGCCGAGGAGCAGATCCGCGCCGACCGGGACACCGGCGCCCTCCTGCTGCGCGATGCCGGATCGCCGTCCGACACCCGGTGGATCGACGACCGCCCGGACCTGCCGCGCCTGATCCGCGCCGGCCGGCACATCGCCCGGCCGAAGCGTTACCTGCGCGGCTACGCGGCCGAGGTGGACCCGGGCGACCTCGTCGCCGAGGTCACCCGGCAGGCCGGCCGCGGCGACGGCTGGATCAAGCTCGTCGGTGACTGGATCGACCGCTCCGTCGGCGACCTCGCCCCCTGCTGGCCGGCGGACGCGGCCCGCGCCGCGATCGACGCCGCGCACGCCCACGGCGCCCGGGTGACGGCCCACTGCTTCGCCGAGAACTCCCTCGCCGACCTGGCCCGCGCCGGCATCGACTGCGTCGAGCACGCCACCGGGCTCACCGCCGACACCATCACGCTGTTCGCCGAGCGCGGCGTCGCGATCGTCCCGACCCTGGTGAACATCGCGACCTTCGAGGGGATCGCCGCCGGTGCCGAGGCGAAGTTCCCCGCCTACGCCCGCCACATGCGCGACCTGCACGCCCGCCGGTACGACACCGTGGCCGCCGCGCACGAGGCCGGCGTCCCGATCTACGTCGGCACGGACGCCGGCGGCTCCCTGCCACACGGCCTGGTGGCCGACGAGGTGGCCGAGCTGGTCACCGCCGGGCTCCCGCCGCGGACCGCCCTGAGCGCCGCCTGCTGGGACGCCCGCCGCTGGCTCGGCCGGCCCGGCCTGGAGGAGGCCGCGCCCGCCGACCTCGTGGTCTACCCCGAGGACCCGACGGTGGACGTCCGCGTCCTGGCCGCCCCCGACCTCATCGTCCTGCGCGGCCGCGCGGTCTAGGAGGCGGATCCAGGCGAGGCTCGTCGGGCCGGCGGGCGTCGAAGCATCCCTTCGGGCCGCGCGGCCCGAAGGAACCTCTTCGGGCGCCGCTCGTTCCACTTTGGTGAGCTGGGCCTATCAAGTGGGCCGGGCGACGCGGGGGACCGGATGGCGGGGGACCGGATGGTGGAGCTGGTGTCCGGCGCGAACCTGAACCTGCCCGGCCCCGTGGTTTCGTTGTCACTCCCTGGCCCCTTCGACCTGACCGCCCTGGTCCTCGGGCCGGACGGCCAGGTCTCCGGCGACCGGGACATGATCTTCTACAACCAGCCGACCGGCCCCGGCGTCACGTTGCGCGGCACCGCCGGCACCGCCGGTGTCTCGTCGATCGAGCTGAACCTGGACGCCCTGCGCTCCGGCGGCGAGCGGGTCGTCCTGGTCGCCAGCCCGGCCGACGGCTCCACCCCCTTCGGCCGGCTGCCGCCGCCGCTGGCCACCCTGCGCGCCGCCGGCCGCACGATCGCGACGCTGCGCCCACCCGGCCTCTCGGCGCAGACGGCTCTGCAACTCGCCGAGTTCTACCGCCGGGACCGACGATGGAAGATCCGTGCGCTCGGCCTTGGCTACGCGGACGGCCTCGCCGGTCTCGCCCGCGACTTCGGCGTCGACGTCGACGCTGGCGCTGGCGACAATTCCGGCGCTGGTGTCAATTCTGGTGCCGATGCCGTGCCGGCTCGGAATGTCTCCCGCGCGCCCGGCGGCGGGCACCTCGCCGAGGTCGTGGCGCTGACGAACGCGGAACGGGCCCGCGGCGGTCTGGCCGCGCTGGTCACCGAGCCGCGGCTGGCCGCGGCGGCGCACCGCCACAGCGCCGACATGGCGACCCGGGGATTCTTCGCCCACGACACCCCGGACGGCATCACCGTGGCCGACCGGGTGCTGGCCGCCGGCTACTCCTACGCCGTGGTGGCCGAGAACATCGCGGCCGGCCAGCGCACCGCAGCCGAGGTCGTCGCCGGCTGGATGAACAGCCCGCCGCACCGGGCGAACATCCTGCGCCCCGAGGTCCGCCAGATCGGCGTGGCCCGCTTCGACGGCGGCGAGTACGGCGTCTACTGGACCCAGGTCTTCGGCACGCCCCGCTGACCGCCGTGACCCGCCCCCGCGGCGGTTCCGCGGAACACGGGCGGCCCTCCGGCCCGCCTGTCCGCCGGCGCACGCACACCGGGCCCGCCGGCCGCTCCACATACCGCCCCGCCGGCCGGTCCACCGGCGGGTGCCCAGGGTGACCGCCACTTTGGTGCGCCCCCGTGCGGGTGGAATTGGGGTGGCCGTTCATTGCCGTCGGTGGCCGGTGCGAAACGTGACGATTCGCCGGCGGCCGGTGTGACGTAGGGGTCGCCGGGCACCGGCCGAGGGCTGAATGCGCTGGTCCGGGCCCCTCGAAGCGGAGCGGCGGCTACCTGGAGGTGGCGAATTGTGGCTGGTTTGCTTGTCCGGTGACCATTCGCGACCTTAAATTCGCTCCGGTCACCGTGATCAGTATTCTCGCAGTGATCGTATGGTTCCGCGTATCGTCTCGCGGGCCTCCGGGGGTCCTCCGTGGCCATCCCGAGCGCAGGCGGGCACCGGTCACCGGTGCCATGTGAGGTGGGCGGCCGTGGACGACGTCATGGGCTACGCCCTGTTGAGCCTGGGTGTCGGGGCGCTGTACGCGCTCGTCGCCACCGGCGTGGTCGTGATCCAGCGCGGGGCCGGCGTGCTGAACATGGCGCAGGGCGCGCTGCTGGCGTGGGCCGCGTACGCGTTCCACGGGGCGCGTGAGGCGTGGGGCCTGCCGGCGGCGCCGGCGGCGGTGCTCGCCGTCGGGTCGACGATGGCCGTCGGCCTGGTGTTCCACCAGCTGGTGCTCCGCCCGATGCGCCAGGCCACCGCCGTGCTGCGGCTGATGGCCACGCTCGGGCTGCTGATCGTCATCCAGTCGCTGCTCACCCTGATGTACGGCGGGGACGTCCGGCGTTCACCCACCGTGCTGCCGACCGGCAAGGTGATCCTGTTCGACACCGCGGTCGGGGTGGACGTCCTGGTGCGGCTCGCCGTGGTGGCCGCGGTCGTGGCCGGGCTGTGGGCGGTGTTCCGGTTCACCGCGCTCGGGCTCGCGGCGACCGCGGTGACCGAGAACCCGCGCGCCGCCGCGTCGCTGGGCTGGTCGCCGGACGCGGTGGCGAGCTGGGCGTGGCTGGCCGGGTCGGCACTGGCGGGGCTGGGCGGTGTGCTGCTCGCGCCGCTGCAGAATCCGTTGTCGGCCGGTGGTCTGATGCTGCTGATCGTCCCGGGGCTGGCGGTGGCGCTGGTCGCCCGGTTCCGGTCGCTGCCGGCGGTGCTGGCCGGGGCGCTGGCGCTGGGTGTCGTGGAGCTGGAGACCCAGGTCCACCTGATCGCGGACCATCCGGCCTGGCGTGGTGTCGACCGGGCCGTCCCGCTGGCGGTGATCGTGTTCTACCTGGCGGTGCGCGGGCGGGGCATCCCCGACCGCGGCCATGTCGCCGAGCGCCATCCGGTGCTCGGCAGCGGCCGGGTGCACTGGCGGGCGCTGGGGATCACGGTGGCCGGCGCGCTTGTCGCCGTGTGGTGGCTGCTGCCGGCGTCCTGGGTGAACGCGCTGAACGCGAACGCCATCTGGGCGACGATCATCCTGTCGGTCGTGGTGCTGGTCGGGTTCACCGGGCAGCTCTCGCTGGCGCAGCTCGCCTTCTCCGGGATCGCGGCCCTGATCGCCGGCCGGCTGGTCGCCACCCGGGGCTGGCCACTGGAGGCGGCTCTCGTGGTGGGCGTCGCCGGGACGGCCGTCGTCGGCGTGCTGTTCGCGCTGCCGGCGCTGCGCACCCGGGGCCTGCAACTGGCCGTCGTGACCCTCGGCCTCGGCGCCGCCGTGGACGCGCTGCTGTTCCAGCGCGGGTACCACTCGCCGGCGGCGAGCCCGCTCAGTGCCCTCTTCGGTGATCTCGGCACGCTGGAGGGGACGGAGGTCGGCGACGCGACCCTGTTCGGGATCAGCCTGGACAAGGTGACCCACCCGCGCGGGTTCGCGACCCTGTCGCTGCTCGCGTTCGTCCTGCTCGGGCTGGCGGTGGCGAACCTGCGGCGGGGGCGCGCGGGGCGGCGGCTGATCGCCGTCCGGACGAACGAGCGGGCCGCGGCGGCGCTGGGCATCAGCGTGGTCGGGGCGAAGCTGTACGCCTTCGCGCTGTCCGCCGCGATCGCCGGCTTCGGGGGAGTGCTGTACGCGTTCTACACCTACGGCGAGCGCGGCAACATCGACTACGGCGGCGGCCTGTTCTCGCCGTTCGCGTCCATTCTGCTGATCGCCTACGCGGTCGTCGGGGGAGTCGGCTGGATCAGCGGTTCCTTCGCCGGCGCGACGATGGCCGCCGAGGCGCTGGCGACGAGGGCCGGGGCCTGGGTGGGCAGCGTCCTCGGCCAGCTCGGGCTGCTGCTCCGCCTGCTCTTCGCCGCGGTCGCCGGTTCGCTGGGCCTCGCGGTCGGCCGCGCCGTCGTGCCGGCACCCGGGCCGGCGGCGGGTGCCGCGGGGCCGGGCGCGCCCGGCCCCGCGGTGCCGTCCGGTGCGGCGGCGGGTGCCGCGGGGCCGTCGGTCGCGGCGCGGGGCGCGTGGCCGCGGCGGGCGGTGCCGTGGGTGGTCACCGCGGCCTTCGCCGGAGCCGCCTTCGCGGCCGGGGGCCGGGTCGTCGACTGGCTGGCCGACCTCGACCGCTACGTCCCGCTGATCGGCGGCCTGGTGCTGGTCACGGTTCTCTCCCGGTCCGGGGGCGGTATGGCGCCGGAGAACGCCCGCACCGCCCGCCGGATCCTGGAGCGCCACTTCCCGAAGGCCGTCGAGCGGCGGATGGCCGCCGACACGGCCCGGGTCGTCCGCCTGCTCGGCCCCGTTCCGGCCCTCGAACCGGTCGCCACCGCACCGGCGGGCCCGGCGGGCCCGCCGGCCGGACCGCCGGTGAGCCCGGCGACAGGCCCAGGGACGGGACCGGCGACGGGACCGATCCGCCGGGTCGGCACGGTCGCCTACCCGGGCCGGCCGGCCACCCTGTCGGTGTGGGGACTGTCGGTGAGCTTCGGGTCGGTGGCCGCGGTCAGCTCGGTCGACCTGCGGGTCGAGCCGGGACGGGTCGTCGGCGTCATCGGTCCGAACGGCGCGGGCAAGACGACGGTGATTGACGCGATCACCGGCTACACCTCGTCGGTGTCGCGGTCCCTGATGCTCGGCGACACCCGGCTCGACCGGCTGCCGGCCCACCTGCGCGCCCGCGCCGGGATCAGCCGGTCGTTCCAGAACCTGGAGCTCTTCGAGGATCTCACGGTCATCGAGAACATCCAGGCCGCCTGTGACCCGCGGGACGCCCGCGCCTACGCCGGTGACCTGGTGCTGCCCCGCTCCCGGCCGCTGCCCGCCGCGGCCGCCGCCGCCGTGGAGGCCTTCGGCCTGCGCGACGACCTGCTCCGCACGGTCTCGGAGCTCTCCTACGGCCGCCGCCGGCTGCTGGCGATCGCCCGCGCGGTGGCGACCTGCCCATCCGTGCTGCTGCTGGACGAGCCGTGCGCGGGACTCGACGAGAACGAGAGCGCCGGGGTGGCCACGTTGCTGCGGCGGCTGGCGGACAACTGGGGGCTGGGGATCCTGCTCAACGAGCATGACATGGACGTGGTGATGCGGATCTGCGACCAGGTGGTCGTCCTCGACGGCGGCGAGGTGATCGCGCAGGGCACCCCGGGCCAGGTCCGGGTCGACCCACGGGTGCGCCGGGCCTACCTGGGTGACGCCACCGGCACCGGCCGCGTGGCAGCGGCGGGCACGGCCGGCTCGACCGGCTCGGCCGGCCGGTGAGCCCGAACCCGCCGGTCCGCGGTGTCCCGCGGCCCCGGACGGGGCCCGTCGCGCCGGTGCTCAGCGCGCGCGGGCTGTCGGCCGGCTACGGCGAGGGCGGCCCGGTGGTCCGGGGGCTCGACCTGGACCTGCGGTCGGGGGAGGTGGTCACCCTGCTCGGGCCGAACGGCGCCGGCAAGACGACGACGCTGCTCGCGCTGAGCGGGGCGTTGCCGCCCAGCGGCGGCACCGTCTCGTGGAACGGCCGGGTGACGACCGCCCCGCTGCACCAGCGGGCCCGGGCCGGCCTGGCCTTCGTCCCCGAGGACCGGTCCGTGATCATGGACCTGACCGTGCGGGAGAACCTGCGGCTCGGCCGCGCCGACACCGAGGTCGCCCTGGAGACGTTCCCCGAGCTCGCCGGGCATCTCGACCGGCGGGCGGGGCTGCTCTCCGGCGGCCAGCAGCAGATGGTCGCGCTCGCCCGGGCGCTCGCCCGCCGGCCGGCGGCGCTGCTCGCCGACGAGCTCTCGCTCGGTCTCGCACCCCAGCTGGTCGAACGGCTGCTCGGTGCCGTCCGGGCCGCGGCCGACGGCGGCCTCGCCGTGCTGCTCGTCGAGCAGCACGTGCGCAGCGCGCTGGCGGTGGCCGACCGGGTGATCGTCCTGCGGCACGGCCAGGTCGCGTGGGCGGGCCCGGCGGCGGGGGTGCGGGCCGATCCCGACCTGCTCCTGGGCGCGTACCTCCCCCTGGCCTGACACCGCCGGCCCGGCGACGTCAGGCCGCGCCGCGGTTCAGGAGGCGCCGCGGGCCAGCAGGTCGAGCGCCGGGTACGTCTCCGGCCCGAGCGGGACGAAGGTGTGCGTGGCGCTGTCCCAGCGGGCACCGCGCATCGTCGTGTTGAAGACGCGCTGCACGCCCGGGATGGGGTTGGGCGTGGTGAAGTCCAGCGGCGGGATCACGCCGAGGTCGAGCCCCCTGGTCGCGCGGAGCTGCTCGAGCAGGCTCTTCGCCGTCAGGTCGTCCGAGACGGCGTTGCCGACCTTCTCGGCGATCTGGACGGACAGCCACGCCCCGGTGGTCTCCGTGGAGTCCCGGAGCTCGGCGCGCGCGTCGGCGTCGCCCCCGGCCGCCTCGGCGTCCAGCTCGGAGAGCATCCGCTTGAGCTCGGGGAACTCGGCGGCCTGGCTGAGCTCGGGGAACGCGCTGGCGACGACGAGGTTGTCGGCGGCCGGCCCGAGTGTGGCGAGGTACTCCTTGGAGAGGGTGCCGGCCGCGTGGCAGGTACGCAGGTTCGGGTCCCCGCCGCCGATCACCGCGTAGGCGGCCTGGTCGAACACCACCAGGACGGCGCCGTCCGCGCCCGCCCTGCTCAGCTGCGAGACGGTCGGGGTGAGGTCGCTGCTGGTGATCGGGATGCGCAGCTCGGGGTCGATCGGCGTCCCGGCCGCGCGCCCGCCGGCCTGGGCCATCGTGATCAGGCGGTCACTCGCGCTCAGGTCGTAGCCGACCAGCCCGACCTTGGACGCTCCCGCCTTGCGCAGCAGCGACGGGCAGACCGCCGGGTAGAACGTGAGCGGGCTGACGACGAAGCTGACGTCCGAGCTGAGTTCCGAACCGTCGGCGGCGATCCCGGCCGACCCGATCGCCGGGATGCCGGCCTCCTCGAGGATCGGCATGATCCCGCCCGAGCCGTTGACGGTGGAGACCACGGCCAGGACGTGCTCGTCCACCGCCCGCTGGGCGCATTCCTTCGCCGCGGTGGCGTCGTTCTTCTCGTTGCAGTGCAGGATCTCCACCGGATGGCCCTTGATGCCGCCGCGTTCGTTCACGCCGCGGGCGGCGGCCCGGACCGCCGCCACCATCTCGGGGTGGTTGGCGCCGGTGGTGCCGACGGGCGCGATGATCATCAGCTTGACCGGGTCGCCGGAACCGGTGGCCGGGCCACCGCCCTGCTCGCCGCCGTCGCCGCCGCACGCGGCGAGCGCCAGCGCGGCCCCGGCGCAGGCGGCCCCGAGCCGCAGACCCAGACGTCGTCTCACCGGTTCGTCCCTCCTGAATGCTCCTGGCGTGCCGGTGGCGCGGCGGGGTCGTTCACCCGCACGGCGCCACAGGCCTCGCCACGGTAGACCCGTCCGTACGCGATCCCTACGGCAGGGTGAGCCGGGAATCTCCCAGTGTGTCTCCCGGGTGACGCTACGAAGCGTCGCGGGACCTGGCGCCAACGGGCCGTGGCGAGACCGCGCACACTCGCCCTGACCAGGCCGGACGCGGTGCCCGAAGGTCAGGGCGCGGGTGCCGGAAGGTGTCGTCGGGCGGCGCCGTTCAGATCATCCGGGACGTCGCCTCATCCGGGACGCCCCCCGGAGCACGGTCAGATCACCTGGGACCACGCGTAGGCGAAGCCCATGATGTGGTCGGTCAGTGTCTCCAGGTGGCTCGCCGTCCGATTGTCGAGCACCTCGCCGTCCGGCCCGAAGGGCGGCGTCGAGGTGTCGATCGAGACGCCGAGCGGGGTCGGCCAGCCGCGTAGCGCGTGCACGGACGAGCGCAGCGTCGCGAGCGCGGTGCCGGCGGTCTGCGGGCCGTCCGCGCAGACGATCAGCCCGACCGCGCGGCCGTCGAGGTAGGGGCGGGGCGCGTCCCGCAGATCCTCCAGGTAGTCCAGGGCGTTCTTGACCAGGCCCGACATGCCACCGTGGTAGCCCGGTGTGGCGATGACGAGCCCGTCCGCCCGGGCGACCTCGCTGATCAGCCGCCGGGCCGCCGGCGTCCGCTCACGCCGGTCCGGGACGTACATCGGCAGGTCCAGGTCGGCCGAGCCGAGCAGGACGGTCTCCGCTCCCGCGCCGGCCATCGTCCGCAGGACGGTGTCCAGCGCGCGCAGCGTCGTCGAGTCCGGCCGGGTCGTCCCTCCGATGCCGACGATGGTCGGGCGGCGCCTCCGCTCGTGCCGGGCGGCCGGGCCCGTGAACCCGCTCAGCCCGCTGAGCGCGTCGAGGCCGCCCAGCGGGTCACCCCCCGACCGAGCGGGTAGCTCCTGACCGGGGCGTACCCGGCGCCGGGCCAGCAGGCCCTCGGAGTTGTGTCCCTCGCCGTTCGTCGCGAACGCGCCGTGCAGGTCGTCCATCGACCCCTCCTCGCCAGACCTCGTGCGGTTCCCCTGTGGGCCGCCCACGGCGCGGCGCCGGTCCGCGACCGGCCACCGCCCGCGACCGGGCCCCCGCCGAGGCCCGGGCGCCGGGCGCCGGACATCGGTCGGATGTGTTGCATGACTTCTCATCTCATTACCGCAAAGACCAGGTCGGATGCGACGGATAGTGGCCGATCGGCGTGTCACGGGTGGTCGGTGTGTCAGGAGTGGTCGGGGCTGCGCCGCAGCGTGGCGGGCAGCGCGACCGCGCCCGGGCCGAACGCGGCGACCCGGTCGTCCGGGTTGGACATGTGGCAGTGCTGCAGGGACAGACAGCCGCAGCCGATGCAGGAGTCGAGACCGTCACGCAGCCGTTCCAGCGCCTCGATCCGCTCGTCGAGGCGGGTGCGCCAGTCGCGGGAGATCGCCGTCCAGTCCGCGCGGGTCGGGGTCCGCTCGTCGGGCAGCCGGCGCAGCGCCGCGCGGACCTCCTCCAGGCTCAGACCGATGTTGCGCGCGGCCCGGATGAACGCCAGCCGGCGCAGCACGTGGCGGGCGTAGCGCCGCTGGCCGCCGCTGGTCCGGCTCGCCGTGAGCAGGCCCTCCCGCTCGTAGAAGCGCAGCGCCGACGGGGTGAACCCGCTGCGGTGCACGACCTCGCCGAGAGTCAGAAGATCCGTGGAGCGCATCGCCCGACGGTACTACCTGAACCTGAAGTCAGGTAAAGCTAATGTGGGCGGCTCACCGACGGAACGGGCCGGACACCTCAAAAGCCATCCCGGCCCGGCTGCGGCCGTCCCTCCCCCGCTGGGAGGAGAAGTACAGCCGGCGTCCGTCGGGGCTGAAGGCCGGGCCGGTGATCTCGGAGTCGAGGTGGTCCGGCAGGTGCAGGAAGCGGGAGAGGGTGCCGTCGCCTGTGATCATGTGCAGCGCCGGACAGGGTGGCCGCTCCGGCGCTCGCGAGCGCCAGGCGCAGCACGGCACGGCGGTCCACGGTTGTCGCCACCTCGTGGCGGTCAGCCACTCGACCTTGAAGTGATAGCTCCAATACTGAGCGTAGTGAGAGATGTGATGACGGGTCGTTTGCCGGCGGCGGTGACGCATGTCTCTGGCACCGGAGGCGCCGGTAGGGCGTTGATACGGTTCGTCGGTGCTGGTCTCGGTTTTCCCGTCCGATGACGTTCCTGGTCCGGACGATCAGTCCGGGCCGGCTGGCGAGGACGACTGGCGCGGTGCGGCGCACCCGTCGGGCAACCCGGCCGCGGCCGGGTTGCCCGCCGCCGCGCCGCCGGCGAACGGGCCCGCGGCGCACCGGCGGCACGACCCGCTGGGCGATCGCTGGGTCATCGTCTCGGCGGGCCGGGTGTCGCGCCCGTGGCGTGGCGGCCAGGAGGTGGTCGCCAGCGCCGTGGGGACCTACGACCCCGAGTGCCACCTCTGCCCGGGAAACGTGCGCGCCTCCGGCGCGGCCAATCCCGACTACGCCGGCGTGTACGTGTTCGACAACGACTTCCCGGCGCTGCGCCCCGAACCCGCCGGCCCGGCCGGGCCCGTGGAGCCGGCTGGGCCCGTGGAGTCGGCCGGGCCCGCCGACCACGCGGTGCCCGCTGATCCGTCCGGGCTGGGGGCGCGGACGGCGGGGCTGCTGCACGCCGAACCGGGCATCGGCACCTGCCGGGTCGTCTGCTTCGACCCGGGCCATGACCAGTCGCTGGCGAGCCTGGGGCCGGACCGGGTGCGGGCGGTGGTCGACACCTGGGCCGACCAGGAACGTGAGCTCGGCCGGACCTGGAACTGGGTGCAGATCTTCGAGAACCGCGGCGCCGCGATGGGGGCCTCCAGCCCGCACCCGCACGGGCAGATCTGGGCGTCGTCGTTCCTGCCCGACCTCGCCGCCGTCGAGGACCGCACGCAGCGCGACCATCTGCGTTCCAGGGGCACCTCGCTGCTCGTCGACTACGCCGAGCTCGAGGCCGAGCTCGCCGCCGCGGGCCGGCCCGTGGCGGGCCGAGTCACCCCGGGCCGAGTCGCCGACGGCGTGGACGGCGTGGACGGCCCCGGCCGGGCCGCGAACCGGGTGGTCGTGGCGAACGACCACTGGCTCGTCGTCGTCCCCTACTGGGCGTTCTGGCCGTTCGAGACGCTGGTGCTCCCGCGTCGCCCGGTCGGTCTGCTCCAGCACCTGACCGACGCCGAACGGGACGCGCTGGCGCAGGCGCTGCGCTCCCTGCTCGGCTGCTACGACGCGTTGTTCGACTCGCCCTTCCCCTATTCGATGGGCTGGCACGCGGCGCCGGGCGTGCGACCGGATCCCGCCGCGCCAGTGCCCGCGCACTGGCAGCTGCACGCCCACTTCCACCCGCCGCTGCTGCGGTCACCGACCGTCCGCAAGCACCTGGTGGGCTACGAGATGTTCGCGGGCGTGCTGCGTGACATCACCCCGGAGGACGCCGCCGACCGGCTGCGGGCCGCCGGGGCGCGCGCGGAGAGCCGACAGCGGAGCTCACACCAGGGCTGACGGGTCAGCGGGTGCCGGGGAGGGCCGTCGTCCCGGACCACTGCTCGGAGAAGCCCCACAGGGTGCCCGTGGCCCACCACGGCCAGGCGTGCCCGCCGTCCCAGGGGATCCCCACCACCGTCGACGAGCTGGTGACCCGCTCCGACTCCGTGCGGGCGTCCGGGAACGTGACGTGGACGTAGTCCGACCAGCCTCCCCGCCAGGGCACGGTGGTGTCCGCCGTGCCGTGGATGTGCATCATCCGGACACGTGCCTGGTCGCAGGGGACGAGCAGGTGGCCCGCGACGACGCCGGCCGCCGCGAAGACGTCCGGTGCCTCGCAGACCGCGCGGGCCGCCAGCATCCCGCCGTTGGAGTAGCCCCAGACATAGACGCGGCCGCGGTCCACCGGGGTCCGCCGGGCCACGTCGGCCACGAGCTCGCGCAGGTAGGCGATGTCGTCCTGCCCGTTCGTCCCGGCGCAGCAGGTGCCGGCGTTCCAGGCTCCGTCCACGGCGTGCCCGTAGGCGAGCACGAACCCGTGCTCGTCCGCGAACGGGGTGGCCCCGCTGATGTCGCGCATGTCGGCCGCGGTGTGGGCGTAGGCGTGCAACAGCACGACGAGCGGCCTGGGCGGCCCGGAACGGACGGTCGTGTGCAGGTCGTAGCTACGCCCCGATCGGAGCGTGATCTCCCTGGTGTAGGCCGGACCCCCGGTGGCGGCCTCGACCGCGGTCCGGTCGGTGGTTCTGTCGGTGGCCCGGTGCATGGTGGACGCGGTGGCCGGAGACGAGGGCGAGGGCGTGGATGTGGATGTGGCCGTTGTTACCGCGGGAGGTGATCCACCGTCGTACATCAGGGCCACCGGCACGGCGGCCAGCGGAATGCCGACGATCACGAACAGCGCCGCCAGGAGCCTGCCGCCGGCCGTCACCCGCACCCCCAACCCCCGGCCCAGCGCGACCTGAGGCCACCGAAGACAAGAAGAAACGACCCTGCTCACGAGGAGGTGAGATCGGGTGGATCCGGGAGATGTTCGTACGTCGTTGTGATCGACACAGGCTTCTCGCCGGGGGTGTCATCGTAATGGGCGCCGCCGGCCGGTCGTCCCATGGGCGAGGCGGCTGACCGGCCGTGCCCTCCCGCACGCGAGCCGCAACCGGCGGTCGGCTGTCGGTGGGCGGCGGGCCCGGCGGGTGACGGGCGCGCGCGGCGAGGTCAGCCGGGGCGCAGCTGGTCGATCGCCCGGTAGACGCGCTCCTCGGAGACCGGGTACGGCGTGCGCAGCGCCTGGGCGAACAGGCTGACCCGCAGCTCCTCGATCATCCAGCGGATCGCCTGGACCGGTTCGGACCCGGCGCGCGCCGGGCCCACCTCGTCGAGCAGCTCCTGGAAGGCCTCGACGACGTTGCGCACCCGGAGGGTGAGCTGGCGGTCCCGGGCGGCGTCGCCGGGCAGCCGGTCCAGGCGCCGCCGGGCGGCGGTGAGGTAGCGCTCCAGATCGGGCAGGCGCTCGGTACCCGCCTCGGTCACGAAGCCCCGGTGGATCAGCGCGTCGAGCTGGGTGCGCAGGTCGGTCGCGGTCACCAGCAGCGCCGGGCTGCTCAGCGCCCGCACCCCGAGGCTGATCTCGTGGGCGGCGGCGAGCACCCGCTCGGTGCCGCGGACCACCGTCCACGCGGTGTCCGCCAGCTCCGCGCGCACCGTCTCGAGCAGCGTGGCGAAACCCGCCTCGTCCCGGGCGGGCCCGCCGGCGCGGCGCAGCAGCGTGTCCACGGCGGCGGCGACGCAGTCGTCCAACAGGTCGGTGACGTCGCGGTGCGGGTTGTTGCTCAGGGCCAGCTTCGCCGCGTTGGGCAGCCGGCCGATGATCCCCCGGACGGGGGAGGAGACGTTGAGGAGCAGCAGCCGGCGGGTGCCGGCCCACATCGCGCGGTCGGCCTCCGCCCGGTCGTCGAAGACCCGGACCGCGACCGAGCCGCCCTCGTCGACCAGTGCCGGGTGGGCGCGCACGACATGGCCGCCGCGGCTGCGCTCGATCACCGCGGGCAGCGTGCCGACGTCCCAGGTGCGCAGGCCGGCGCGTTCCACGCCGGCGGCCGCGGCCGTGACGACCGCCTTCGTCCGGGGCCGCAGCCGGGCCCGGAGCTCGGCCAGGTCCTTGCCCTCGGCGAGCGTCTTCCCGCCGTCGTCGACGACCCGGAAGGTCATCCGCAGGTGCGGTGGCAGCAGTTCGGCCAGCCGCGGCGGTGACCAGACGCCGGAGGGGAGCGCCGAGCCGCTCATCCGGTGCAGCTCACCGGCGACGGCGTCGGCCAGCGGGCGGTCGTCGACCGGCGGCCCGCCGCCGTCGGCCGGGGAACCGCCGGGGGCCGGGCGGTCAGCGGGGGCCAGGCGGTCCAGGACGGCACGGGCGTAGTTCGGCGCCGGGACGAAACCGCGCCGCACCACCTTGGGCAGCGCCCGGATCAGCGCCGTGACGAGCTCCTCCCGCAGCCCGGGCACCTGCCAGGTGAACGGCTCCGCGCGCAGCGTGCCGAGGACTGGCAGCGGCACCCGCACGGTCACCCCGTCGGCGGCCTCCCCGGGCGTGAACTGGTAGGTGAGGGCCAGCTCGATGCCGTCGGCGACCCAGATGTCCGGGTAGTCCTGCTGGCGGATCGCGCCCGCGCGGTCGTTGACCAGCATTGACGCGGAGAAGTCGAGCAGGTCCGGCTCGGTCCGACGGGTCGCCTTCCACCAGGTGTCGAAATGGCGGCCGGAGACGACGTCGGCGGGGATCCGCCGGTCGTAGAACTCGAACAGCGTCTCGTCGTCGACGACGATGTCGCGGCGGCGGGCCCGGTGCTCCAGCTCCTCCACCCCGGCGAGCAGCTCCCGGTTCGCGTGGAAGAAGGCGTGCCGGGTGTGCCAGTCGCCCTCGACGAGCGCGTGCCGGATGAACAGGTCCCGGCTGACGACCGGGTCGATCCGCCCGTACTGGACCAGCCGGGACGTCACCAGCGGGATCCCGTACAGCGTGACCTTCTCGTAGGCCAGTGCCGCGGCCTGCTTGCGAGACCAGTGCGGCTCGCTGTAGCTGCGCCGCAGCAGGTGCTCGGCGAGCGGCTCGACCCACTCGGGCTCCACCCGCGCCACCGTGCGCGCCCACAGCCGGGACGTCTCGACCAGCTCGGCCGCGACGACCCAGGTCGGGATGCCCGGTCCGCGTCGCCCGCCCGCCTCCGCCTCCGCTTCCGCCGGCGTCTCCCGGCCCCCGTCGCCGGCTTCGGGCCGGGACGGCCGCCGCCGCGCGAGCCCGGAACCCGGGAAGATCGCGAAACGCGCCCCGCGGGCCCCGAGGTAGTCCTTCTTCTCCGGCTCGTAGCGGCCGAGATGAGAGAGCAGCCCGGTGAGCAGCGCCTGGTGCACCGACCGGGCGTCGGCCGGGCTGTCGTTCGGCTCCAGCCCCAGGTTCCGGGCGATCGCGCGCAGCTGGCCGTGGACGTCCTGCCACTCCCGGATCCGCAGGTAGTTCAGGAACTCGGTGCGGCACATCCGGCGGAACTGGTTGGACGACCGTTCCTCGCGCGCGGTACGCAGATGCCGCCACAGGTTCAGGATCGACAGGAAGTCCGACGTCGGGTCGGTGAACCGGGCATGCCGCTCGTCGGCGGCGGCCCGCTGCTCGACGGGCCGCTCCCGCGGGTCCTGGATGGCCAGCGCGGAGGCGATCACCAGCACCTCGGACAGGCAGCCCAGCTCGCCGGCCGCGAGCACCATCCGGCCCAGCCGGGGATCCACCGGCAGCTGGGCGAGGCTGCGCCCGATCGGGGTCAGCCGCCTGCCGGGCTCGGCGTCCTCGACGAACGCGCCCAGCTCGGTCAGCAGCCGCATGCCGTCGGTGACCTGGCGTGACTCCGGCGGGTCGAGGAACGGGAAGTCCGCCATCTCGCCGAGGCCGAGCGCCTCCATCTGCAGGATCACCGAGGCCAGGTTGGTGCGCAGGATCTCGGGATCGGTGAAGGCGGGCCGGCCGGCGAAGTCCTCCTCCGAGTACAGCCGGACGCAGATGCCGTCGGACGTCCGGCCGCACCGGCCGGCCCGCTGGTTGGCCGAGGCCTGCGAGACCGGCTCGATCGGCAGGCGCTGCACCTTCGTCCGGTGGCTGTACCGGGAGATCCGCGCCAGCCCCGGGTCGATCACGTAGCGGATGCCCGGGACGGTCAGCGACGTCTCCGCGACGTTGGTGGCCAGGACGATCCGGCGTCCGGTGTGCGGGGTGAAGACCCGGTGCTGCTCGGCCGAGGACAGCCGGGCGTAGAGCGGGACGATCTCGGTCAGCGGGAGGTCGCGGCGGGCCAGCGCGTCGGCAGTGTCCCGGATCTCGCGTTCCCCGCTGAGGAACACCAGGATGTCGCCCGGCCCCTCGGTGTACAGCTCGTCCACCGCGTCGCAGATCGCCGAGACCTGGTCGCGTTCGGTGTCGGCGCCCGCGGCCCCGGTCCGTGGGTCGCCACCGGCTCCCCGGCGGGCCTCGTTGCTGCCTCTCCGGCCGTTGCCGCCGGTCCCCCTGCGACCGTCGGCACGTGGCCCGCTCCGTGCCGCGGGAGCGGCACCGGAGTCGGAGTCGGAGTCGTCGTCGGCGCCCGGGCCGGTGTCGACCATGGGGCGGTAACGGGTCTCGACCGGGTAGGTGCGGCCGGAGACCTCGATCACCGGCGCGTCGTGGAAGTGGTGGGCGAACCGGTGCGGGTCGATCGTCGCCGAGGTGATGACCACCTTGAGGTCCGGGCGGCGGGGGAGCAGCCCGTGCAGGTAGCCGAGGATGAAGTCGATGTTGAGGCTGCGCTCGTGCGCCTCGTCGATGATCAGGGTGTCGTACTGGCGGAGCAGCCGGTCGGCGGTCAGCTCGTTGAGCAGGATGCCGTCGGTCATCAGCTTGATCAGCGTGGTCGGCCCGACCCGGTCGGTGAAGCGCATCTGGTAGCCGACCAGGCCGCCCCCGCCGCCCCCGCCGCTGTTCCCACGGCCGGCGTTGTTCCCGGTGTCGCTTCCGTCCGGGCCGGCCTGGGCCCGGTCGCGGCCGGTCTCGGGGATCACGCTGCCGAGCTCCTCGGCGATCCGCTCCGCCACGGTGCGCGCGGCGATCCGCCGCGGCTGGGTGTGCCCGATCATGCCGCGTACGCCCCGGCCCAGCTCCAGGCACAGCTTCGGCAGCTGCGTGGTCTTGCCCGAGCCGGTCTCGCCGGCGATCACCACCACCTGGTTGTCCCGGATGGCGGTCAGGATCTCGTCCCGGCGCTGGCTGACCGGCAGCTCCTCCGGGTAGCCGATCACCGGGACGCTCGCCCGGCGCGTCTCCACCCGCAGGCGCGCGGCCTCGACGTCCGCCGCCAGCCGTGCGATCGAGGAGTCGCGCGCCGCCGGGTCGCGCATCCGGCGGGCCCGGTCGAGGTGCCGGCTCAGGCGGTGGGCGTCGCGTGCCATGAGCTGAGGCAGGCAGGCACGCAGCTCCGCCAGCGGCGGCGGTGCCGGCGGCGGCGTTTCAGCAGGAGAGATCACGGACGGCGTATTCCCGGGTGGTTGTCGGTTCGTGGTACCCCGGTCGAGCTGGGCACGGACCACGCTACGAGCGCGGCCGCACTCCGGCCCGGACCGCGGCGGCCGCCGTCGCGCGGCGAGGCCTTCGAGGCAGCCCCGTCAGGCAGTCTTTCGGGACGGCCCCTCGGGGCAGCATTGTGCCCGCGCCGCCGCGCGCCGGCACCTGGTTTTCTGCAGCACCGGACCGGCCGCCCGCATTCCCGGGGGGCGCCGGCCGGGATCGGTGGGTGCCGAGGTCAGTAGCTCGTGGTCGCCGCCAGCGCGAGCAGCACCAGCGCGCCGACGGCGGCGGTGGTGCGGATCGAGTTGAAGAAGTCCCAGCGGGCCCGCTGGGATTCCCAGTCCGCGGGTGGGGCCTCCGGTCGCCAGGTGGCCATCGCGTTGTTGATCGGGAGGTCGCCCCGCACCGTGACGAGAATGTTGGTGAACACGGCGACGGCTGCGACGGCGGCGATGATCGCGCAGGTGGACGCTCCGTCCACCGCGGCCGCGACGGCCAGCACGACCGTCGACAGCAGACTGCTGATCTGGAGCGGCTTCATCAGCTTCGGGTAGCTGACGTCGAACGCCTGCTTGACCAGCACATACGAAGTCGGGGGCAGGGAGTGCATCGCGGGCCGGACGGCGACCAGGCCGACGGCCATGGTTCCCGCGACGAGCCCGGTCAGGACGAGGGAGATCACGACAAGCGCCGAGACCATGGTTTTCCGGCTCTCCATCCTTTGGGCATGGCTGAATGGGTGCATTCATACCAAGTTGGAGGAGTGCCCGGAAGCCGTTGCCCGAATGAAGGCCGGTTGCTGACGCCCGCCGGAGCGCCGGGGCCGCCGGAGCGCCGCGGCGGCCGGAACGGCGCGGCGGCCGGAGCCGCTCGCGCCGTGGGCGCGAGGTGGCCGGGCGGCCTGGTCCCTCCGAGCCGGGGCCTGCCTCGTGCCGCCGGGCGGCACCGTATGACTGGCTGGCCTCTCCGGCGTTGGGGTGAATCTCGTTGTGGTACGCCCGGCCGACTTCAGAGCTCGGCGATGATTTGGCTGAGAAGCTCGGGCGTGGTGGCCGGCGGCGGGCTGTCCACCGTCAGCCGGTTCATCGCTTCGGCGTAAATGTCCACATCTTCTCTTTTATCCATGTAGACGGCGCCGGTGAGCTGCTCCAGGTAGACCACATCGGGGAGGTCCGACTCCGGAAAACGCAGGATGCTGAAAGCGCCGCCCTCGGCCGCGTGGCCGCCGAAGGCGAACGGCATGATCTGCAGGGTCAGGTTCGGCAGGTCGCACAGGGCGATCAGCTGCTCGAGCTGGCTGCGCATCACCTTGGGGCCGCCGATCGGGCGCCGCAGGGCGGCCTCGTCGACCACCACCCACAGCCGGGGCGCGTTCTCGCGGTGGAGGACCTTCTGCCGGTTCATGCGCACGTTGACCCGACGCTCGATGATCTCCGCGGGTACGCCGATGTTACCCTGCGTGATCACGGCCCTGGCGTACTCCTCCGTCTGGAGAAGCCCGGGGATGAACTGGAGCTCGTAGGTCCGGATGAGCTGCGCCGCCTCCTCCAGCCCGATGTAGGGCTGGAACCAGTTCGGGAGCACGTCGCCGAAGCTGTGCCACCAGCCGGGCCGGTTGGCCTCCCGGACGAGCGAGAGCAGCGGCGCGCGCTCGGCGCTGTCCGTCACCCCGTACAGGGTGAGGAGATCGTCGACGTCGCGTTCCTTGAAGCTCACCCGCCCTAGTTCCATGCGGCTGATCTTCGACTCCGAGGCCCGGATGTGGTAACCGGCGTCCTCGCGGCTTATGCCCTTTTCCTCCCGAAGCCGACGGAGCTGTGAGCCGAGCAGGATCCGACGTACGGTCGGACCGCCACCCAGCTGAGTGGTCGTCACTGTCGGCCCCCTCGCCATAGGTCAATGCAAGAGTACGGCATTCGATCTTCTACCCTCGTTCACCTCGCGCCTTCTCCGCCCCGTTCAACTCAGTCACGTCTCTCGGTGCGAACGAGATACGTATACACGGTTGACGGAGAGCGCTCGCGACCGACTCCCAATTACGGTGGGGTACGGGACCCGGTGCGGCCGTTCCGCATACTGCCCGGTCATTGCATCCCACGCTGGGTATGCATTCCGAGGTCGTGCGGGCGCGGCCGGGTCCGGCGAAGCCCGGTTAGCGGGCGGTAACCCGTGTCAGCCCGGCCGGCCCCTGGGTCGGCTGCCGTTACCCCCCGCCATCGGGCATCCCCCGCGGTGGAACTACCGGAGGAGGTCTGGTAGCGCCTGCTTCCATCCGGATCCCCCTTGACCGGATCAGCCTTGCTCGGTCGCCACTGTGGCAGAAAGACCACGCAGGGTCGAGCAGTTGCCGGCCGTCGGAGTGCACCTCTGATCTCCTCACCGGTGATCCCGTCGCCGGGACCGCGACAGCGCCTGTTGGCGGCGCGGAGCACGCATCATTTCTCCGCTCGCCCACGGTGCTCGCCCACGGTGCCGCCGCGTTCGGTCCGGGATCCGCTTCGGCGGGCCGGAATCGGGCGTCGGGTCGACCGTACAGCGTCCCCGCGGGGCCGCCGGGCGTGATCGGGACCTTCGCCTCGACATGTAGGGCGGTCCGGCGCCGCGGCCCGGAGCCCGGTTCGCGCGCGCCGGGATTCAGGTGGAAACGCTGCTCGGGGCAGGCGCGGGCGGGCTGTCGGCAGGCCGGACGAGTGCCGCCGCGGCCGGAGTCGGACGGGCCGTTCACCACCACCCCCGGCGCCTGCGAGTGGGCACGATCGGGTGATCGTCGCAATGGATCCTTCGGGCGGCCGACTCGGCCGACTCGGCCGACTCGCGCTGGGCGGCTGGACCGGCGTCGACCGGGTCGAGTCGGGCCGGGCTGGCTGAGGACCGGTCGGTCGGGTGCCGATCGGGCGGGCGCCGGGTCGGGGTCGGCAGGGCCGGGGCCAGCCGGGTCCGGCTGGTCTGGCGGGGCCGGGCGCGCCGGGGCGCGGCCGGTGGGCTGTGGGTCCGTGGCGGACTCTCTTCCTTCCGATCTTCTTCGCTGCCGGAGAAAGTCCTACACCACCGAGGATCCCGGGATGATCCGTGCACGTAACGACGACGAAATGTGGATGGAACATGGGATCGACGTTCGGTGGGCGGTATTCCGTAGGGCGTTCCGTGTGTCCTGGTGTGGATGTCGTGTGGCCACATCGTTGGTTGTGAGTGCTGCCCGAAAGGGGTGATCCGTGCCGGTCGAAAGTCGTGTGCACGCGGGCGCAGGTCGGATGCACGTGCACACGCGCGTGCTGTATCGTGAGCCGAAGTCCGTGCAAGCGCACGCGCCGACCCCCGGAGGGAGGTGGGACGAGGCCTCTCATCGGCCGAGGCTTCCCTGTGGCGGAGCGGTTCTGTGGCCGCGGACGAGCCGCGAGCTGCTCGAGCGGAAAGGTGCCCCGACCGCGGTAGCGATCGCCTGGCTCCGGACGAATCTTCAGGAGACCGACCTTGTCCAAGATCTACAGTGGTATGCCTGCCACGGCCCTACAACGGGTTACCTGGCAGAAGAGTCGACGGAGCAATTCGCAGGGCAACTGCGTCGAGATGGCGCGGCTTCCTGGGGACGAGGTGGCCGTTAGAAACTCCAGGCATCCCGACGGGCCCGCGCTGGTTTACACGCGGGCTGAGATTGAGGCGCTGATCCTGGGCGCGAAGGATGGGGATTTCGACAACCTGCTCATCTGAGCGGGGCGGTCTCACGGGGGTCCCCAGCACGTGGCGTTGTGGTCGCCCTCGGGGGTGGTGACCAGGCATCCGTCGGGGTGTCGTACGGCACGTGTGAACTAACGGACAGTGAACTGGTAAACGCACCAAGCGATCTCCAGGCGGCGCACGAACGGGACTCCGCGCCACGCACCACCGGCGCCACGAACCTCCGCCTGGGCGACTAGTGCCCGGCCGCACCATCACCGCTGACGAACGAGGCACCGGGCCCACCGGCGCCGGCCGCTCGATCAGCACCAGGACGAGCTAGACGGATCCCGCTGTAGTCCGTCTCGCTCCGGATCACGACCGGACACCGGCGTCCGGTCATGATCGCAAGGTGAGATGTGTGGCTGGGAGATTCCGCCAGACCGTCTCCGTGACGCCCTGCGCGGGCCGCGGCCCGTCGCCAGGCGCCGACACGGGGGTGGGCGGCACCCCCCCAAGAGCCTCGGCAGCACCTGCCAGGTCGCAGGACGGCCTGTGGACCGCCGGATCCACGCCCGTGCACCCGCAGCACCGAAGCGCCCGACCGCCGACGCGAGACCCGGAAGACCCGCCGCACCACGTACCGATGCGACACCGACCCCCGGGGCTGACGCGAGCGCTGCCATGCCCTGTACGCGCACCGGAGAGCCGAATGACGACCCTGACCATGGATCGGATCTTCACGTCCGGGGATCTCCCGCTCCTGTCCCTCCCACAGGCCGACGGGCTGATCACCTGTAGATGGTTCCACGAGCCTGTCGTGGTGCGGGCACTGGCCGAGGACGGCGGTGACTCCGTCGGCGAGCGGCGGCGTGCACAGGTGGGCTTCGTGATGGTGGAGCCGAGCTGGCTGGCCCGGGCTGCCGCCGAGCGGGTCCGCGGCCCCGGGATCGACGCGGTCGTGATGCATGTGCAGGGTGGGCTGCCCGGCCGCAGCGCGCTGGCCCTCGCGTTCGCTTCCCACCTGCGGTCGATGCTGCTGCGCAGCGGGCGGGAGACCCATGTGGTCACCGCCGGTGTCCGCCCAGACCTGACCGGCCTCGCGGACCTGGTGCGCATTCCGCACCTGGTCACCGTCACCGACGCCACCGGCGCGATCGCCGACACCGTGGTCTGGGAGGTCATGACCGACGTCCAGTTCGACGTGTGGCTCGACGGGGCCCCCCGGCCGGACCAGCACGCGATCGAGGCCCACCTCCCCGGCCTGCTCCGCCTGCGCGGGCTGCACCGGTCCGGTCGGCTCGACCGCCGGCGGGCCGGTGCCCTGCTGGACGTCCTCGAAGGCGGGACGCTGTCGACCCGGCTGATCCACCGCTGCCCCCGGGTCGTGCTGCCACTCGCCGCGGCCGCGGCAGCCTGAGGCCACGCACCGCGAACGGTCTGGCACAGGCGCTCGACCACGTGTGACCATCTCGTCGTCCGCAGACCGTTGCATCACCCGGTGGGGCGGTGCAAACATGTACTAGCTGCCCGGGGATCCCCCCGTACCCCGGGCGGCCTTTTCATGTCACCGGCTTTCGTGTCACCGGCAGGGTCGTGGCAGCCGCCGGCCCGGGCCGACCAGCCGCCGTCCGGCTGGTCCTCCAACGCCCCGCGGAGCCGGTCGGGGATGCTGATCACCAGCGCCGTGGCCGGCTCCGCCCCCGCGAAGCGGATCTCCCGCGCCGCCGCCGCGACGGCCGACTCGATCACCGCCGCCACCCCGCCGCTCATCGCCGGGACGGCGTAGACCACCCGGGGGAACCTGCGCAGCAGGTCGGTGGCGACGTCGATCGCCGCGCTGATCCCGTGGTTGACCCGCTCGACCTGCACGGCGGCGCAGGAGCCGTCGGCGAGCCGGGCGACCCCGTCCGGAACATGCGCGCCGGCCAGCACCGCCGGTTCGTGCTCGTCCCGCCAGTGGCGCGCGCCCACCCACCCCACCACCGGGATGCCGGCCAGCGGCGGCCGGTGTTCCAGCAGCAGCCGGGTACGAGCCACCTCGGCGGTGTGCACGGCGGCGGTCACCGGGCCCGCGGCGCTGTGATCGACCTCGCCGACCAGGCGCGCGCCGTCGTCGGTGAGGCGCACGATCCGGCCCCGGTTGGCGAAAAGCCCCTCCGCCTGGACGAGATCCGCCTGCCTCCAGCGCCGCAGGACCGCCTTCGCCGCGTTCGGGGAGGTCAGCCGCGCCGGGTCGAGCACGATGGCGAGATCCTCCTCGTAGGCCGAGCTCATCTCCAGCAACCAGCTCAGACACCGGAAGTCACGCGCGTTGATGCGGATGCTGCCCTTGTCGGATCGTTCCTTTCTGGTCATCTGGCTCATCTGTGTGCCCTTCCCTGGGCTCCGGATCGGATGCCGCCTCCAGGCCGGCCCGGTCGCCGCGAGGGTCGTCCCGCGGCCGAATCGAGCAAAAAATTTATGTAGAGGATTATTCTCTGGCTGTTCGGCGGCACCCGCGGTGAGGTGGGTCTGACACCGTGCGGGATGTGGGAGGTGGGGTTCCGCCTCCGGGATATTCGCCTCCGGGGCAAAGGCACACGGTGGTATCGGTCGATCCCACGGATGAGGACGCCGATTCCTCATCCGATGTGCCGTCGTCTGCCGGAGGGCCCAATTCTGCCAAGCGGGCGAACGCTGTCAAGTGCTCATCCGGCCCGGGATCGGTATTCGCCCGGTCCGGCCCGCGACTGCTTTCCGTGAACCCGCTCCCGCCCGTACCGGCCGCGGGCCCGCGCCGTGGCCGGACGTCCGCCCGTGGCATGGGGGACCGACCGGTGCCGGGTCGCCGCCGCGCGGCCGTGCCGGACGTCGGTGGGCACGGGTGGACGGCCGGAGACGAGGGCCGGTCGAGACCCCATCGGGGGTACCGACCGGGACGTTCTGGCGCGCGAGGGTGTTTCTCCGGCATATCGGAATCATCCCGCCGGGGTGGTGAATCGGCCGGGCCGCGGATTCACGCCGGGGATCTTTCGGGCTTCTCCGCCACCCGGCGGGCGGCCCGGCGCGGCCCGGGCTACGTTCCGCGCATGCCGTCAGCCGTCACCCTGCCTGCCTGGACCGAAACGTCGAAGTACCTGTCGCTGACCACCTTCCGCAGTGACGGGCGATCCGTCGCGACGCCGGTGTGGTTCGTGGTCAACGGTGCCGAGCTGCTCGTTCTCACCGACGAGAAAAGCGGAAAGGTGCACCGCCTGCGTAACTCCCCGCGGGCGACGGTCGCCCCGTGCGACGCCCGCGGAAAGGCGGCGGAGAGCCCGGTGGAGGTGATGGCCGAGGTCGTCCCGGAACGTACCGGTGCCGCGCGGGCCATGGTGCACCGCCGTTACCGGGTCGCGGCGCCGCTGGTCTCGACCGTCTCGAAGGCGGTGCGCGCGGTACGCCGTCGCCCCCCGGAGACGCAGACCGCCATCCGGATCACCCTGCCCGGCTGGTAGCCCGGCCGGCACCCGCCAGCCGGTACCGGGGCGGCGGCCTCACGTGCCGTGGACGCCCCCGGACATCGCCGCCGACCGCAGCCGTCGGCCGACCGTCTGGTCCACGATCTTCCGCTGGACGGTGGCCCGGGGGTCGCGGCTGGCGACGCCTTTGATCCCCAGGTTGGCGGCCAGCTCCCGCAACCGCGTCACCGGGAGCGGGCCGAGGTCGTCCAGGAGCTGTTCCGCGGCCGCGCGGCTGGGCGCGCCCAGCAGGGATCGGCGCAGCTCCTCCAGGTCGGCTCCGCCGGGTACCTCGACGACCTGGGCCCGGCCCGCGGCGCTCGCCGCTCGGCCCGCGGTGTCCGTCGCCGGGCCCGCGGGACGTGCGGTGGCGGTGGTCACCACCGTGAGTCGGGCGCGGCCCGCCACCAGGTCGGCGACCTGGCGGCCGTCGAGGCCGGCCAGCAGCCGGGCCACCTGGCCCAGCAGCAGCGCGCCGAGGTCCGCGGGTGACGCGCCGGCGTCGGCACCCGCCGAGCCGGCACCCGCCGAGCCGGCACCCGTCGAGTCGACATCCACGGGGCCGGCACACACGGGACCGGCACACACGGGGCCGGCGGCGGTGTCGCCGGCGTTCACGTCGCCGGAATCTGTGCCCGGCGTGTCCGGGTCAGTACCCACGGTTGGCAGCCCCGATCCGTCGGAGGAACTCGTCGACCAGTGTGCGCAGCTCGAGAGCGAGTCCACGGGGGATGCGCTCGGAGAGCACGACGGGGAGCTGGGTCCCGGCCGCGCCGGCGAAGTAGCTGTTGCTCTCCCGGAGCATCGCCTCGAACACCGGCGCGTCGAGGCCTCTGGCCAGCTCGATGTGCGGCTGCATCGCGGCGATCGGCTGGCCGCCGTAGTACTGCACCATGGTGAACACGATGCCCAGGATCTCCGGGTCGAGCCGCTTGACCCCGGGGTAGCGGTCCGACTGCATGTCCGCGACCCGGTTGTACTCCCACGCGAAGCGGCGCAGCCGGGTGATCAGGTGCTCGATGCCCAGCGTCGACAGCTCGTCCGGCCGGGCCGGGACGAGCAGGAAGTCGCAGGCGGCGACCGCCATGCGGGTGATCACACCGAAGTTCGGCGGGCAGTCGATGAGCACCAGGTCGTAGTCGGCGGGGTGGAACGTCGCCAGCCCGGCCGCCAGCCGCTGGTAGACGTCGAAGTAGTACCGGGTCGAGCGGCGGACCTGCGCCCCGCCGAGCCGCGCCGCCAGGTTCATCTCGACGTCACCGAGCGAGAGGTGCGACGCGACCAGCCCGAGCCCGCCGCCGTTGTGGGTGATGGCCGCGTTGACGACCGGCGGGGTCGTGACGAACGGCGAGAGGTGCGGAACGTAGGACTCGCCGCGCCAGGCCTCGAACCACTCCTTGATGGTCCGGTCGTCGGCGAGATTCGCCCGCCACTCCTCCGGGCGGTAGAACGAGAACGTGAGGCTCGCCTGCGGGTCGAGGTCGATCATCAGGACGCGCTTTCCCCAGCGGGCGATGTCCGCGCCGATGTTCGCGGTGAGCGTCGTCTTTCCCACCCCGCCCTTGTAATTGACGACTGCCACGACTTTCACGGCATCCTCGCTCCCGTATCCCGCCGGTGCTGGTAAGAGGAAACCACACGCCGGCGTGAGATTCGTGCGGCGGGGCGCACGCGGAGATTCGCGCGGAGCGGGTTTGTGCGGAGAGTGTTTGCGTGGCGGGGCCGGGACCGGGCGGATTCGCCACGCCGGGTGCGCCGTTCCGCCTGACGGAAAGCGTGGCGGACCGGCCTGCCGGCCGTCAGGGCGGCGCGTAGCCGATGAGCCCCTCCGCTGTCTGGCCCTCGCAGTCGGCCCGGGGGGAATCGAAATGATCCGCACCGATACGGCACCGGTACACCGCCAGGGTGGCCGGCTCCGCCGGCTTCGCCGCGTAGATCCAGCCCAGCACGCCCACGGGTGTGCGGCTCTCGCACGAGGACGCCAGGGAGGTGAACGACTCCGACCCGTCGAGGCACGTGTAGACGGGGACCGTCCCCGGGACGTCCCCGCTGGTGAACAGGTTGCCCAGCACCTGCTCCAGGTGGAAGCCGGCGGCCGGCGTCGCGCTCGTGAGCGTGGCGTGGTCCTGGCCGTTGTAGTAGCGGTAGAGCGGCGTGGCCGGTGGCAGCCGCGGGGCCTGGGACGGTGCGGGCGCGGGTGCCGGGGCGGTCGGTGCCGGCGCGCCCGGTGTGCCCGCCGAGGGGCTCGGCCCACCCGGGCCCGGTGTGCCGTCCGGCGCCGCGCCGGGGGAGTCGGGGGCGGTCGAAGCCGGCCCCGGCCCCGCGGGACCGGTGGCCGGGAGGCCGGGCCGGCTCGCGCGTGCCCCCTTGCCCGCCGGCGCCGGGGGTGCCATGTCCTTGAGCGCCCCGACCTGCATCCGTGCGTCCTGGCCGGTCCCGTCACCGCTGGCGGCCGACCGGTCCCGTCCCACGCCGGTCACGGCGAGCGTGACCGCGAGCACGGCGAGGACCAGGCCGGCGGCGGCGAGACCGGTCAGCAGGCCGGAGCGGCGGGCACCCGCGGCGCCGCCACCTGCCCGGCCGGCTGTCGCCGGCGAGCCGGTCGTCGATACCGAGCCGGCCGCTGGTGGCGAGCTGACCGCCGGTGGCGGTGGCGCGCCGATCACCGGCGACGGTGCCGCCAGGGTCCGGACGCCCGACACGTCGGGCGGGGGGCCGGCGCCCGGCGGCGTCGGTGGCACCCAGCCGGTTCCGATCAGGCCGCGGGCCGCGGCGTCGGCCTCGTCGAGGCTGGTCACGGCGACCCCGGCCAGGCTGGACACCACCTGCGTCGCCGTCGGACGCAGACCGGGGTCCTTGGCGAGGGCGCCGGCGAGCAGCGGGAGCAGGTGGTCGGGCACTCCGGTCAGATCGGGGTCGTCGGCGAGCATGCGCAGCGCGGACACCGCCGGCGCGTCGGCCGGGAACGGGTGCCGCCCCCGTGCCGCGAAGACCACACACAGGGCCCAGGCGAAGATGTCTCCGGGTGGTCCGACCCGCTCGCCGCGGAGCTGCTCGGGGGCCATCCAGGCGACCGTCCCGAGCACGCCGCCGGCGGTGGTGTGGCTGGTGGCGTCGAGCGCCCGGGCGATGCCGAAGTCGATGATCTTCGGACCGTCCCAGGCCAGCAGCACGTTGGACGGCTTGAGATCGCGATGCACCAGGCCGGCGGCGTGCACGGCCACCAGCGCGTTCGCCAGGCCGGCGGCGAGGCCGGCGAGCATCGGCCCGTCGAGTCGCCCGCGCCGGCCCACCGCCGTCTGCAGGCTCACCCCGTCGACGTACTCGGTCGCCATCCAGGGCGTCGGCGCGTCGACGTCGGCGTCGAGAACGGCGGCGACGAACGAGCCGCGCACCCGCCGGGCGGCGGCGACCTCCTGGCGGAACCGGCCGCGGAACTCGGCGTCGCCGAGCAGGTCGGGTCGCACGACCTTGACCGCCGCGGGCCGGCGGGCGGGGTCGAACCCCAGGTAGACGGCGCCCATCCCACCCGTGCCCAGCCTGCCCGACAGCCGGTACGGCCCGATGGCACGCGGGTCGGAGTCGATGAGCGGCTCCAGCATCCGGTGTCCTTTCCGCCGTGGCTCGGTGTCGACGGCGCCGGGCCGGCCGCCCGGTCGCCGATGGTATCCACCGGCCACATGCGCCCGAACATGCCCAAATGCCACACGGCCGTGTCCGCGGCCGGCTGTCACCTTCGGTAGGGGGTCGCTCCGTGGGCTCCGAGGGGGCGCGACATCATGGGGCGTACCGGCGTATGGCCGGCCATCCGTATCGGCGCGGCACCTGGGAGCACCCATGTCCGACCTGTCCGTTGATCTGAACGCCGACCCGGCCACGCTGGTCGACGCGCTGGGCTCGTTGTCGGAGTCCCAGACGGAGACGGTCCTGCGCGGCCCGTCGGGCGACGCCGTCCTCGACGAGCTGTTCGCGCGGATGCGCGACAGCTTCCAGCCGGAGAAGGCCAAGGGCGAGGACGCGCTGGTCCAGTTCGTCCTCAACGGTGGCCCGGGCGGTGCGACGCGGGTGTACGTGCTGGCCGTGCGTGGCGCGGCGTGCGAGCTGACCGTCGACCCGCCCGGCGGCACGGCGCCGGGCGGCGGGCGGACGGTGACCATCACGACCGACCGGGTCCGCCTGGTGCGCGTCGTCACAGGGCAGGCGAACGCCGCCAAGCTCTACCTCACACGCAAGATCAAAATTGATGGTGACCTCAAGTTCGGCGGGCAGGTCGTCTCCTGGTTCGGGGTTCCCTCAGAGAACTGAACATCGTCGGTCACCGAGCGCGCACCGTTGCGGGGTCGCGTTATGGTCCGGGTGGGTCTGTAAACGGGCTGTAATCGACCCGGGGGTGGGTCGGGCCGGCCTCGGGGTTCGTCGCGGTGGCCGGTCGGCCGGCCACCGCGACAGCTGTCGGAACAGCTGTTGCCCGGGGTGTTGCCAAGACTTCCTGCTCACGCAACCATCTATCACCGTGACATGTGACGAGGTAATGCAGGTAACTGACCCGATCGAACGCGCGGGGCTTGCCGACGAGCTGATGTGGACGTCGCATCCGCAGCGTTCGGCCCTGCGCGCAATCCGGGCGGCCGCCATCCGACAGGCGCTTGACGGCGGGTACGCCCCGACCGATCTCGCCAGCCGGATGAAGGTGACGGTCGCCGACGTCGGCTGGATGGCGGACCACCCGGTCTCCGTGCTGCCAGCCGCGCCGCGTCTGGCCGAACGAGCGGTCCGCATCGCCTGAGCCGGCTGTCGGGACCGCGCCGAGGGACGTAGTCCGGTCAACGGCGACCGGGCACACCTATCCCCGGCCCTGGAATCGCGCCGGCCCTTCGCCGGCCCTGGAATCGCCGAATCCAGGGATGGCTCCCGCCGGTGGATCCGCCTTTCCGCCCTTCCACCTTTTCCTTCCGCCGGGCTGTGTCGGTCGGAAGAGCTTGACCTGAAGTCAACTTCAGGTATTAGCGTCCGAACCGGCTCGTGAGCCCCCGGCCGTCCAGCCGCCGCGGGGCACCCGCGCCCCGAACGCCGCCGGCGCGTCCACCTGGGACGCGCGGAAAACTGTCGGACCTCCATGTTCCGATGCGTGCGGCCGTACGGACCTCGGCGACGGACAGGTGGTGTTCAGGATGAGCATGGAGTTCGCGGCCTGGAACTCGATGTACTCGGCGATGCACGCCCAGGAGGAGCGCCGCCCGTTCTCCCGGGCGACCGTGCGCCGGATCGCGGGTTTCGCCCGGCCGCACCGCCGCACGCTCGGCCTGTTCCTGATGACGAGCATCGCCGGAGCCGTCCTCGCGGTGGCGACGCCGGTGCTGGCCGGTCGGGTCGTCACCGCGATCGTGGCCGGCTCCCGCCCCCACGTGGTCGTCGTCCTCGCGGCGCTGATCGCGGCGATCGCGGTCGCCGAGGCCGCCCTCGGGGTGCTCAACCGCTGGCTGTCCGCCGGCATCGGCGAGGGCCTCATCCTCGACCTGCGCACCACGGTGTTCGACCACGTCCAGCGGATGCCGGTCGCGTTCTTCACCCGCACCCGCACCGGTGCCCTGGTCAGCCGGCTGAACAACGACGTGATCGGCGCGCAGCGCGCCTTCAGCGACACCCTGTCGGGAGTCGTCGGCAACCTGGTCGCGCTCCTGCTCACCCTCGCCGTCATGATCAGCCTGTCCTGGCAGATCACCCTGCTCGCGCTGCTCCTGCTCCCCGTGTTCGTCCTGCCGGCGCGGCGGATGGGCTCCCGCCTCGCCCGGCTGGAGCGCGAGGCCGCCCATCACAACGCCGTCATGGGCTCGCGGATGACGGAGCGCTTCTCCGCCCCCGGCGCCACCCTGATCAAGCTGTTCGGCCGGCCCGCCGACGAGTCCGCCCAGTTCGCCCGCCGCGCCCGGCGGGTGCGCGACATCGGCGTGCGCACCGCGATGGTCCAGTGGGTGTTCATGACGGCGCTGACCCTCGTGTCCGCCCTCGCGCTGGCGCTCGTCTACGGGCTGGGCGGCTACCGCGCCCTGAGCGGCGAGCTGGAGCCCGGCGCCGTCGTCGCCCTGGCGCTCCTGCTCACCCGCCTCTACGCGCCGCTGACCTCGCTGGCCAGCGCCCGGGTGGAGGTGATGAGCGCCCTGGTCAGCTTCGAGCGGGTCTTCGAGATCCTCGACCTCGAGCCCCTCATCGTGGAGCGCCCCGACGCCCGCGCGCTGCCCGCCGGCCCGGTGTCGGTCGAGTTCGACCACGTGCACTTCACGTACCCCTCGGCCGAGGCCGTGTCACTGGCGTCGCTGGAGGAGGTGGCCGTGCTGGACGAGCGCGAGAGCGGCGAGGTGCTGCACGACGTCTCGCTGCGGGCCGAACCGGGGCGGCTGATCGCCCTCGTCGGCTCGTCCGGGGCCGGAAAGTCGACGATCGCGCAGCTCATCCCGCGCCTCTACGACGTGGGCGCCGGCGCGATCCGGCTGGCGGGGGTCGACATCCGCGACCTCACCGCGGACTCGCTGCGCGAGACCGTCGGCATGGTCACCCAGGATGACCATCTCTTCCACGACACCGTCCGGGCGAACCTCCTGCTGGCCCGGCCCGAGGCCACCGAGGCCGAGCTGTGGGACGTGCTCGGCCAGGCCCGGCTGACGGACCTGGTGACCCAGCTTCCCGACGGGCTGGACACCGTCGTGGGGGAGCGGGGCTACCGGCTCTCCGGCGGGGAGCGCCAGCGCCTCACGATCGCACGCCTGCTGCTGGCCCGCCCCCGGGTGGTGATCCTGGACGAGGCCACGGCACACCTGGACTCCACCTCCGAGGCGGCCGTGCAGGAGGCGCTCGGCGCGGCGCTGGCCGGCCGGACGGCACTGGTGATCGCGCACCGACTGTCCACCGTGCGAGCGGCCGACGTCATCCTCGTCCTCGAGGCCGGCCGGATCGTCGAGCGCGGCAGCCACCCCGAGCTCATCGCCGCGGGCGGTCGTTACGCCGAGCTGTACCGCACCCAGTTCGAGCAGCGGGACCCCGCCGAGGAGGTGCCGCTCCAGCCGGAGCCGGAGCCGGCTCCTGTCTCGGCTCCGGCCGGAGCGCCCGCGCTCGCCGGCGCCGAGTAGACCCGGCGGCGGCGAACACGGGCGGGGGCGCGAGTGCGCCCGTGGCGGGGCGGTCAGCGGGCCGGCAGCGCCTTCGACCACAGCACGCCGCCGGCCGCGTCCCGCAGCTCGACCGTCAGCGCGCGCGAGCCGCCGTCGATCGCGAGGCGGCCGAAGAACTGCAGCCCGGCGGAGGGCGGCAGGTTCGACTGACCGGGCGGCGGCGTCCGGGCGAAGACCTGCTCGGGGCCGAAGGTGGGGTCGAGCGCGTTCGGGCCGAACGTGCCCGCGTTGAGCGGCCCCGCCACGAACTCCCAGAACGGGTCGAAGTCCTTGGTGGCGGCCCGGTCGGGGTGATAGCTCAGCGCCGCGGTGTAGTGCACGTCCGCGGTGATCCACACGGTGTTGCGTACCCGGTTGCGCCGGATCGCAGAGAGGACCTGCCCGATCTCGACCTCCCGGCCCAGTGGCACCCCGGGCGAGCCCTGGGCCACTCCCTCGATGGCGGTGGCGCCGTCCGGGACGACGATGCCGAGTGGCAGGTCGTTCGCGATCACCTTCCAGGTCGCCCGGCTGCTGGTCAGGCCGTCGATGAGCCAGTCCCGCTGGCGGGCGCCGAGGATCGCCGCGCCGGCCGGGTCCGTCTGCCCCACCCCGTTGTCGTTCTTGTAGCTGCGCATGTCCAAAACGAACACGTCCAGCAGCGGGCCGTAGGAGATCTTCCGGTACAGCCGGCCCGCGGGGTCCGGCCGGCCCGGCAGCGTCGGGGTGTACTCGAACAGCGCCTGCCGCGCCCGGGCGGACAGCACGTCCACCCGCTTCTCGGTGTACCGGTCATCGACGAGGATCTCGCCCGGGTACCAGTTGTTCGTGGTCTCGTGGTCGTCCCACTGGAACACCCAGGGGACCTCGCGGTTGAACGCCAGCAGGTTCGTGTCCAGGAAGTTGTAGCGGAAGTTCCCGCGGAACTCGGCGAGGGTCTCGGCGACCTTGCGTTTCTCGTCGGTGACCAGGTTGCGCCACACACCGCCGTCGGGCAGCGCCACCGTCTCGGCCAGCGGCCCGTCGGAGTACACGAAGTCGCCCGAGCAGATGGCGAAGTCCGGTGCCAGCCGGCGCATCGTCTCGAAGATCGTCATGCCGCCGCGGTCGGGGTTGATCCCCCAGCCCTGGCCGCAGACATCACCGGACCACACCAACGACACGTCCCGGGGGCGGACCGGCGCGGTCCGCAGCCGCCCGACCAGGCTTTCGCCGACCCGGCGCGGGTCATCCGCCGCCGCCAGCCGTACCCGGTAGAAGACCTCGCTGCCGGGTGGCAGCCCGTTCACCGCGACGACCCCGGTGCGGTCCGTGGCGTCGGTGAGGCGGGTGACACCCACCGTCCGCGCCGACCGGAACGACTCGCTGCCCGACACCTCCACCGTCATCAGCGCCGGACGGTCCGAGCGGGCCCAGATCACGGCGCCGCGGGTGTCGACGTCGCCGGCCTGCACCCCGGAGGTGAACGCCGGGCGCCCGCCCAGCACCTGCCCGGCCCCGCCACCGGCGACCGCCGGCGTCCCGGTCGCGGCGCCGGCCCGTCCGGCCCCGCTGCCCAGCCCTACAACGCCGGCCGTCGCCACGACGGCGCCGCCGCGCAGCAGCGCCCGGCGTCCCGGCCCGGCCGGCCGCCGCACCTCCGGACCGTTCTCGAGGGGTGGCGTGGATCGGTGGTCAGGTGCGGTCATGAGCGTCCTCCTCCGGCCGCACCGTCCCCGCGCGCGCCCCGACGGTCGCCCCGCGTGGCCGCCGTCGCGCGCGGCGGCTCCGGCGCGGCGTCAGCGCGGTGGCCCCCAGCGGGGAGAAGCCTGGCAATCGCGGCGATCCGGCGACCGACACCCCGCCGACGCCGCGCGTACGGCGCGATGAACGTTGCGGAACGGCTGGGCCGGGCGGGGACGCTTCGAACCCGGCGGCGAGCCCGCGAACCCGGCGGCGAGGCCCTGAACCCGACCCGACCCCGACACCCGCCGCGCGCGGCGCCGGGACAGCACCGGTGGCGATCTGGTCCGGCCGGAGGGTGCCTTCGCGCAGGCGCTCCTGACCAGCGCGGACGGGACCACCAGGTGGTCTCGCCGGCGCGTGCATAGCCTATGATTTCCGCCCCAAGCACTGTTTTCCGTGTGGTGCGCCGGAGGGAGACCCTGGATTGGGCGGGCGACCGGGTGTGCCACGGGATCCAGAACGGCGGTCCAGGACGCTTCCGTTCGACCTGCGCGGCGGCGGCCGACCACGCCGCAGCGCGTCCTCACAGCTCTCCCGGGTGCTCCTCAGCTTCCTGTCCGTCCTGGTCTTCACCGTCACCGCGGGTGGCTGGGCGGTGTACACCTACGCGAACAGCCGCATCGGGCAGGAAGACCTCGACCTCGGCGACGACCGGCCCGAGGAGATCGAGGGCACCACCAACTTCCTGCTCGTCGGAACAGACAGCCGCGCCGGCTCGAACGGCGCCTACGGCGACGTCGAGGGCCAGCGTTCCGACACGACGATCCTCGCGCACTTCAGCGCCGACAAGACCGTCACGATGCTGTCCATCCCCCGCGACACCTACGTCACCATCCCCGAGTACACCGACGCCGACGGGCGCAAACACACCCGGCACAAGGGCAAGTTCAACTCCGCGATCTCCGACGGCGGCCCGTCCCTGCTGGTCCGCACGATCGAGTCGCTGACCAACCTGCGCATCGACCACTACGTCTCGATGGACCTCGAGGGCTTCAAGTCGATCACCGACGCGATCGGCGGCGTGGACGTCTGCGTCCTGGCCTCGGACCACAAGGAGTACGTCGCCGAGAACGGCCGGACCAGCCGCAACACCAACGACCCGATGAGCGGCTTCGTCGGCGGCCCGGGGGTGATCCACGTCGACGGCGAGCAGGCACTCGCGTTCGTCCGACAGCGCCACGGCCTGCCCGGCGGCGACATGGACCGCATCAGCCGCCAGCAGCAGTTCCTCGGCGCGGTGTTCGACAAGGTCGTCGGCGGCGGGGTCCTGAAGAACCCGGGGCAGCTCAAGCAGCTCCTGTCCACCGCCACCGGGGCGCTTACCCTGGACGACAACACCGACCTCTTCGACCTGCAGGAGCTCGCGACCCGGCTGAAGGGCATCGTCTCGGGCGGAGTCGGCATGCAGACCCTGCCGACGCATCCCCCCACCCGGGCCGAGGGCGCGGTGAACGACCGCGGCGAGATCCTCGTCGGCGGCCAGCGGGTGTCCGTCCAGTTCTACAGTCCGGCCGATCTGGAGCGCATCGTCGCCCCGCTGGGCGGTTCCACCGGCTCGGCCCCGGGCGCCGGTGGCGGAGCCGACGCCACCGAGGTCGCCGTCCAGGTCTTCAACGGCAGCGGGATCGCCGGCCTGGCCGCCGACGCCGTCGACGAGCTGACCACCAAGGGCTTCCGCGCGACGAACGCCGGGAACGCCTCCACCAGCAACTACGTGACGTCCCGGGTCCGCTTCGGCACCGGCCTGGACGCCGCCGCGGCCACCATGCAGACCCTCGTTCCCGGGGCCCGCCTCGAGAGCGACCCCGGCATCGACGGCCTGCAGCTGATCCTCGGATCGTCCTTCGACGGCATCGCCGACGTCCCGGTCACGGCTCCCGCGCCCGTCGCGCCCGCCGCCGGCGCGGAGACCGCCGCCGCCGGCACCGCGGCGGCCGGAACCGCCCCCGGCGCCCCCGCACCCCCCGCCGCGGCCACCCCGCCCCCCGCCCCGAACTGCACCTACTGACCACCCGGGATGCCCACCCGGACGGGGTCGGGGCCGGATCAGTCGGGATCCGGTTCGTCGGTCGCGTGGCTGACGGAGCCCTTCGGGACCCGTTGGCGTGGACTCAGCGCGGCCCAGTCCTGAGCCCAGGCGGACAGCGGCTCCAACACGCCCAGCAGCCGACGTCCATGGCTGGTCAGGCGGTACTCGCCGACCTCGTCGACCTCGACCAGGCCGGCTTCGCGCAGCTCGCGCAGCCGCTGCGAGAGCTGGGACTCCGGCGCGCCGACCCGTCCGGCGAGAGACCGGAAAGCGGACGAGCCGCCGCGCAGGCTCCAGAAGGCGGCCAGCGCGTACCGGCGTCCCAGCAGTTCCAGGACGGCGGCGAGCTCCTCCGGCACGCCGGCCGCCGCCGGACTGATCCCGGGCCCAGGCCCGGAGCCGGCGCTCGACCCCGGCGGTGTGCCGCCGGCACGCGTGGACGTCCGTCGGCCGCCGGGGCCGCGCCGCCCCCGGTCAGCGCGCGCGGACACCGGTGCGGCCGGCAGCGGCCGGGCGGGCCCGCGACGAGCGTTCGCCAACAGGACGGACCCGGGCGGCCTGGGCCCAGGCCGCCCGGAATCGGCGTTTCCCGGAGTGGTCCCTCAGGTGGGGTAGGCCCGGCGCCTCGGTGTGATGGGGGATGCTGGTCGTCGTCAGTGGGAGTGCACCCCCACACCGTTGGAGCTGTGTGCCCCCAGGGACGCGGCGAAGGTGGTGCCGTCGCTGTCCTGGGAGCCGCCCAGCGCGGTGCGGACCCGCTGGGCGATGGCGCCGGCCTGGGCGGAGACCACCCCGGCGACGCTCTGAACCTCAGGGCGTTCCCTGACCTCGCGCGCCTGGCGCATGATCGCGTCGTAGTGGTCGCGCCCCGCACGGGCACCGAGGACGTACCCGATGCCGAGGGCCAAGACCACACTGGGCCTGATGCGCATGGTTCCTCCCGGGGCAGGGACCGGGCGGCCGCGGCTGATACCGCGGTTGCTCCGGCTTGTCACAGGCTTGTTTACTACCCCACCGACAGCCGTGGCGGAACCTCAGGTAGGCTGACGATGTCAGGCACGATCCAGCGCGCCACCCACTGGGTGGTGAGCGACCAGGTCGCGGAGTACGCAGGTCCTCGGCGGAACTGGGCGGTTCGGGCCTGATGGACATGACGGTCCCGCGTAGCTCAATTGGCAGAGCAGCCGGCTGTTAACCGGCAGGTTAGAGGTTCGAGTCCTCTCGCGGGAGCACATCCGCCCAGGTCAGAGGTCATCCAGGCAAGACTCTGGGGATCTTGAAATAAAGATCATCCTGTCTTTATCCCGTTCTGGAGCCGGATCCGGGTGTTCACCCGGATTCCAGCTGGGCTCCTGGGCCCGGCTCAGGGCCGGTTTTCGCCGCTAGATGTGCCGTCGGATGGGCGTCGGTCCGGCTGTTGCAGTAGGCGATGCCGATGTGGGGCCGGAACCCGTGCGGCTTGACCACCACCGCGGCGGGCCCGAGTGCGGCCGTGATCGCATCGATGATCCCGTCCCGGATGGCGACTGGCGGTGCCCAGGGCAGGACACTGAAGTGGAGGGCACCGGAGGACCCCGCCAGCGGCCCCACGGTCAACGAGAACGGCTTGGTACCGGCCAGCCGGGCACGTGTCTGCTCGACGGCCCTGCCGATGTCAGCCCGGCCGATCTGGTCGGTGAAGGCGAGACGTCGAAGCGTCAGATGCAGCCCGTCGGGCGGTACCGAGTCGAGGACGGGCAGGCGTAGCCGCCGCTGGCACCGGTCGGCAGGGGTGTGCGGCTCGGTGGCGTCCTGGAAGGTCGGCATCCAGTGGTAGGAGCGGCGTCCGGGCGTCCAGCCGGGCCGGTTCCAGTGGTTGTCGAGCCGGTCGATACTGGCGAAGTGGTGCCAGTCGTCCATGACCGGGTCCGTGGTGGGTGACGTGGGCACCGGCGCGCGGGAACAGGGACGGCGAGCGCGCAGGACGCTTCCGCGAGTTCGGTGACCGGGCCGGTCTGTTGCCATGGCCTGGCACGGGCGACCAGCTCATGCCGCGACGTCGGATGGACTCGATCGGGTTGCCGGCTGTGGTGGTCAGCGCCTCGATCCCCAGCGCGGCGGCCTGCTCCGGGTCGGGAGCGTCAGACAGGAGCAGCGCGGTCGCCAGGCCGAGGCGGACGAGACACCAGCTCCAGATCGACACTCGCAGGTTCCCGAGCCCCGGGAGGATCTGCCGGTCGAGCGGGTCCCGGTACGACCGCGGGGTGCCGGGCGACCTGCCCTGCTTCTGGAAGTCGAGCCACCACAGCTCGGCGACCACGGTGACCTTCGTGCCCGGTGTGATCTCCTCCGAGCCGGACACGTGCACGCGGTCCCGGAAGGGCGGTCTTCAACTCCCGCTCGGCGGCGGCCGACGTAGACCCGTAACGCTCCACCTGACGGGTCACGCCGCCGAAGCCGCGGTACTCGCACCGGTACCGGGCGCCGAGGGTGCAGGAGAGGGCCCGACGGGGGTCGGCCCCGAGCCGGACGGGCAGACGGAGGTCTGCTACGAAAGCGTCACCTGCCCGTAGGGGCTCATGGGCCGGCCCGCCGCTGTGGTTTCTCGCTGTAATCTGCCGTCAGTCCGGGAGGCGGAGCTCCGGACCCTGAACCCCCCGACCGGCACGACGACGGTGACGGCGACACTTCTACCCTCATCCGAAGTCGCCGAGATCTCGTATTCACCTCCGACCGGTGCGCTGAGAACGAAGCGGCCGGTGGGGCTTGTCAGGGCGGCAACATCGATGACCGCTTCCTAAAATGTCTCAGGTCTTCCAGGAGGCCAGGTCGTCGAACACCGGTTGAATGATCCGGCGACCTGTTTCTGGGTAGTCACGCTCTCCCGCGACGGGCCAGGCAGCCGAGTGGCTCACCGGGCCACGCCCAGTTGGGTGACCAGGGAATGATCTCCAAAACGCTCCGAGGCGCGCGACGCGCCGACATCCCCGACCGTGGCTCTCTCTGGTGTTCGAGACGTCCGTGGCGGTGTTGACGTATCCGCGTACCTCAGTATCTCGGCGTACCGCGCCCACGCCGAACCGAACCGCGAATCCGAGCCGCTTCCCATCCGGGTCCGACGCGGCCCCTTCGCTAGCATGACCGGGGCGGCTGCGAGGTCAGCCGTCGGAGATGGCATCGGAGCCGACACCGGGGGCGAGAGATGCGGCATCGGAAGTGGCTGCTCAGGCAGGTGCGGAGGCGGTTGCGGCACTCCGCTCGCAGCCATGATCCGTCGATGGTGCTGAGTCAGGAAGCCCTGGACGAAGTTGCCGCCCTGCTGGAAACGATCACCGATCCGAGTGCGGACCTCGAGGTGTCCCAGGCCGCCGGGATGATGCACTGGGCGCGTTTTCTCGCCCTTGGCCCGGATGACGGCCAGGCGGATCTCGCCGCGGCGATCACTCTGTTCGCCCCGGTGCGCGAACTGAGCCCTCGGGCGGTTCCGCAGGGCCTGCGCGCCTATCTCGACAAGGAGCTGAGCGCGGGGAGCGGCCAGATCGAGGCCTGGGTTCAGCGCGCCGACAAGCTCATGAACGATGCCAGGAGGACGGGCGACCGGGCCGGGCTGAATACCGCGGTCGACCTGCTCCGCCGTTCGCTTGACGCCCTCCCGTCAGACCATTCCGCCCGCGGCCCCTTGCTGTACAACCTCGGCAGTGCGCTGCTGGCCCGCTTCGAACACGTCGCCGACCCGGCGGATCCGGCGGCTGCCGTCAACCTGCTGCGGGCAGCGGTGGACGCCACGCCCGTCAGGGATCCCAACCGTGTCCTGATGCTTGCCAATCTGGGCGCCGCGGTGGTGGCCTGCCTCGAATCCGCCGGCGATCCCGTGGGTCCAGCGGATCTGGACGCGGCCATCAACCTGTTACGTGCTGGTGCGGAAGCTACGCCCAGCACAGATCCCAACCGCGTCATGTTGCTTTCCAACCTCGGGGCCGCGCTGATCCTCCGGGGTCAGCGGACCCTGGACGCCGCGGATCTGGCCGCCGCTGTCGCCATCGTGGGGGCGGTCGTCGACCTCACCCCCGTCGACGACCCGAGGTACGCCAGCCGGATGTCGAACCTCGGCGCGGCCCTGCACCTCCAGTACGGGCAGACCAACAACGTCACGCAGCTGGAGGCCGCCGTCACCGCCCACCGGTCGGCGACGGGCGGCGCCCCGCCGGGTCATCAGCTGCACGCCAGGTGTCAGGCCAACCTCGGCGATGCCCTGCGGGACCTGTACGAGCTGACCGACGACCTGGCGGACCTGGACGCCGCCGTCGCCTGCCTGCGGGCGGCCGTCGACGACACTCCCCGCACGCATCCCGACCGGGTCAGGATGCTGTCGTCGTTGAGCAACGCGTTGGACACCCGTTACGAGGAGACCGGGGACTTCGCGGCTCTGGAGGGCGTCATCGCCGCCCGGCAAGCCCGTGGCGACCTCGTCGGCACCGACCCGGCGAGCGACACCATGAACCGGTCGATCCTCGGCAACGCGCTACGCCTCCGGTTCGAGCATGCCGGCGACCCGGCGGATCTGGAGGCGGCCATCAGCCTGCTTCAGATCGCCGTCGACGCGGCCCCGTCCACCCCGTCCACCCCGTCCGCTCCGTCCGACCGGTCTGACCACGCCCGATGCCTGTCCAACTTCGGCCTCGCGCTGCGGATCAGGTTCCAGCAGGTCGGGGACCTCGCCGATCTGAACACCGCGATCGACGCCCTGCGGGCGTCCACGGATGTCATTCCCACCCACCATCCCGACCAGGCCGGGATGCGGCTCAACCTCGGCACCGCGCTGCTGTACCGGTTCCAGCGGACGGACGACCTCGCGGATCTGGACGCCGCTGTCACGAACCTCCGGACGGCCGCGGACCTCATTCCCACCGGCCACCGCAGACGCGGCCTGATGCTGGCCAACCTCGGTGGCGCACTACAGATCCGGTCCGCCCGGACCGACGATCCCGCCGACCACGAAGCGGCCATCGCCGCCTTCCGGACGGCAGTGGACGTCACCCCCGCCGGCCGCCCGGACCGCGGGACGATGCTGGCCAACCTCGGCGGCGCGTTACGGCTCCGGTTCCAGCGGACGGACGACCCCGCTGACCTGGAGGTGGCGCTCACCCACCTGCGGACCGCGGTGAGGATCACTCCTGCCGACCGCCCGGACCGCGCCTCGATCCTGTCCGAGTTCGCGAACGCGTTGTGGAGCCGGTTCGGCCAGTCCCATGATCCGGCGGATGTGGACGCCGCGCTCGACGCGCTGCGGGCAGCTGTGGATGTCCAGGCGGCACCGCCGCGGATACGGATGGCCGCGGCCCGCGGCTGGGGGCTCATCGCCGGCGCCGAGCAGCGATGGCAGGACGCGATGGCCGGCCACGAAGCGGCGGTCGCGCTGCTGGGGCGGCTCGCGCCCCGCGGTCTGGACCGCGGCGACCAGGAACACCTGCTGGCCGAACCGGGAACACTCGGTGCGGACGCGGCGGCGTGCTGTGTCCGCGCGGGCCGTCCCGAGAGGGCGGTGGAGCTGTTCGAGCAGGGGCGAGGTGTCTTGCTGCGGCAGGCCCTGGACACCCGCACCGACCTGACCGCCCTCGCCGAACGGCATCCCGGCGTCGCCCGCCGGTTCACGGCCCTGCGCGCCCGGCTCGACCAGGTCGCCGAGCCAGACGGACGCCCGGCGCCCGCACGGCGCAACGCGGCGGCGGCGTTCGACCGACTGATCAACGAGATCCGGGAGCTGCCCGGGTTCGACGGCTTCCTGCGGCCACCGCCGGTGGCGGAGCTGCTGGCGGTGGCCGCCGCCGGCCCGATCGTCATCGTGGCGGTCTCCTCGTTCGGATCCTGCGCGCTGATCCTGACCGAGGACGGAGTCGACGCCGTGCCGTTGCCCGGGCTGGAACCGCTGACGGTCCACGAGCAGGTGCTCACGTTCCTGGACGCGCTCGAGCACCGCCGGAAGGGCACCGGCGAGCGACAGCTGGTGGACGTCCTCGGCTGGCTGTGGGACGCCCTGGCCGCCCCGGTGCTCGAGCGACTGGGCATCACCGGGCCGCTCGGGGAGGAACGGCCGAGGCTGTGGTGGTGCGTCTCCAGCCTGCTGCCGTTCCTCCCGATCCACGCCGCCGGCCATCACTCCAGCCGGTTCAGCCCGGCTCCGGCCACGCTGATCGACCGGGCGATCTCCTCGTACACACCGACGGTGCAGGCCCTGGCCCATGCCCGCGGCAGCGGCCCGGTGGACGTCCGCGGGCGGGCCGGTGCCGCTGGCCCGGGCGAACGGGGCGGCCGGATCGCGCTCGGCGGTGGACGGGTCCTGGCGGTGGCGATGCCGCAGACCCCGGGCGTCCCCACGGACCTGCCTGGCGCGCGGACCGAGGCCGCTGAGCTGCGGCGGAAGTTCCCCGGCCGAGTCGAGGTCCGCACCGGGCCCGAGGCGACCCGCGACGTGGTGCTCGCCGCGTTGCCCACCGCGCGGTGGGTGCACTTCGCCTGCCACGGCACCGCCGAGGCGGATGATCCGTCCAACAGCCGGCTGTATCTCTGGGACCGGCCGTTGACCACCGTCGACGTGGCCCGGCTCCGGCTCGACCAGGCGGAGCTTGCCTTTCTTTCCGCCTGCGAGACCGCGCGTCCGGGAAACCGGCTCCCCGACGAGGCGATTCATCTGGCGTCCGCGTTCCAGCTCGCCGGCTACCGGCATGTCGTCGCCACCCTGTGGCCTGTCGCGGACAAGAGCGCCGCCGCCGCCGCGAAGAGCATCTACGCGTCGCTCGCCTTGGACGGAGACGTGGCCGGCGCCGTCCATTCGGCAACCCGGGCGCTCCGCGACTTCTGGCCTGGTGATCCATCGGTGTGGGCGTCCCATGTTCATTCCGGGGCCTGACCGGACCTCCACCAGCACCGACGACACAGCACTGATGACACAGCACTGATGACAGCGGCGGCGGCAATGCGCGACAACGCGAGACAGTGACGACAGCGGAGACAGGAGGGCCTCGGCATGAACGGCGGCGACGGCGTGTGGGAAGCGGCGCGGGCGATCCGCCCCTACCTCGCCGACCTGCTCGGTCCACTCGCGGCCGAGCTGGACCAGCGCCTGGCCGAGGAGCTCACCGCCGACACCGAGCGGTCGGAACGTGAGCCGCGGCTCCGTGACCTGCTGGAGCGGTACCCCGGCACCCGATGGTTCCTCGCCGAAGTCCTCGCCGACGCCCCGCACCACAGGCCGCCCTACGAGCAGCCCCGCCATGAGCGCCACTACGCCGACGCCGGGCCGGCCGGGGACCCCAGTCCCGTCACCGCCGACCGCTACGTCTGCCCGCACAGCAGCCACGACTACGCCTGGTACCGGCGAGACGTCGCCGAGCCCGTCCCCCAGTGCGCGACACACCATGTCACGCTGATCCGCGGCTGAGATGCTCGCCGCGTTCTGGCAGGCCGTCGGCGGCAAACTCGCCGAGCGGGCAGCAGCCGTCTCGATACCGGCGCTGATCTTCTGGCTCGGCGGTCTCGCCGCGTGGACCCTCGGGCAGGGCGGCCCGCACGCGCTGTCGAGACCCGCCCGGTGGCTGGATCAGCAGACCGCACCGACCCAGCTCGCGGTGATCCTGATGGTGCTGCTCGCCGTCAGCGCGTCAGGGGTCATCGTCAGCCAGGCGGCGACCCCCGTACTGCGGCTGCTGGAAGGCTACTGGCCGGGGTGGACCGAACCGGTGCGCCGCCGCCTCGTCCACCGCGCCGTCACCCGGGCCGCGGACGACAGCGCCGCCTGGCAGACCGCGTACGCCCGGGTACATCCCCCGGCCACCCCCACCAGCAAGGAGGTGGCCGACTACACCCGCCTCGAACGCCGCCTCCGGCGACGCCCGTCACCGGCGACCCCCGGCTATTTCCTGCCCACCTCGATCGGGAACATCCTGCGCGCCGCCGAACGCCGCCCGCTGAACAAATACGGCCTGGACACCGTCGTCCTCTGGCCTCGGCTCTGGCCGGCGCTCCCCGACAACACCCGAGCCGACATCCTGGCCGCCCGGACCGCCCTCGACAGCGCCACCTGCGCCGTGATCTGGGGGGTGCTCTTCTGCGCGTTCGCGCCCTTCAGCGTGCTGGCCGTTCCGCTCGGGATCGCGGTCACCACCGTCGCGATCGTCCTCGTCATCCCGGCACGCGCCCAGGTATTCGGCGATCTGCTCGAAGCCGCCTACGACCAGCATCGCACCCTGCTTTACACCCAGGTCCGCTGGCCGCTGCCCGGAAATCCCCGCGAGGAAAGGGAAAACGGCCAGCGCCTAACCGCCTACCTGTGGCGCGGTTCCGACGACACCATCCCGGTGTTCACCCGACCGCCCGACTGACCTGAATATCGCTGACCGATGAGAAAGGCCAGCGGCCCGGACCGGAGGTGTCACACCGAAAACGCGGCTCCGCTCCTCGTCGACACGGCATCGCGGCCGGGTGGCCCCCACTCCCCGCGGGGAAGGGCACCCGCTGCCACCTTCATGAGATAGGCCATGGCCTGCGGTTTTGCGTCCGCACGCATAGCATGTCATGAAAAACTGGTAGGAGTCCCTTACGGGGTAGTACCCTACCTCCGCGCCGTCGGCGTGACGGATTCGTCCGACGGGGGCCGTTGACAGGGGCAGCCGGAAAGACTCGGCTTTGGTGGGGGAACTGTGCGAGATCGAAAGGTGCCGGCGTCAGCCGTGCATTACCACTACATGGACGCGTTGCGCGGCACCTTCATGCTGGTCGGCGTCTTCGTCCATGCCTCGTCGCTCGGGCGGGACCCGTTTTTCGACGGGATCGCGTACGCCTCCGGCCTCTTCCGGATGGAGGACTTCTTCCTCATCTCCGGGTTCCTCTCCGCGATGCTGGTCGGAAAGTACGGGCCGAGCCGTACCGTGCGCCGCCGCCTCGCCAGCGTGGGAATCCCGCTGCTGTGCACGGGGCTGCTGCTCAACCCGGTCGCCATCTGGCTGAGCTACAACTTCCACAACGACCCGGACGTCTCGTTCCTGGACTATCTGCACGGGCGGACCATCGCCGACCCGGCGGGTGAGCTGCGCTGGCACCTGCACCTGTGGTTCCTGGTCGTGCTCATCCCCTACGCGCTGATCACGCCCGCCGCGGTGTTCATGCTGACCCGCCTGGCCTCGCTCTCCCTCTTCCGGCGGGCGACCACCGGGCGGCTACCGGCCATGGCCACGATCATCTTCCTGGCCGTGGCGGGGGTCGTCGTCGTCCGCGGCACGCACAAGGCCCTGCTGGACCCGATCTTCGCCGGGACGGCCCTCGACTACCCGGTCGAGCAGACGATGGAGTACCTCCCGTTCTTCCTCCTCGGCGTGCTCCTGTACCTGGGGCGGGACCGGCTTCTGCCGTCCTTCCAGCGACCCGCGCCGGTGCTGCTCGCCGTGTCCGCGTCGGGGCTGTTGGCGGGTTCGCGGGGATGGGTCGGCGTGCTGGCCTCCAACAACGGCAGGCTGCTCTGCGAGACGGTGTTCACCATCGCGCTCACCGCCACGCTCTTCGCCCTGGCGGGCCGGCTCATCACCCGGCAGCGGCCCGTCATCAGGTACCTGGCGGACGCGTCCTACACGGTCTATCTGTTCCACTACTTCTGGATCTATGTGATCGCGACTCTGCTGGGGTTCGACTCCGAGGTCAGGTGGCCGCAGATGCTCCTTGTCACCTCCCTGACGTTCGGTGTGACGTTCGCGATTCATCATTTCGTCATCCTGCGTTCCCGGGTCCTGCGCGGAATCTTCAACGGGAAGTTCCCGATCAGAACGCGTGGGTCTCGGCGGGCGCCCGGCGTCCACCAGCCCTCCGCCGGGACCCCCGCCCCCGCCGCCGCCTTGACCATGTCCGGAGCGCCCACGATCCCGCTGCACAGGGTGACCACTGGAGCCGGTGGTCCCACACTCCCCCCGATGGCCGGAGCGCCCACGAGGCCGCTCCGGATTCGGTGACCACCGGGGCCCGCGGCCGCCCGGCTGATCCGGTCGGTGAAGGCGGGACGTCGGAGCGTCAGGCGCGGCCCGTCGGGCGGTACCGGGCCGAGTCGGCGAACGCCGTCGATGACGGACGACAGACGATGACCATGGCCGGAGATCGGCCGACCGGTCATCCGATCTCCGGCAGCATCTGCTTCGGCAGGGTGAGGATCTCGGCTCCGTCGTCGGTGATGGCGATCGTGTGCTCGCTGTGTGCCGTCCGGCAGCCGGTCGCGCTGCGCAGGGTCCAGCCGTCGGCGTCGATGACGAGCTCGGCGGTGTCCGCCATCACCCACGGTTCCAGGGCCAGCAGCAGACCGGGGCGCAGTCGGTAGCCACGGCCGGGCCGTCCGGTGTTCGAGACGTGCGGGTCCTGGTGCATCGTCGATCCGATGCCGTGACCTCCGAACTCGGTGTTGATCGGGTACCCGGCCTCGCTGAGGACGGAGCCGATGGCATGGGAGATGTCACCGATGCGAGCTCCGGGCCCGGCGGCGGCTATCCCCGCGTACAGCGCGCGTTCGGTCGCGTCGATCATCGCGACGCTCTCCGGGGGCTGTGAGTCGCCCACGATGAAGCTGATGGCGGAGTCCGCGGCGACCCCGTCCTTGGCGACGGCGAGGTCGAGCGTCAGCAGGTCGCCGTCGGCGAGCGGGTAGTCGTGGGGCAGCCCGTGGAGCACGGCGTCGTTGACGGCCGTGCAGATGTAATGGCCGAACGGCCCGCGTCCGAAGGACGGCTCGTAGTCGACGTAGCAGGACTGCGCCCCAGCCTCGACGATCATGGTCTTGGTCCACCGATCGATGTCCAGGAGGCTCGTGCCGACCCTGCTGCGGCTCTCCAGCGTCCGCAGGATGTCGGCGACCAGGGCGCCGGTGTCCCTCGCCTGGGCGAGTTTGGCGGCGTCCAGGATTTCGATCATGCGGCGCCCTTCTCGCGTTGCCAATAACTATACCGTCCATATTATACCGGTACTATAATTGGAGTCATGGTCAGGTTGCCGCTCACTCCGGCAGAGGTCGAGCGTGGGCGGCGCCTCGGCGCCCTCCTGCGGCGAGCCAGGGGGCAGCGCTCGATGCTCGACACCGCGCTGGACGCGGGCGTGTCACCGGAAACCCTTCGGAAGATCGAGTCCGGTCGCGTGGCCACCCCGGCCTTCCCGACCATCGCGGCGATCGCCGATGTCCTCGGCCTTTCCCTCGACGAGGTGTGGGCCGAGATCAACAAGCCTGACGGCGAGACCGGACACGCGGGATCGGGTCGCAACCCACGGGAGCGGTTGGCCTCGTGAGTCTCGCGCCTCGAGTTTCCCGAGTTTCCCGAAAGTCTTCGCGGACCGCGGCTTGACCTTGACCCTGCGTCAGGCTTCCAGCATGGCGGGGTGACCGCTACCAACCCCGCGATCGAGGTCGCCGGGCTCACCAAGTCCTTCGGCGACCACACCGTGCTGGACGGCGTCGACCTGACCGTCCCGGAGGGCACCGTCTACGCGCTGCTCGGACCCAACGGCGCCGGCAAGACGACCATCGTCAACATCCTGTCCACCTTGCTGACCCCGGGCGACGGCGAGATCCGCGTCGCCGGCTTCGACGTGCGACGCGAGCCCGCCGGGGTGCGCGCGACGATCGGTGTCACCGGGCAGTTCTCGGCGATCGACGAGCTGCTCACCGGCCGCGAGAACCTGCGGCTGATGGCCGACCTGGCGCACCTGGACCGGGCGAGGGTGACCACCGCCGTGACCGGGATGCTGGAGCGCTTCGACCTCGTCGACGCGGCCGACCGGCGGGCGCAGACCTACTCGGGCGGGATGAAACGGCGGCTGGATCTGGCGATGACGCTCATCGCCCGCCCCCGGCTGATCTTCCTCGACGAGCCGACGGCCGGTCTCGACCCGCGTAGCCGTCGCGACCTGTGGGCGATCGTGCGCGAGCAGGTCGCCGACGGCGTGACGGTGCTGCTGACGACGCAGTATCTCGAGGAGGCCGACCAGTTGGCCGACCGGATCGGGGTCCTCGACCGTGGCCGGCTGGTCGCCGAGGGCACGGCGGCGGAGCTGAAGCGGCGGGTGCCCGGCGGGCACGTCTCGGTGCGGTTCACCGACGCCGCGTGGCTGGCCGCGGCAGCGGCGGCACACCCGGAGGCCACCTCCGACGCCGAGGCGCTCACCCTGCAGGTGCCGGGCGACGGCAGCATCGCCGGGCTGCGCCGCGTGCTCGACAGCCTCGACGGTCTCGCCGACGGCGTCGCCGGTCTGACGGTCGCCTCCGCCCACCTCGACGACGTGTTCCTCGCCCTCACCGGCAACGCGGCCGAGTCTCCGGCGGCCGAGTCGCCCGCGGCCGAGTCTCCGGCGGCCGAGGAGGTCTCCGCGTGAGCACCACCTACACCTTCCGCGACTCCACGACGATGTTGCGGCGCAACCTGCGGCACGTCCGCCGCTACCCCTCGCTGTCGATCATGCTGGTCGCGCAGCCGATCCTGTTCCTGCTGCTGTTCGTGTACGTGTTCGGCGGGACGCTGGGCGCCGGCCTGCCGGGCCAGGCGGGCGCCCAGCCGAGCCGGGCCGCCGGAGGAGACCGCGGCGACTATCTCGTGTTCATCACGCCGGGCATCCTGTTCATGACCGTCGCCAGCGTGGCGCTCGGCACCGCGATCTCGACCGCGACCGACATGAGCACCGGGATCATCGCCCGGTTCCGCACGATGAACATCGCCCGGGTGTCGGTGCTCACCGGCCACGTGCTGGGCGCCGTCATCAGAACCGGCCTCGCCGTGGTGATCGTGACGGCGTTCGCGTTCCTGCTCGGGTTCCGTTCCGACGCCGGTCCGCTCGGCTGGCTCGGCGCGATCGGGCTGCTGATCCTCATCGCGTTCTCGCTCACCTGGCTGAGCGTCGGCCTGGGCCTGGCGGCGGACAGCGTCGAGACGGCCAGCAACACCCCGCTGTTCCTGATGATTCTGCCGTTCGTCAGCAGCGGCTTCGTGCCGACCGACGCGATGCCGGCCGGGCTGCGCCAGTTCGCGGAGCACCAGCCGTTCACCCCGATGATCGACACCCTGCGCGCGCTCGTCACGGGCGCTCCGACGGACTCCGACCGGTGGCTCGCGATCGGCTGGTGCGTCCTCATCGCGCTGCTCGGCTACCTGTGGTCGCGCCGGCTGTTCCTCCGCGTGCCCGCGAAATAGGAGACTGGTGCGGTGCTGACGATCAGCCAGCTGGCGTCGTACGCGGGCGTCACCGTGCGCGCGGTGCGGCACTACCACGCCAAGGGCCTCCTGCCGGAACCGGAGCGCGACCGCTCCGGCTACCGGCGCTATGACGCCCACGCCGTCGTCGAGCTCATCAAGATCCGTACGCTCGCCGACGCCGGCGTGCCGCTCGCGCGGGTCCGCGAGCTGCTGGCCGCGGGCGAGGAGGAGTTCGCCGTCGCCGTCGCCGACATCGACCGGCGCCTGCGCGCGGAGATCAGGCAGCGGCAGCGGCACCGCGAGCGGATCGCGCAGCTGGCCGCCGGCGACAGCCTGGCGCTGCCACCCGAGGCGGTGGCGTACCTCGACCGGCTGCGCGAGCTCGGACTACCGGGCCCGATGATCGGGGGCGAGCGGGACGCCTGGATCCTGGTGGCCGCCCGGCTCCCGGAGCACATGCCGCTCTACATGAAGATGAAGCAGCAGGAGCTCGACGATCCGGCAGTCGTCGAGCTCTACCGCGATCTCGCCATGATGATCGACTGGGAGGTGGACGACCCGCGGCTGGCGGCCGTGAGCGACCGGCTCGTCGCCTCTCTCGAGGCCGCCGACACCGAGGAGTGGGAGAACGAGATGCCCGACGAGCTCGCGGAGCTCCTCGACTCCGTCTTCCTCGACTCGGTGCCGATCGCCCGGCAGCTCCTGGGACGGCTCGAGGAGCGCGGCTGGCGCGGCTGGACCAAGTTCGAGCGGATCCGCCCGGCGTAGCCGCCCGCCGCCTCGGGGGCTCCGGTGGCCCGAGGCTGGAGAACCGCCCCGGGCCACCGCGGCGGCCATCCTCCACGCTCGCCGCGCCGGTCTGGGTGAACCCTGACCACCCTCCGGCGGCCCGAACGGGCAGGTGAGGAAGGCGCGCGCGGCCTGGCGCAACCAGCCCGCAACAGGACGCCGTTAATGTCCAGCCATGACCCTGAGCATCCGTAATCGGCTCGCTGGCACCGTCGCTGATATCACGATTGGTGCGGTCATGGGCACTGTCCGCATCGCGCTCGCGAACGGCGACATCCTGACCTCGGCCGTCACCATGGACGCCATCAAGGAGGTCGGCATCGGCATCGGCTCGGCGGTCGAGGTGCTGGTCAAGTCGACGGACGTCTCCCTCGCCACGGGGGCGACGGCGGGTCTGACCATCCGCAACCAGCTGGGCGGGACACTGGTCGGGATCGACACCGGCGGCGCGATGGCGCTCGTCCGCATCGATCTCGGTACGGACCTCGAACTGACCGCGGCGATCACCCGCGCCGCCGCCGACGAGCTCAAGCTCGCCCCGGGCCTGCCCGTGACCGCGTTGATCAAGTCAACCGAGGTGGCCTTCTCCGCGCTCTGACCCACCCGCGGGCCCACTCGTGGGCCCACCCGCGCTTCTGACCCACCCGCGACTCACATCTTGCGGAAGTCCCAGCTTGTGATCTTCTCCGGGGTCACCCGCAGCCAGGCGTGCCGGCCGTCGTAGTGCATCTCGTCGCGGCCACCGTACTTGCGGGCGTAGATCAGCTCCGGCGTGGTCAGGACGGGGTCCGGGGTGCCGACCCGGGGCGCCTCGCCGACGCTCTCGGCCCGGCCCCGGATCTCCACCCCGCGCAGCTCGGTGAACTCGTGCCCGGCGTCCACGACGATCGCCACCCGCGGGTCGCGCCCGAGATCGGTCCAACGCTGGCTCCTGACGATCGAGTTGAGCCACAGCGCCTGCCCGTCCCAGGCGAACCACAGGGGTGTCAGATGCGGCCCGTCCGCGCTGCTCGTCGCGACCCGGCAGGTCCGCTCCTCGGCGAGGAACGCGTCGACCTCGGCCGGGCTCATGGCGATCTTGCGACCTCGACGCTGATCTCTCATCGGTTCCCCTCCAGGTGTGAACTTCCCGCGGCGTCGGCGGTGGCCGCCGCCTCACCGAGGGCCTCGTTGAGGGCCTCGCCCTTGGCGAAACCGTAGTAGACGGAGAAGTGCAGCACGATCTCGTCCAGCTCCGCGCCGGTGAGGTCACCGGAGCGCGCCGCCAGGGCGACATGCGTCCGCAGCGGCATGGGGGAGTCGTCGATCCCGACGCAGGCGACGGTGATGATCCGCCGCTCCCGGCGGGTGAGGCCGGGCCGCCGCCAGACCTGACCGAACACGAAACCCAGGATCCCGGCCTGGCGGTACGGCGTGTCCGCGGGTGGCGCCGGCATCAGATTCACGTCGGCGAACTCGGCCCGGCCGCCCTCCAGCCGCGCGTTCCAGTCGTCGGTCGCGAACGAGGGGACGTCCAGCGGGGGCCAGCCCGTCGGCTCCTCGCCGCGCTCCCGCTGGACCCGCGCCCACTGCCGGCCGACGACCCCCTCAAGGTGCGACGCCTTCGGCCAGCCGCAGTAGACCGCGAAATGCAGGACGAACTCGAGCATCGCCGCGATCTCGATGTCACCGCTGCTCAGCGCGCCGTAGACGTGCGCGTCGATGGGACCGGGCGCGTCGGCCGCCGCGACGCAGGTCAGCGTCACCCACCGCCGGTCCCGCCGGCTCAGCCCCGGCCGGCGCCACACCTCACCGAAGACGAAATCCCGCGCCGCCGCCTCGAACGGGGTCAGCGCCGGCGGCGCCTCGGTCGCCATGACCTCCCGGAACGTGCGCTCGGCCACGCCGGTCCGGTGCGCCGCGTCCGCGGTGCCTTCCGTTGCCATGGACGGCTCCGCTCTTCCGGACCGCTCTTCCGGACCGCGCTTCATCGGTCGACTGCAATCTAAGGCAGGCGATTTTCCCGGGTCCAGAATCGCCGCTCCGGCCCGAGCCCGAGCCGGGTCAGCCCGCGGGCCCGCCGATCGCCCGCCCGAGCGCGACCCCGGCGAAGGCGGCCGCGAGACCCACGGCCAGGCTCACGACGACGTTGGCGACGGCCTGGCGACGGGTCCCGTTCCCGGCCAGCCGCAGTGTTTCGTAGCTGAACGTCGAGTAGGTCGTCAGCGCGCCACACAGCCCCGTACCGGCGACGGACAGTACCTCGGACGACGCCGGCAGGCCGACCAGGAACCCGAGCAGCAGGGACCCGACGGTGTTCACGGTCAGGGTCCCCCACGGGAAGACCGAGCTGTGCCGGCTCTGGACCGCCCGGTCGGTGAGGTAGCGCAGCGGCGCCCCGACCGCCGCGCCGAGCGCGACCAGCAGGACCGTCACCGTCCACCACGGGCGCGGTCATGGGAGCGGTCATGGGAGCGCAGCAGCCGCTCGGTGAGAACTGAACCGACGGCGACCGCGATGAGCGCCGCGGCCAGGGACCCGAAGAGGAACAGAAGCGCGGTGCCGGGCGCGCCCGCGTCGACGGCCCGTTCGACGTCCACGACATAGGCGGAGAACGTGGTGTAGCCGCCGAGCACGCCCACGCCGAGAAACGGCCGGACCAGCCGGCGCCCGGCCCAGACGCTGCCGACCAGCTCCATGAGCACGCCGATGAGCAGGCAGCCGGACGTGTTGATCGCGAACGTGGCCCGGTCGAAGCCGCCCGCCTCGTGCGGGAAGGCCACAACCAGGCCATGCCGGGCGAGCGCGCCGAGCCCCCCGCCGGCCGCGATGGCGGCGAGCACCGGCCAGGGACTCGGCCGCAGCTCCGCCCGCTCCGCGGGATCGGAAAGATCGACGTCCGGGTCGACGGGGCGCCGAGCCACGGTTCCGGACGCCCCGCCAGCCGGAACGACGGGCTGGCCAAGGGGCTGAACGACGGGCCGGGACGCATCGATCTCCAGGCGTTCCGGAAGGTCGGCGGGATCGGACACGGCGGGCCTCCTACCAGCGGAAACAGCAACTGGCAGGGACCGTTGGCGACGCTGTCGCGGTTCTCCCCAGGCGCGGGGACGGCGGGCCCCACCGCCGGCCGGGCTGACTCACCCCGAGTCTTCCACGATACGCACTGGCCGGATCGCACCGGCGGGACGCACCGGCGGGATCGTATTGACCGAGCCGGGCTGACCAGATCACGTTGGGAGTACATCCGCCGGAGACACCGAGGGCGGCGAAGCAGGGGAGAGCCGATGCCCACGGTGACAGCCAACGGAATCGAGATCTACTACGAGCGCCGCGGCACCGGCCCGGCCCTGCTCTACCTGAACGGCTCCGGCACCACCCTGGCGACGACGGGACGGCTCCTCGCCCCGTTCGCCGAACATTTCGACCTGCTCGCCCACGACCAGCGCGGCCTGGGCGCGACCGCGGTACCCCCCGGCCCCTACTCGATGGCCGACTACGCCGCGGACGCCGCCAGCCTCCTCGACCAGGTCGGCTGGGAACGCTGCCGGATGATCGGCATCAGCTTCGGCGGGATGGTCGCCCAGGAACTGGCGGTCACCTGGCCGGAGCGCGTCGAACGGCTGGCCCTGCTGTGCACGTCGCCCGGCGGCGACGGCGGATCGTCCTACCCGCTCCACGAACTCGGAGGGCTCGACCCCGCTGAACGCGCGGCGCTGGCACCGCGACTGCTCGACTCCCGCTTCACCCCCGAATGGCTGGCGTCGCATCCCGCCGACCGGATGACGGTAAACGGCATGGCCGGCAGGACGTCGATCCCGCGCACCGACGAACAGCGACGCGGGGAGGCCGCGCAGCTCGAGGCCCGCCGACACCACGACGTGTTCGACCGGCTCGGCGCGATCACCTGCCCGACCCTGGTCGCGAGCGGCCGCTACGACGGGATCGCCCCCGTCGCCAACGGCGAGGCGATCGCCAGCCGCATCCCGACCGCCACCCTGCGGCTCTACGACGGCGGCCACACCTTCTTCGTCCAGGACCCCCGAGCGTTCCCCGACGTCATCGACTTCCTGGCTGGCCCGAACCCGTGACCATCCGGGCCGGTGGCGGCGCACAGTGCTCGAAACGGTCCCGTGAATGTGGCCCCGTCCGGCGACAGCGCCCATCCGGCGCCAGGCCGGGCGCGGTCGCCCCGCCCTGGGCCGCGGGCCGCTGCCGGTGGGGTCCACCCGACGGGAAGCACGGGTAGGCCGCGGCGAGGGCTGCCGAGGGTGATCCGCCGGAGATCGCCGGATCCGCTCGCGCTGCCGCAGCACGATCACCCGGATATGCTTACCCGGGATGCGCCCCGGTCGAGGGCAGGTGGCGTGCCCCTCCGGGGCGGTAGCTCAGCCGGTTAGAGCAGCGGACTCATAATCCGTCGGTCGTGGGTTCGAGCCCCACCCGCCCCACCAAACCCGCAGGTAGACGGCCATTTTCGAGTCATCCAGGCTGTCGTCCGAGCAAGGTCATCCCGTACTTACCCCGTACTTTGAGAAGATCTTGATGGCGTTTGTGGTCAGTCATCGACCTTGATCAAAGTTCTGCATTCCCACCCTTTTCTCGCGATGAATTGTGGCCCAAGTCACATTGGCGAAGGTGTGTGTCGGGCTCCCACCCCGCGCCGCCGCGCCCGCGTTCGACGCCGGGCACAGGATGCCCCGTCAACGTCAACCGCCGTCCGAGGCTGGCACCCGCTGGACACGGAGTGCATCCGTCAAAGTCTTGCTCGATGCTCCACACGCGCCGTGAACCCACTCGTCCTCGATAACTCTGCGTGCGCACCAACGCCTACGCGCCCTGTCGCTGCGTCCTGACCGGCCGCACCGCCACGATGCGCCGGGCGCAGGCTGGTTCGTCCCATGTGTGACTTTCCGGGTATGTCAAAGGACCACGCATGGAACACTTGGCCACGAGCGGAGCCAAGCGTGCGGCGGGGGGACGGTGTCGACGGGTCGCAAGCTCGCGCTTCGTCTTCTGGTGGTGGTGGTCGCTGCCGCCGCGTCGATCGGGTTGTGGGCCGCCGGAGCGTCGGTGTCCGCGGACAAGGCCGGTGTCCTGTGGCAGCTCGGGTTGGGCCTGTTCACGACGTTGCTGACGGCGCAGACGATCGTGTTCGCGGTCAGCGCCGATCCGGAGACGGTGTGGCCATCGTTCCTTGACCTGGTCGAAGAGACCGGCCTGGTGCTGTGGCTGACGGCAGGAACGTTCTCCGTGCTGCTGCCCGCGGCGGCGGATATCACCGGTCGGGGCGGCTTTCTCGCTGACCTCGGCGTTGGGCTCGTGGTCGCGCAACTCGCCCTGGGGATCGACTCGTTGCAGGCACTTCTACGGGTGCTGGCGGGTGAGAGCCGACAGCAGTTCCTTGCCCGGCTGGTGTCCGAAGATCTCCGGCGTGCCGCGCGGTCCGGCCGTCCGGTGCAGGTCGACCGGGCCCACGCGTTGGCTGGCTTCCTGAGCGCGGTGGAGACCGCGATCGACAGCGCGGACGTCTCGGCATTGGGCCAGCGCATGACGGAGGTGGCACGGCAGGCACGGGACGACGAACGTGCCGAGGTGGCCCGGTGGCGACTCGCCCTGCTCACGTATCTGATCGAACGGGTCGGACGCGCGGTGCTGTACCACGACCTGACCGGCGACGCGGCGCGCGTCGCACTCCCGCACCTGATCGACGGGGCGTTGCATTCGAGCTACCGGCTCACCGAGCTGACCGGTGCCGGGGCGGCACCGGGGGAACATGTCAGCGAAGTCGAATCCGCGGTCACCCTGGGCCAGGTATGCCGGGTGATCGGCTGGCTTCAACAAGCCGCGCACGAGCGACTCCAGGAACGTCCCGACGACGTCAGCGCCCGGCAGGTGATCTCATCGGTTGCCCGCGGGCGGTTGCGGATCGTTCAGTTCGTCGATCCCGACCCACCGGGGTTCTACCGGCAGGGAGAGGACCCGTGGCCCTACGGGCTGAGCGACCCGGCCGCGGTGCTGGTGTGGCTGTGGTCCATGTGCGAGTTCGGCGGATCGTGGGTCGGCAGCGGCCTGTACGTACTCGCCGAGGTCATCACCGGCGAGAAGTTCTATGGCAACTACTGGAACGACGACTGCATCTTCACCGAGATCGAACGGCGAATCGGTGCCGACGGTGCACGTCCGCACCACACCAGCGACGGACGTGCCGCCGAGGTCGTCGCGGCGTGCGGGGGGCTCCCGACGATCGCCCTGGAACTGTGCGCAACCGTCATCGCTGGCCTGCGTAACACCCGCTTCACCCCACCGGCCGGCTTCGAACAGGATCCGGCGTTCTCCACCGATCGGCGCTATCTGCGATCGCAGGTCACGATGTTCGCCACCTATGGCTGCCTGCCCGACGCGGACAGCGCGCTGGACTGGCTCTCCACCGCCCTGTCCCAGTTCCCGACCCGACGTTCGCTGTGGCGCACGGTGCACACCGCGATCACCGCGTCCGGCCATCCCGGCACGCTTGACCTCTACGGGCCGGACGCCCGCCCGGCCGCTACGACTCTCGCGGCGCTCTGCTGCCTCCAGATGAGCCGGGCCGGTGACGCCCGTGACTTCGTCGAGCGTCTGCCGGAGCCGCTGGTTGCCGGAGCACTGCAACTTGCCCGCTTCGCGCTCACCTCTGACGGGCCCGCGGAACCGGTCATGCTCACCTGGTCACCCCGGAACGCCGCACAGCTCGGGGACCGGGCAGCACAGCAACACGAACTGCTGGGCATCGTCGAAGCGGTGCTCCGATGAGCACCGGGCCCGGGCCCGATCCGGTGGACCGGTGGCGACGCGGCTTGCCCACGGTGTCGAGTGCGGGAACTGTGTGGATGGTGCAGGTCTCCACCGCGTGGCTCACCGACCCGCCCCACCAACAGGTCCGCGATGACGTCGACCTCGTGCTGTTCCGCCGCGCGCTCAAGGAAGGTGCCGGCTTCCGCTTCCGGCGCATCCTGCTCTACGACCCTCCCAGCGACCTCGGCGGCGCGCCCGACCGGTACGCCGCCGCCCAAGCGGACCACGCCGCGTGGATTGGCCGCGTCCGCGGCCACCTTGCCACCATCGGTGCCGAGGGCAGCGCCGGCGGGTCACTTCCCGAGGGGTGCGAGTACACCGTCCGGCTTCTCATCCTCGGACGGGCGGGCACCCGTACCGGCCCGACGGTCGAAGATGGGCTCTGGACCGATCCGACACCACCGGCCGATGTGCAGGCCGCGTGGTCCGACCCGCGGTTGATCCCGCTCGACCCCCACGAGGAACTCATCATCGGACCGCACCGGGACCGCAACCCCCTGTGGCAAGGGGCATTCCTTGGCTGACGAGCCGTTCATCGATCCGGCCCTTGGCCTGCCCCTGGTCGGGCATCGCTCCCTCACCGACCGCACCGGGCCGGTGAGCATCTGCATTCCCGCCCACAACGAAGCCGAGACCATCGCCGAGGTCATCGGTGAAGCCCACCGCGCCATCGAAATCCTAGGGGTCGACGGTGAAGTCATCGTCGCGGCGAGTGCGTGCACCGACGATACCGCGAACATCGCCCGTGTGGCCGGTGCGCGCGTGGTCGAAGCCGGGAAAGGGAAAGGGAACGCGATCAAAGCAGCACTGTCCGCGGCCACCGGCGCAATCGTGGCGACCGTGGACGGCGACTTCCGGTACTTCGGGCCTGAGCCGATCGCGGCCACCCTCATCCGGCCGATTGCCACAGGGACGGTCGACGCAACCATAGCCGACCTTTATTGGCGCCCCCTCTACCCGCAGATGTGGCTTTACGGCTTCTTTGCACCCCTCGCCGGTCGCATCTTTCCTGAGATGCTCCCCAAGGTCGGAACCACCCCCTGGTCAGGCCAGCGTGCCGCCGTCCGCGACCTGTGGCCCACCGAGCTACCCGACGAATTCACCGTCGACATGACGTTGAACCTCGCGTGGAACGACGCCGCCGCCCGCGTTCGCCCCGTCCCGGTGGACGACTGGGTAAACCCGCAACGCCCGAAGCCGGAACTACTCCGCCAGGAGTTCGACGCGATCGTGGCGCACGGGGTCGCCAAAGGTCGCCTGAGTTCCGAAAGTATCGAGTTGCTGAACTCTTGGTTCACTGGAACCCAGCACAGGATGGCAACCTATCGGCCCGACGGTGAAGATGTCGCAGAGTTCGAGCAGATGCTTCTTCGGGAAGCGATAAATGCCTTGCTGTCGTGGGGTGGTACCGCTTGACGCGTGATCACTTTTCTGGCTCTTGGTGCTGGTGGGTTGGTCGCCGTAACGGCATCGTGGGGTGCCGGCGCAGTTGAATGACTGCCGCGTCCGGGCGACTCCCACGTAACGGCGCATCAGTCTTCCGTAGTCACGCGAACCGGATCGGTGCGGCGGTCACGAGTCGCCGCGCCATCCGGGGCGGTTCCGGTCCATCCACGCTTCGATGTCGACGCGGAGCCACAGCCGTTCCTTCTCGCCGGTGTACCAGGGTGCCGGGAAGTCGCGGTCGCGAGAGATGGTGTGCGCCCGCGAGCGCGCGACGCCCAGCAGGGCGCGAAGCTCGCCGAAGCCGATCAGGTCGGCGGGGGTTGCCGGTCTGACCTCAGGTCCGTCGCTGCTGGCCACGGATCCGCATCCTGGTTGCGGATCCGGATCCGTAGTTCGAGCTCTTCCTTCGCATCCTCTTACACGCTACGGTGCCTGAGTGACCGCGCGTCGTACCCGACGCGCGGTGCGTCAGGAACAGGTCGGGCCGGTCCGGTGTGTCACCACCGAGACCGGCCCTCGGCATCGACCCCACGGAGGTCAACACCGTGTCCGAGAGTCTGTCAGTTACCGCTCTGAGCGGTAGGTCCGCCGGCGGCGCGCCCGCCGCCGGCGCATCCATCCCACAAGCGACGGTCCGCGAGACGGGAACGGGGCCGTTCCGGTGCGTCGTGGTCGACGTGCCGGCCGGTGTGCACCCGGCGAGTCTGGCGACGGTGTTGCGGAGTCTGCCGATCGCGTGCGAGTTCCTTGACGCGGCAGTCGCCCTGACCGGGACGGGTTCGGGTAGTGAACTGCGATTCCGTGTCCACGAAGCGCACGGCGGCGTGGGGGTGCCGCGTCTGGACGAGATCAGCCCATCCGTCGTCGCTGAGGGCCCGTCTGGGGGTGTGCGGTGAACCTGACGTTGATCCCGGCCGCGATCCGGCCGACGGGGGTGCAGATGTCCGAAGCACGGGCGACGTTGGCCGCGCGGGGCGCCTACAGCGACACCTACGCCGCCGCGTACCTGTTCGCGATCGCGCAGAAGGTTGCCTGCGGCGGGAAGCTCAAGGCCGCCGACGTCGCCATGGCGTTGGCGTCGTTGGAGATCGTGCGGTGAGCGCGCACGTGGTGTTTCCCGCCGCCGCCCACCGTCTACCGGCGGCCCGGCGACGGGCCCCGGGGTCGTGCGGGCGGCGTCCGCTGCTCGTGGGTCTTCTCGTGGTCGACGGGGCGGGCGTGCCAGTGGAGATCGTGAGTCCGTTCGGGAGTGAGACGGCCGCGCGGCAGTGGGCCGACCAGCAGGGCATCGAGAGGTACCAGCTTCTGCCGGCGCGGATCGCAGGCGGGCGGATCTGACCTTCAGACGTTCACCGCTTACCGCAACCAGATCGGTCCCCACCTGACCCAGGTGGGGACCGATCGTGCGTTAGGGGCCCGACCCGGGGGTCGGACCGGCGGTGCCGGTTAGGTGCAGCCGGTGAGCTGTCCGTACAGGGTGAGCGCGAGTTCGGTGACGAACGCGGGCTCGTAGCGCTGTTCGGACCGGAAGGTCACCGGTTGGATGTCGAGCAGTTCGGCGGCGTGCCTGCGCCGTGCCGACAGTGTCAGGCCGGAGGTGCCCGGGGCGAGACACAGCATGATCAGCATGGCGCGGTCCATCGGCGGGTCCAGGGACCGGACGGCGTCGGTGATCAGGCTGGCGGTTTCGAGTGCCCGTTGCGCGTCGGGGCGCCCGTCGCCGGGGGCTGCCGGGTTGAGCAGGTCGACCAGGGACATGCGTTCCAGCAGCGACCGGGCCCGTGCACCGTGGCGCATGGTGGCGCGCAGTGCGGACCGGAGTACCTCGAAGTCAACGGGCGGAGTAGTCATCGCGTCGCGACAGGGGCCATGTGACCCCTCGGCGTCCCCCGTCGGTTCGCCTCCTCTCTGTGGCGGGTGTCCCGGACCTTGCCGGGGGACGTGTTCCGTCCGGGACAGCATCTGAGTATGCCAGGTTTGCCCGTCTCGTGTGGCGTTTGCTGTCGTTTGCCTCCGACAGTGGCGTTCTAGGGCGTTCGGTGTCGCTGTCCTGCCGGTGCTTCGGCCGAGTGCCGGTCCGCGTGCCGGCAGGCCGTGGACCTGCGGTTTCAGCAGAGTCCCAGCAGTCCGCCAGCAGTCCTACCGTCGTTCCGGACGCATTCATCTCTCAGTCTCCGGCGGTCACGCCTCAAAAGTCAGCGGAGATCCGGCAGATTCACCGGCGAATGCCAACAGCCGGTGACCGGACTATAGGAAACGTCCGCGGAGAGCGACCGAAAACCGCGGGCCGACGCCCACCGGCAACAGTGCAAGCCTCGCCGCTTCGGGTGTCGTCCACCGAGGTATAGGGGAGATTCCGTGTGCCGCTGTCGTGACCGCCGCCCGCTCTGGCCGTTCACCTGGTGGATGGTGGGGACCATGTTCCTCGTCCTGGTCGCGACGGGATTTCAGTGGTTCGTGGTCCACGTCCTGCCGACGATGGTGCCGTTCCTCATCGTCGGTTTCCTGGTGATCCTCGTGGTGTGGGGTGTGCATCGCCTACGCGGGTGACCACTTCCGCAGTCCTGTGCGCCGAAAACCAGCATCCTCTGTAACCCAGATTCGTTGGCGAGTCTGCCCGCGACGTGAGGTGACGTGTGTGCTCCGGGGCTCGTCTCGCCGTTCTTCTGATCCCTCCATTCTCCGAATTTCGTTTTCTCTGAAAGGTGTGTTGACGTGACCACATCTGACCTGCCCCTGTCCGGTGGTATCGGCGAGTCCGGCTCGTCCGTTCCGGGTGCCGGGGAGCTGCTGTTGGCGGACCTGGCGAACCGCGCCGACCGGGCCTACGCCGTTCACATGGACGGCTACACCGCGTCATCGGTGCTGCATCTGCTGTGGCTGGACACTGCGGACGAGGTGCTTCGGGCGACGTTGAACGTCGTCTTCTCCGTGCTGGGGAGCTACCACGAGGTGACGCGGAAGGCGTGGCACGACGCCTACAACCAGTGGGCCACGTTCGCCGGTGTCGAGCAGATCAGCGACGACACCGACGGGGCCGACGACAGCGTCACCGTGTTCGGCGGCAGCGCGGACGAGGTGGTTACCGAGAACACCGAGTAGCCGCGGCCGAACTACCCATCATTTAGGCGCCACCCGTATCGGGAAGGGGCTCACGGCCATCATGGTCAGCATCTCTATCATCGTTCTCCTGTTGTTCGCGGTCGTTGTTCTCGTCCGTTCCTACCGGCTGTCGCTGTCGTCCGCGCTGCTGTGCATCGTGCTGGGCTTCTACCTGGCTTCCTCGAAACTCGCCCCGACGATCTCCGACATCATCGGCCAGATCCTCGGAATCGTTTCGACCATCGGAGCCTAGGACAGCAGAAGTTAGACCATCGGCCACTGGCACCTGTTGCTAGAGCCGCCGAATAACGCTGCCGCAGAGAAGCACGACCGAGCAGCGAAGGAATCAACTCTCGTCTACCCGGGGCGCGGTTGCCCTGTTCATCGGGTGACCGCGCCCCGGATCATCGACATCACAGGGAGGTCTTCTCATGCCCGAAAACATCCCACCGGCGCACGCCGATTCCGGCGATCCGCCATCCGGTCACGGCGGTTGGGTGCCCGACATCCGCGCCGCACGGGCTGACCTCGTCCCGGCCGGGCCGGAGCGGCTCCCGGCGACACCCGCGCAGATCGTCCGCGAGCTTGCCGCCACGCCCCGACCGGCCGACGGTGCTCGTTCCGAGCGGGTGGTCGTGACCGGTGTCCCGGTCGATCCGCCCGCGCCGCCGCCGAGTCCGTGGGCTCTTGCCCGGTCCGGGCGGCGTCGTGCACTCGTCCCGCCGTGGATGCGTTCGTGGTCGACGGTGCGGGCGGCGGTCCGGTGGCTGGTCGGATACTGCGTCCACACGGTGCTGTTCCACGCGCTTCGTCTGCCGGTGTACGCCGGTCGGCTCGTCTGCCGCGCGCCCCGTGGGCTCTCCCGCGTGGTGACGGGGCTCGTGGTGTGGATGACCGACGCGGAGACCCGCCCTGTCCGCGCTGCGGCGATCGGGCGCCAGGACGGGGCCGAGTACCTCAAACTCGCCAAGGTCCGTGACAGCCGGGTCCGCGTCCGTACTCTGACCACCCTCGGGATTGGCCTGCCCGCACTCGTGACGCTCGTCCTCGTCTGGACGGGCACCCCGCCGGCCGTCCACCTGCTTCTGATCACGGTAGCGGTCGGTGTGCTGGGGTTCGTCGGTGCTCCGGCGGACCGGCCGCTGGTCGGACCGGCGGTCACCCCGACGAAGGTCAGTCGGTTGACCGCGGACATCGTCGTCCGTGCTTTGGAGTCTCTCGGGATCGCTGAGATCAACAAGGCGCGGCGGGAAGGCGGCGGCATCACGTTTCCCGCGCCGATCACCCGTGACGGGCCCGGATGGCGCGCGGACGTCGACCTTCCCTACGGGGTGACCGTGTCCGACATCCTGGACCGGCGGGAACGTCTCGCGTCGGGTCTGCGGCGTCCGCTGGGGTGCGTGTGGCCCGAAGCGGTCCACGACGCGCACGCCGGTCGGCTCGTGCTGTGGGTGGGGGACGAGGACATGTCCGCCGCTCCCGCCGCCGAGTGGCCGTTGGCACGGCGCGGCACCGCGGACGTGTTCGCGCCGCTGCCGTTCGGGTCGGACGCCCGGGGACGGCCGGTCACGGTGAGCCTGCCGGAGAACAACATCCTCGTGGGCTCCCTGCCCGGTGCGGGGAAGACCTCGGCGGTGCGGGTGCTGCTGCTTGCCTGCGGGTTGGACCCGACGTGCGAGACGTGGGTGTTCAACCTCAAGGGCACCGGCGACCTGGACGCCGCCGAGAAGTTCGCCCACCGCTACGTCACCGGCATCGACGATCCCAGCATCGAAGCGGCCCTGGTCGCGTTGCGGGACCTGCGGGCCGAAGTCATCCGCCGGGCGGCGGCGTTGAAGAACCTCCCGAAGGACCTGTGCCCGGACGGCAAGGTCACCCGCGCACTGGCCAACCGCCGCTCCCTCGGGCTGCATCTGCTGGTTGCGTTCTTCGACGAGTGCCAGAACCTGTTCACCCACCCGGTGTACGGGGAGGAAGCAGGCATCCTGGCCACCGACGTCATCAAGCTCGGACGGGCCCTCGGCGTCGTGCTCGTCCTGGCGACCCAGCGCCCGGACGCGAACAGCCTCCCGACCGGGGTGTCGTCCAGCGTCTCGGTGCGGTTCTGCCTGCGGGTCATGGGCCAGGTCGAAAACGACATGATCCTTGGCACGTCGATGTACAAGAACGGCGTCCGCGCCACCACCCTGCGACCCACCGACAAGGGAATCGGCTATCTGGTGGGCGCGACCGACGATCCGACTATCGTCCGCGCCGCCTACATCGATACCCCCACCGCCGACAAGATCGCCGACCGGGTACGCGCCGTCCGCATCGAAGCGGGCACGCTTGCGGGCATTGCAGCGGGGGAGCTAGTGCCGCATCAGGCAACGTTCGCCTTGGCGACGATGGTGCGGAGTTTCTTGTCCGCGGCGTGGCGGTTCCGCCAGCCGAGGTAGCGGCGGATCATCGATGCCTGGGCCCGGTGGTTGCGGTGGTCGGTGCCGTCGAGCGCGAAGTAGCGCAGGGCGGTGAACTGGGCCTCGATCCGGTTCAGCCATGAACTGTTGGTCGGGGTGTAGGCGATCTCGACGTTGTTCGCCGCCGCCCACACCCCGACCCGCCCATCGACCCGGGTCGA